>NZ_JAZGJP010000001.1:0-340045 GCF_036408795.1 Olsenella kribbiana
TGCATGACCCTTCGCCATCTCGTCCCCCGATCCTCCGGATGCATCAGCCGTTCATCCATATGATGCAGCGGAGCGGCGACAGGAATTCCTGCGGTTATGCCGGAGGTCCTCAGCCATTATCGAATATATCGGCATTCACGGCAACATGGGCAGGATTCGTCGAGCCGGGGATGACGGAAGTGCCCATCTGTACTGCCAGCGAAGAACTATCTGGGCAGGCGTCTTGCCATAGCTCTTTGCCAAGCGCACGAATGCAGGCTCCTCCAGAAGCCTCCTGCCTCCATGACCCAGCGGATACCAGGCTTCGAGGAGGATGCTGTGGGCTTTGAGGTAGCTTCTGAGCTCGCGCTGCTGATGGCAGGGATGGCACTCGACCGTCACGAGCTGAGGCATGACATGCGCTGAAGCCATGACCTTCTGTATCTGTTTCTCGAAGAAATTCGAGAGGCCGAGTGTGCGTATCTTGCCCTGCGCATAGGCATCCTCCATCGCCTTCCAGGCCCTGACATAGTCGCCTGCTGGCTGGTGGAGGATCAGCATATCGAGATAGTCGGTGTCCAGGCGTGAGAGCGTTGCGCCTATCGCTTCTGCTCCTGCGCGGCAGACACTTGGCCAGAGCTTGGAGGGCACGAAGATGCCGCTACGCTTGATTGCACGGCCCACTGCCCGCTCGTTCATGCATATGTTGGCGGTATCGATGTGCCTGTATCCCGCTGCAAGCGCAGAAGCTGCTGCAGCTTCTGCCTCTTCTGGCTTCATCTGGAAGGTCCCCAAGCCAATCTTTGGCATCTCATATCCATCTGAAAGCGTATAGCGTTCCATTGCGTCTCCCTGCTCAGATGTGTTCTGCAAGAAAGATGCTACGCAGAGGAGGCTGCTTTCGGCCTTGCGTTCCTGGAAAGCGGGCATGCATGGGAAGCATGCCAAGGCAGGCACATGCGTGTGCTATCTGATGAAACAAAGGCAATGCCCTGCCGAACAGGAGTACTCGACAGGGATGATAGTCTCACTATCACTCTGCTCGACATGTCGAGCAGAGGTCGACTTCTGCCGTCTGCGGCAACGAGTCGATGTCGAGTACATAGGGCATCCATGTTTCGAGATTCTGATAGTTGATGAACATCCTGTGAATAACCTGCGCAAATTGGCTGTTGCCGGCTGCTCGACATGTCGAGTTGCGTAATATAACGGCTGTCGAGTACATTTGGCGGAAAATATATTGACATTTTGAAGGAGCATCTGATATGCGCAAGACCATGACCTTCCAGGGCAAGCGTCACAGCTACGACACCGAGAAGTCGACCGAGGTCGGTCACAAGACCTTCGGCGAGTTCGGCGACGCAGCCGGCTACGAGGAGTCCCTCTTCAAGAACCGCTCTGGCTTCTACTTCCTCCACGGCATCGGTGGCACCGAGTCCCCGTACGCTGCCGGCGAGGACATTCGTCCGATCTCCGAGGCCGAGGCAAAGGCCTGGCAGGAGTAAGTTCGGAAACCCCTCTTTCGAACCCCTTCCTCTCTCACTTCCCAATAAAGATTGCAGCCCGCAGATGCGCATAGGCACTGCGGGCTGCTTTCGTATCTATGGGGTCTTCAATCAGGACGCGAACATCGTGCGCTCTGAGAACTCTGCCTGGACTGTCTTGAACATGAGGTCCACGTCCTCAAGCCCCAAGTGGCGCTCCTTCTGGCTCTTCTTCAGGACCTTGCGACGCCTTGCCCAGGACTCAAGGGCAGCAGGTCTTGCCTCGCGGGGAAGGTTCTTGACCTCGGGGTCGCATCTCCTGCAGATGTCGCGCGTGTCGATCGGCACGATCCTGCCGGCCTTCCTGCCTTCGGCATAGCCATCGAGGTGGAGTGTCAGCCAGGAATCCTCGAAGGCAGCATTGTGTGCCATGAAGGGATAGCGCTCGAGGATCTTGATGAGCGCTTCCTGGACGGCCTTTGCCTCGCGGAAGGGAGTCTTGCCGTCGAGGTCCTTCCAGGTGATGTGGTGCACCTCGGTCAAGGGCACGCCCTTCTCCTTGTACATCTCGGGGATGCCGAAATAGGCAGCATGGCCGTTCGTGGGCTTTGCCTTGGGAGACATATACATGAACTCGAAGCCCACATTGATGATGTAGCCGCGTGCTGGGTCGCGCTCGGTCGTCTCGAGATCGATGCCCAGTATCATGCCTGAGACCGGAGCCTCCTGCCAGGCAACGCCCAGATCCCTGAGATCTCTTCCTGCCGTGCGTGCCACATCTGCATCGGAGCGGTGCTGCATCACGGCGACGGCGTGCACAAGGTCTGAGTCGGGAAGCTTCCTTGCAAGCGTCGCTACCGGCTCGTCTCTCAGCCTCTCTGTCCCATAGAGGTCGCAGAGCTCGCGGTTCCTGTCGGCGAGCTTCCTCACGGTATCGAAGCCGAAGGGCTCCTGGCCCAGAGGCGCCGTCTTCCAGGCGTCCATGAGGAGGACGAGCGCTTCCTCGTTCTTGTGGCGCTCTTCCGTCATTGCCTCGTCGCCGACGAGGAAGCCGGGAAACACGATGGAGTTTGCATGCTCGATGGCCTGTGCGAGATTCATGTGGTGCCTGCATCCGGATAGCTTGCTTTCTGATTCACTCTAGCCTAGCACGTTGTGCCATCTGACAGTGCGGCAGAGGCTTGGGGCATGCAGGATATGCTGGGCTTCAGGGATGCGTCATCTCGGATGCGATGCACCGTTTCTGTGTGCACCGGATGCCGCATGCGCGAAGATGGATGGAAGCGCTTCGGCCCGATTTCATACACATATTCCGCGAAAGCTGTCGGATATCTCGCAGAAGGCGTACATTTCTCCACAAACGGCCAATCTGGTGGGGCCTAACGTGCGCTTTACCTATACTTAACATTGTCTTTACTCTCTGTGTAGGTTGGAGCCCCATGTCCCGAGTCAGCAAGAAGGAAGACCAGTTCTATGAGATGTTCCAGGAGCTTTCAGCCAAGATCCTGTCAGCATCTGACTGCTACTTCGATATCATCTCGACCTATCCAGAGCACATGGACCGTCTCGAAGAGATGAAGCAGTATGAGACCGACTGCGACAAGATGCTTTCGCGCATCTTCGAGCATCTGAGCGAGTCCTTCATCACGCCCTTCGACCGCGAGGACATCTCGTCTCTGATCCTCAAGATGGATGATGTGGTGGATGGGATGGAGAATGTCTCGAGGCGCTACGAGCTCTTCCACGTGAACACGAATCCTCCTGAGGCGACGGAGATGGCACGTCTTGCCAATGAAGCCTGTCACTACATGGATACGCTCTTCCAGCACTTCCATGACTTCCGCCGCGACCCTGTGGTGATGGAGGAGGCAGGGAAGATCCACAAGATCGAGGATGAGGGCGATGCTGTCTTCCACGATGCGCTCGCACGCCTTTTCGATGAGAAGGATCCTGTGCCAACCCATCTTCTCAAGTGGAACACGATCTACAACAAGCAGGAAGAGATCCTCGACTCCTGCAAGACCGTGGCAGCCCTCGTCGGCAATGTGGTGCTGAAGAATGCTTAGCGGGCTGCTTGTGGGCGTGCTTGTGGCAGCCTTTGTATTCGAGCTCATCAACGGCTTCCACGATTCAGCCAATGCCATTGCGACGACGGTCTATACAAGAGCCCTTCCGCCTCGCGTCGCGATTCTCATGTCGGCTGGCATGAACTTCATCGGTGCCCTCACGCACGAGGGCGTCGCCCTGACCATCGCAGAAGGCCTCGTGAGCATCACGCCGGAGCTCTATGTGATTCTGGCCGCGCTTGTCGGTGCCATCATCTGGGACCTCTTCACCTGGTGGAAGTCCGTTCCCTCGAGCTCTTCCCATGCCCTGATCGGCTCTCTGATTGGTGCCACGATCGTCGCGACCGGAGGTCTTCAGGACATCATCTGGACGGGCGTCCTCGACAAGGTCGTCATTCCCCTCATCACCTCTCCTCTGATAGGCCTCTGCCTGGGCTTCTTCCTTATGAAGCTTGTGTACGAGCTCTTCGCGAACTGGGTGCCGCACCGTGCGAACCTGCTCTTCCACCGCCTGCAGATCTGCTCTTCCATGTTCATGGCATTCAGCCATGGCTCGAATGATGCCCAGAAGACGATGGGCATCATCACGATTGCGCTGATTTCCGAGGGCCTCATCGCTCCTGGCTCTGGTGTTCCCCTCTGGGTCAAGATCTTCTGCGCTGCGACGATGGCTCTGGGCACCTCGGTCGGCGGCCAGCGCATCATGAAGACGGTCGGCGGCGGCGTCACGAAGCTCGAGCCCGTCATGGGCTTTGTCTCCGAGACCTCCTCTGCCATCGCAATCCAGATCATGACAGCGATCGGCGCACCCGTCTCCACGACTCAGGTCATAACGACGTCGATCATGGGTGCCGGTTCCGCCAAGGGCCTCAGGAAGGTAAACTGGGGTGTTGCGGCCGATATCGTCCAGGCCTGGTTTGTCACCCTTCCCGTCACGATGCTTCTGGGAGGTGCAGCCTGCTGGCTTATCGGCCTTCTGGTCTAGCGGAAGGAGAGCACGATCTTGGATTCACGTACGGCATCCCAGGGGCTCCTGCAGTTCATCTGCGAGAGCCCCTGTGCATTCTTCACGGTCAAGGCGCTGCGCGCCCGTCTCGATAAAGCAGGCTTTGCCTATCTTCCTGAGGGCACGTCCTGGACACAGGCAAAGGGCGGAAAGTACTACACCGTCAGGAACGACTCGAGCCTCATTGCCTGGAAGGCAGGGGAGACGCTCGATGCGCCCCATTTCCAGCTCGTCGCGGCGCACAATGATTCCCCGACCTTCAAGCTCAAGAATGTTCCTGAGCTCTCAGGCCCCGAGTCCTACCTTCGTCTTGATGTGGAAGCCTACGGCGGCATGATCGACTACACATGGTTCGATCGTCCGCTCACGCTGGCAGGCAGGGTCTATGTGCGCGAGGGCAGGGGAGCGAAGGAGCATCTTGTCCACTTCGATCGCGACCTTCTCCTGATCCCGTCCCTGGCGGTACATATGGACCGCGACGTGAACAAGTCTTTCGGCCCGAACAGGCAGATAGATCTCCTGCCGCTCTGGTCGGCTGGAAAGCTGAAGCAGGGCTCTCTGGACGACCTTCTGGCAGAAGAGCTGGGCTGCAAGGCAGAGGATATCCTCGGGCGCGACCTCTATCTCGTGAACCGGGAGAAGCCTACCATCTGGGGAGCGGCAGATGAGTTCGTGAGTGCAGGACACCTGGACGATCTCCAGAGCGTCTACGCCGGGCTCGAAGCCTTCCTCTCCTCCGAGAACCCGCACGATGTGAGCGTTCTTGCCTGCTTCGACAACGAGGAAGTGGGCTCGAACACGAAGCAGGGCGCGATGTCGACACTTCTGAGGGATACGCTCTCCCGTGTCGCTTCCGGCCTGGGCTGGAGCGCAGAGGAGCTCCATGAGGCATATGCAAAGTCCTTCCTTGTGAGTGCCGACAATGCGCACGCCGTGCATCCGAACCACCCTGAAAAGTCGGATGAGGTCAACCGCTGCCAGCTCAATCACGGCATTGTTATCAAGGAGGCGGCAAACCAGCTCTATACCTCTGATGCCTTCAGCCGCTCTGCACTCTCTGCGATACTCGACGAGGCGAAGATCCCCTACCAGACTTTCGCGAATCGCTCCGATATGCGTGGAGGCTCGACTCTGGGCAATCTCTCCAACACCCAGGTCTCGCTCCATGCGGTGGATGTGGGCATGCCGCAGCTTGCGATGCACTCTGCCTATGAGACGACAGGCATCGAGGATACCGCTCTGGGCATTGCGGCCATGAAGGCCTTCTTCGAGGCAAATCTCGAGATTGAGGGAGCGGAGAGCTTCCGCTTCTAGTATGTATTGGCAGCCAGAGATGAGGGGCGCACCTGATGCATGAGTTCGAAGACCTCTCGGATGCGCTCTTCGGCTGTCCCTTGAGCAGAGTCGCCATCTTCGATACGGAGACGACAGGCTTTTCTGACGGCGATGAGATCCTCGAGATCGCTGTCGTGGATGGGTACGGCGAGACCCTGCTCTCAAGCTATGTGAGGCCTCAGCACCATACGAAGTGGCCTGGCGCTGCAGAGGTGAACCACATCACGTTTGCAGATGTGAGAGACGCTCCCACGATAGAGGAGCTGGCACCCTCCTTGGCAGAGACGCTTGGGCCAGCTGGCCTCGTCTCTGGCTACAATGTCAGCTATGACCTCTCGATGCTTCGCCGTGTGGGAGCCCTCTCTTCCTGGCCCCGCAATACTTTCGATGTGATGGAGGAGTTTGCCCGCGTGCATGGAAAGCCCTCGAGGGAATGGGGCAGCAAGCGGTGGGTGAGGCTCTCCGAGTGTGCAGCAACCTATGGATATACGTTCCATCCGCATGATGCAGAAGATGATGCGAGGGCTACGGCCTTCTGCTTCAGGCATCTTCTGGCAGACGGCAGCTACCTGAGGATTGCTGCCCAGGAGCGCTCCGGACGTCTTCAGATGGCGCTGGGGCAGAGGAAGGCGACTGTCGAGGCGGCAGCATCCCTGCTGGAGAAGCAGGAGCCAGGCACCTATGCTGCCGAGCTCTGCTGGATCGAAGGTGCATGCGCAGGAAAACAGAATCTTGCCTGCTGTGTGGACGGGGTGCCTGTCGGCCTTGTTCCCGCCGCTTCCTTCTGGAAGGTGCGTACCTTCTTCGGAGAGGAGGAGGCGGAGGATGGGATGCCTTCCTGCCAGGTACGCCTCGGCGAATCACGGGGCAGGCCCCACGCGCAGCTTGTCCTCATGGATGAAGAGGAATGGCTGGATGAGCTGGTACGTCTCGCGCGCATTGCCCATTCCTCATGAAAAAAGAGCCTGAAGCTTGCGCTCCAGGCTCTTTCCGGAAGGGCTGCAATTGGCGCTTTCGGCCTTACTCGTCGCCGAAGCTGATGCCCAGAAGCTTTGCCTCCTGGACCAGGTCCGACTTCGGGTCGACGTACTTGAGCTTGCCTGCAACATCAGCAAGCGGGACACGCACCATCTTGTTGTTGACCTTGGCAATCATGCAGCCATAGTCATGATCGAAGAGGGCACGGGCTGCCTCGACGCCGCACTGGGTCGCAAAGATGCGGTCCTGGGCATCAGGGGTGCCGCCACGCTGCGTGTGGCCAGGAATGCCGACACGGACCTCGCGGGACGTGAGCTGTGCAATCTCGTCTGCAATCTCATAGGCAACGGAGTAGCGGCGCTGGGCCACGAGCTTCTTGTACTCCTTCTTGGGCATTGCTGCCTGCTTCTTGGAGATGGCGCCTTCTGCGCAGGCGACGAGGGCATAGCGGCCGCCGGACTGCTCGCGGGACTCGATGGCGCGGACGACGTTCTTGATATCGTAGGGGATCTCAGGAAGAAGAATCACGTCAGCGCCGCCGGCAATGCCTGCATAGAGAGGGATCCAGCCGACCTTGTGGCCCATGATCTCAACGACGAAGACGCGATTGTGGGAAGATGCCGTGGTCTTGATCTCGTCGAGGTAGCGGGTGGCCACATCGATGGCAGAGGTGAAGCCGAACGTGATGTCGGTTCCCCAGGTATCGTTGTCGATGGTCTTGGGAAGGGCGATAACGTTCAGGCCTTCCTGGGAGAGGCGGTTTGCGGTCTTCGTGGAGCCGTTGCCGCCAAGCATGAAGAGACAGTCAAGCTTGAGGCTCTTGTACGTCTTCTTCATGGCAGGGACCTTCTGGACTCCGTCTGCTTCCGGAACGTCGAGCATCTTGAAGGGGGTGCGGCTCGTGCCCAGGATCGTGCCGCCCTGGGTCAGCACGCCGGAGAAGTCCTTCCACTTCATCTGGCGATAGCGCCCATAGATGAGGCCCTGATAGCCGTCCTCAAAGCCGTAGATCTCGACGTTCTCCTTCGAGTTGTGGAGAACCGTCTTCACGATGCCGCGCATCGTGGCGTTGAGGGCCTGGCAATCGCCGCCGCTCGTAAGAAGGCCGATTCGAAGCATGTTCCTCTCCTTTGTGCCGGAAGCTTCAGCTTCCGCAATTGTACGTCTTTGAGGCGCAATGAAAGACTTGCATAGACAACCGGATATCTGGATATGCCAGATGGCATGTCATGCCATGTGCCGAAACGTGCAGCTCTGCTCGGCAGAGATGGGGCAGCAAGGCTGGGCCCTGCCCTTGCTGGTGCCAGAAACGACATATGTTCTGCATAAACTCTGAAAGATATGCGTCAGCAGGGATAGCGAGACGTGAAAGACGTGTCTTGTGGAATGCAGCCTGCACCAGCGATATCCGGATGCGGGTGGCGCTTCGAGAGATCGAGGGAGCCTCAGGACAATATCTTTGAAATCCTGCAAGCCCTCGCGTTCTTTGCGGGGATTCTGAAAACCATTCTCGAGATCGCGGAAGAGGTGGTCAGGATCAGAAGGGAACATAAAGCATCATAAGGAAGACGCACTTTAACGAATGAAGCCCGGTGGCCACCGGGCTTCTGAGCAATCAACACCTGCGCCGCCCGCGCCGCGTTAAGGATTTCGGGCATCGCTGGTGCATCTCTATTGCACCCGCATCTGCCATCTGACAACGATAGCTGATGTTTGCAAGAAGGCTTCAACTCACCTTCTCATCGCTTCCACAGTTCTGTGGCTCCGGCAACGCTGAATAGGCAACCGCTCACGGGATGCAGCGTTCAGCCGAAATGGACCGGACATAGAAGGCGGCTAGGATGTAGTGCGCCCGGGCTCAGGTTCGGCGCAGAGAGAGTTAGGAACAGAAAGGTGAGAGGCATGGAGTCTAAGGAAGACATCCTGACGCTGCCGCACGACCAGATTGAGGCGCTGCAGCTCGAGGGAATCAAGAAGACCGCCGTCCAGTGTTACGAGAAGATCCCCTTCTACAAGAAGAGCTTCGACGAGGCGGGCTTTGATCCCTATTCCATCTCCAGCCTCGATGATGTGAAGAAGGCTCCCTTCGTTACGAAGCAGGACCTGAGGGATGCCTATCCGTATGGCATGCTTGCCGTGCCGCTTTCCGAAGTGCGCGAGATCCATATGTCCTCCGGCACGACCGGTGTAGCGACCGTCGGCGCCTATACAGAGCATGACCTGGACTTCTGGGGAGAGTGCTTCGCCCGTGGCATCAGGTATGCCGACGGCGGACCGAACGATGTGGCGCAGATTGCCTATGGCTATGGCCTCTTCACGGGCGGCCTCGGTGCCCACTATGGTGCCAAGGCAGCAGGATGCACGACGATACCCATTTCGGCCGGCAACACCGAGCGCCAGATCAGGGTCATGCGCGAGATGGGCTCGACCATCCTCTGCTGCACGCCGAGCTATGCCATGCATATCGCAGATACGGCCATCTCCATGGGCATCGATCCTGCCCGCGAGTTCCATCTGCGTGTCGGCATCCACGGCGCAGAGGCATTCTCCGACAACTTCAGGAAAGAGCTTGAGAAGAAGCTCAACTACAAGGTCCTCGATGTCTATGGCCTGACAGAGACCATGGGACCGGGTGTCGCCGTGGAGTGCCTGGCACAGCAGGGGCTCCATATCGCAGAAGACCACTTCCTCTGCGAGATCATCGACCCGGCAACAGGCCAGGTGCTGCCCGACGGCGAGTGGGGAGAGCTTGTCGTCACCACCCTTGACCGCGAGGCATCGCCCGTCTTCCGCTATCGCACGCGCGACATTACAAGGATCCTTCCGGGCTCCTGTCCCTGCGGACGCACCCACAGAAGGATCGACCGCATCCATGGGCGTACGGACGATATGCTCATCATCCGCGGCGTCAACGTCTTCCCGAGCCAGATCGAGAACGTCATGGAGACCTTCGACGAGGTGTCCTCGTGGTATCAGATCGAGCTCACGACGAAGAACTATCTCGACGTCGTCACGCTCAAGGCAGAAGTCAATCCGGACTTCGATTTCGACTCGACTGGTGCCATCGAGAACCTGCAGAATCGTATCCAGGCAGCGCTCAAGACAGCACTCTCCGTCGGCGTGAAGGTGCGCCTCGTCGAGCCGCAGTCGCTGCCCAGAAGCGAAGGCAAGGCAAAGCGTGTCATCGACAAGAGGGGACAGGAGTAGCGATGGTAGACCAGCTGACAGTATTCCTGGAGAACGAAGAAGGACGCCTCGCAAAACTCTGCCGTGCTCTGGCAGACGCTGGCATCAACATGGATGCCTTGACCCTCATGGATACACCTGAATACGGTGTCGTGCGCATCCTCTGCGCGAACCCTTCTGCCGCACGCGATGAGCTCAACAAGCGCGGCTACCGGGCGTCCATAACGAAGGTATCGCTCATCAAGCTGCCTGACCGCCCAGGCTCTCTGGCAGACCTTCTGGGCATCCTCGATGACCTCGATATCCCGGTCGAGTATGGCTACTGCTTCCAGGTGGCAGGAGACTACGCCGTCGATGCGCTCAAGATCTCCGACCCTGCAGCAGCCTCGAAGGCGACCTTCGCAATTGAGGAGGCAGGCTTCAAGGTGCTGAGCCTCGAGGACCTGAAGAGCCTCTAGATTGGTATAAAACACGTGAAAGAAGGAGGTGCAGCTGCATGGCTGCACCTCCTTTCGCAATGTCTGGTATGTGTCCGGTCGCTGTGGTTTTAAGGGAAGATGCGAGGACATGCCGCTCTCGTGGCATCCTAGAATGCATTGGCTACGCGAGAGAAAGGAGCTCCATGAGCGATACAACCATCCTGGCGATTGTTGTTGCCGTTCTTTTGGGGTGCCTTCTGGGAATGCTCTCGTCTGCCGCAGCTGACCGCAAGCGCAGGAGGCGCGAAGGTACGGTCGGGATGCGCAGAGGAGGAAGGCACGAGGCTTCCCGCCACAGCAGGAGATAGCCTCCCATAGCAGCTGGCTGGGCCCGCTTCGGTGGGCCCGTTTCTTTGTGCAGAGGCATGCCTGCGCGCCGGCCTCAAAACCAAAGGCTCCCTGTTCTTCGGCGTGCTGCCGCACATGCCGCATCTTCGGTCCGGAAGATCATGTGTCTGCGCTCTCCAGGAAGAAGCGGGCCCTGGCTGCCTGCCGTGCGCCCATGCGCATCTGTGCGGCGTTGCCGGCATGAGCGTCTCCTGCGGGACCTGGCTGACATGCAGGAATGCCAGGGGCAGCACCTGCAGCGTCCTGATGCATCAGCGCTTCTTGTCCTGAAGGATGAAGAGGGCCTTTTGCTTCGGCACTGCCATTTCCTGCGGGCAGGATGGCATGCTAGAGCCAGATGGCATTGGCCAGACCTGCAATGGCAGGCACCGTCAGGATGGAGAGGAGCACCGATATCACGACAGTCTCGACGGCGTAGGAATAGTCGGCATCGTGCAGCTGGGCATAGACGGCCACATTGGATCCTACCGGGCAGGCAGAGGCGATGAGCAGCGCCATGCGCATCTCGTAGCTCGAGATGGGCACGAGGGTCAGAAGCGCCAGAGAGGCAAGAGGGGCCAGCACGATGCGGCAGAGCGCGACACGGTAGTTCTGGCTGCGTGTGAACATCTGCTTCAGGTCGGTCTTGGCCAGATAGACGCCGATCGTGAACATCGCAAGCGGGGTATTCAGGGCTGCCACATCGTCGAGGCATGTCGCAATGACAGAAGGCAGCGGTGCCTGCGTCGCATAGAGCACGATGCCTATGAGGGCTGCAATCATGAAGGGAGCCGAAGCAAGGCTGTGCAGCACCTCTTTGGCAGTAGGTGCGGGCTCTCCCTTCTCGTGCGTGATAAGGCTCACGCCGTAGGTCCACTGCCCTATGTTCATGAGGGCAATGAAGCCGACATTGTAGAAGACGCTCTGGGCACCGACGGTCGCGATTACCAGAGGGATGCCGAAGAAGCTCGGGTTCGAGAAGGTGGCAGCGAAGTTGCCGATAGCGTCCTTGCCGCAGACGATGCGGGCCACCATAGCCGCGAGGACAAGGAGCAGAAGCGAGACAGCCGTTCCTTCGACGAGCGCTGCCGTATGCTCTGCCGTGTGCTCGATGAGGAGGGACTTGATGATGACAGCAGGAAGGGAAAGATAGATCAGGATGTTGCCGATGACCCTGTTTCCCTCCATCGTGATCTTGCCGGCACGGAACAGCGCATAGCCGATGCCGACCAGAAGAAACATCACGAGCACCTTGAGAGCCAGCACGGCAGACATGTTCACGGGAAAGCCTCCAAATCTGTGCTGCCGAGCCCTGAGGAGAGGCACCTGCAGCCTCTAGCCATGATAGGGCAGAAAGACTGCCTGCCAACATGAGGATCTCTTCCGGCAAGATTTCCTCTCTGTGGAACCCAGTCCTGTGCTCCAGGAGCGAAAAGGAAAGAGGGACTGACACTGACGGTCCAGAGCCTTCTGGCCAGGATGCTCTCCGATGAGGCCCTGCGCCATTTCGGCCCCTCGGTACGTCGTCCCTGCGCTTTCCGGACTCTTCCCGATCGGGTCCTTGCCATCTGCCCTGATGTTTCAGCCGGATCCGCAGGAAGGGGAGAGACCTGGGCTGCAGCAGGCAGGCATCTGCCCTTCATGCCCATGGCCTGAAAGGTCGTTCAGGAAACTTCTGCCCAATACGTCAGTTTGGGCTAACTTCTCGGCTGAATGGGGTAGTATCGGGAGCGGAACGGAACATATCGGGCTCTTCGGAGCCTTGGGAGAAAGCAGGCAGCACATGGACAGGAGCCAGAAGCAGGCAGAAGCCTCCACTCTCGGCTCGCTCGAGATAGGCGATGTGGCGCGCATCGACAAGGTCGGGGGATCGGGCGCACTCCGCCAGCACTTCCTCGATATGGGCGTCATCCCAGGAGCGGAAATCAGGCTCGTGAAGTACGCACCGATGGGCGATCCTATGGAGTTCGAGATCCACGGCTACGAGCTGACGCTGCGTGTGGCAGATGCGAAGAAGATCGACTGCACCCTGCTTTCGCCCAAAGAGGTGGCATCGCAGCGCAAGGCAGAGGAAGAGCACGTCGAAGTGCTCGAGCATGAGCCGGCGCAGACCCACCCAGGTCTGGGCGAGCCTTCGCAGGGCGCCCATACGGACGTCCGCACGAGCGACCACTCCCATCCGCTTCCGGCAGATGCGACGCTCACGTTTGCCCTTGCTGGCAACCAGAACTGCGGAAAGACGACCCTCTTCAACCAGCTCACGGGATCGAACCAGCATGTGGGCAACTTCCCGGGTGTCACGGTCGACCGCAAGGATGGCGCCATCATCGGACATCCCAATACGCGTGTGACCGACCTTCCGGGCATCTATTCGATGAGCCCATACTCTTCGGAAGAGATCGTGAGCCGCCAGTTCATTCTCGACGAGAAGCCTTCCGGCATCATCGATATCGTGGATGCCATGAACATCGAGCGCAATCTCTACCTCACGATGCAGCTCATGGAGCTCAATGTCCCCATGGTCGTGGCTTTGAACATGATGGACGAGGTCCAGGAGAATGGCGGCTCCATCGATGTGAACCGCATGGAGGATATCCTGGGGCTTCCTGTCGTGCCGATTTCAGCCGTCAAGGGCGAAGGCGTGGACGAGCTTGTCCAGCACGCCCTGCATGTCGCACGCTACCAGGAAACGCCGGGTCGCCAGGACTTCTGCGATGTCCATGACCATGGGGGAGCGGTGCACCGCTGCCTTCATGCTGTCATGCACCTCATCGAAGACCATGCAGAGCGTGCACAGATTCCTATCCGCTTTGCCGCGACGAAGCTCGTTGAGGGCGATGCCGCCATCGAGAAGGCACTGAAGCTCGAACCGAACGAGCATGATGCGGTAGAGCACATCGTGCACCAGATGGAAGAGGAGCGCGGCCTCGACCGTGCTGCCGCTATTGCAGACATGCGCTTCTCCTTCATCTCCAAGATCGTGCGCGCCTGCGTGATCAAACCCGAGGAGTCGAAGGAGACAGAGCGCTCCCGCAGGATCGATGCAGTGCTTACCGGTCGCTATACTGCCATCCCGATGTTCATCCTCATCATGGCAACGATCTTCCTGCTCACGTTCAATGTGATAGGACCGTTCCTCGGTGACCTCATCTCTCAGTTCGTGGACTGGATAAGCGGCATGGCAGATGCGGGCCTTACTGCCGGCAATGCGAACCCGGTCCTCCATTCGCTCCTGATCGACGGCGTCTTCAATGCAATCGGCACGGTGCTGCCGATCTTGCCGAACATCGTCTGCATGTTCTTCTTCCTGTCGCTTCTTGAGGACACGGGATATATGGCCCGCGTTGCCTTCGTAATGGACAAGCTGCTCCGCCGCATCGGCCTTTCCGGCCGCTCGATCGTCCCCATGCTCATGGGATTCGGCTGCACGGTGCCTGCTGTCATGGCTACACGCACGCTGCCGTCCGAGCGTGACCGCAAGCTCACGATTGCCTTGACGCCCTTCATGAGCTGCTCCACGAAGCTCACGATCTATGGCTATTTCACGGCAGCCTTCTTCCCGGGCAATGGCGGCTTCGTTATCCTTGCTCTCTACCTTGCAGGCATCCTGATCGGCATCCTCTGCGCGAAGATTGCGCACATGACCGTCGCGAAGGGCGAGGCTGTCCCCTTCGTTATGGAGCTTCCGAACTACCGCATGCCCTCTGCCAAGTCGGTGCGCCAGCTCCTCTGGGAGAAGTCGAAGGACTTCCTGACCCGCGCCTTCACGGTCGTCTTTGCTGCAGCCGTGATCATCTGGGCGCTCGAGACCTTCAGCCCGACCTTCGATATGGTGAGCGATCCTGCCGACTCGCTTCTGGCTGTCGTTGCAAGCTGGCTCACCCCGATCTTCGCGCCGCTCGGCTTTGCAGACTGGCGCATCACGACCGCGCTTATCGCTGGCTTCATGGCAAAGGAAGTCGTCGTCTCGACGCTCTCCGTCCTCTTTGGCAGCCTGGCCGAGCTCACGGCTGCGCTCACGCCGCTTGCGGTCATCTCCCTCCTCGTCTTCTGCCTTCTCTATACACCCTGCGTCGCTGCCATCTCTGCCATCAAGCGCGAGCTTGGCGGCAAGTGGGCGACCGGCATCGTCTTCTTCCAGTGTGCGGTTGCTTGGGCGGCTGCCTTCCTCGTCCATACGATCGGCATGCTCCTCGGCTTCGCGTAGCGCATCTGAACTGATAGCCTGGAGATAGCAAAAAGCCCATAAAGCCGGAATGCATACGGCTTTATGGGCTTATCATGTCTTGAGGAGCTTTCAGCCAGGGAAGGGAGCGCATATGGCACAGAAGATGGACTCCGCGAGTCTCGAAGATTACCTGAGGGCGCTCTTCGAGCTGGCAGACGAGACAGGAACGGTTCACAGCGTGGAGGTGGCACGTTCGCTCGGCGTCTCGAAGCCAAGCGTGCATCGTGCTGTCGGAATCCTCGCAGAGCATGGGTATCTGACAGCTGAGCCGTATTCGCCGATCGTGCTTACCGAGGCAGGCAAGGAGCGCGGACGTGCGCTCGAGCGCCGCTACCAGACAATCTATGACTTCCTTGTGCAGGAGCTCGGTGTCGATGAAGAAACGGCCGCCGAAGAGGCGCATGGCATTGAGCATGCACTCTCCGACGGCACGACGAAAAAGTGGATGGAGCGCTTCGGCAGCTAGAGGATGAAGGATGCGGGACCCTGCTTGGGCAGGTCGCGCTCGGGATTGACCTTCCTCGAGTCTGCATAGCTGATGATGAGGCCGCCACGGGCAGCATAGTAGGAGCAGAGGGCGCCACAGCGCCCGAGCGTGATGTCTGCCTCGGGCCAGACCTTCCTGAGCTCGTCTCTCATGAACTCGGCTCCGCCTACATTGTCCACATGGGAGATGTAGCAGGGGCCGCCCGAATAGCGGTGCATCTGCATTTCGTGGATCATCGCACGTGCAGCCTTCTTGGCGCCACGGACCTTGCGCAGCACCTCGATCTCGCCTTCGGGGCTGCCGGTGCCGATCACATGCACATCGAGCGCATTCGCGAAGCGGGCAACTGCCGGATTCACGCGGCCACCCTTCGCGAGGTTCGAGAGGTCGGCGATATCGAAGAGGACATGCACGTGGTGCTGGTAGGCAAGAAGCATGCGCATGAGCTCCTCGAAGGGGATGGGCTCCTCTCCGAGCTCGGCAGCACGTGCTGCAAGAAGCGCCAGATCCTCTCCGGCGGAGCGGGAATCGACGACGGCGATCTTTGCCTCTGAGTGCTCTTCCAGATACTGGGCAGCTGCAAGACGGGCGGCATTGCAGGAGCCTGAGAGCTTGCCGGTGATCGTGATTGCAATGATCTCATCTGCGCCCTGGAAGGCAGCAAGCCACGCATCAGGGCTCGGGCAGGAGGTCGAAGCCGATCCCTGGTTGAGCGACATGCGGTCGCAGAACTCGGCGAGATCGAGGCCTTCCTCGTCGACGTAATCGGTCCCATCGAGCGTCACGGTCAGAGGGACGCTCCGGAAGTCCACGCCGTCGAGCGCATACACATTGCTGGAAGAGTCGCAGACGACCCTAATTCCCATACCACCATCCCCAATCGGTGCGCACACTGTTTCAGGACCATTATCGGTCAAGGCAAGACGAGGTCAATGAATATGGACAAAGACCAGCTGTATTGAAGAGACCTTGAAGCCTTACGAGAAGCTCTCGACGAGGGCTTCATATTCCTTCGCCTCTGCTGCCTCGACGTCTTCGTCTGTCCCCTCATCGAGATGGGCGAGGCGCGCATGGTCGAAGTCGTTGAGGGCGGTGGCAATAGAGGCAAGCACCGGAGCTGCAGGAGCCAAGACCTCGATGTCCTGGGTCTTGCGCTCTGAGTCTGCACTCTGATCTGCATCCTTGTCCTTGCCGGTGCCCGTGCCGACGAAGCCACGGCTCTTCAAGTGCCCCAGGGCGCGTGCTGCCTGGCTCTGCGTCACGCCGGCATAGGCTGCGATCTCCTTCATGGGACCGCAGGTGCCGCAGTCCCTGAGATAGAGCAGGACCTTCATATCGGCCAGCTCCAGATCATGGGCAGACCCTGCGACATCGAGGTAGCGGTCGAGGAGCTTGGCAGAAAGATAGAGGAGCCCGAGCGGGTTTGCCTGCATATCGGGATCGAGCTGTGCGGTCACGCGCTCGCGTCCGAGCTTCGTGCTCAGAGGTCCGGGCAGGACGCCGCCGTCTGAGGCAGAGTCGATATAGAAGCGGTAGATGTCCGGACGGCGTGCGGCATAGTCGTCCTCGTCCATGATCTCCTTGTAGAAGTTCTTGTAGTACTCGATCACGTTGATCTTCATGCGGATGGTATTGGCAAGCGAGACACCCTGCGTCGCAAGAGAGCCCCTCGTCTTCTCGTAGTAGTAGATCGGCACATGCAGGGGATAGATCCTGGCAGTGTGGAGCACATACTCCATATTGAAGATGAAGTCCTCGCACCAGCTGATCGAGGGATCCATGCGGATGTGGTGGCTCTCGATGATCGAGCGCTTGTAGAGCTTGTTCCAGACGACGCCCCAGTAGAAGTCGGAGGGAGACTCCATCATGAGGTCGGCGTACTGCTCGCGCGTGATCACGTCCTCGGAGTCGATGTCGCTCTTCCTTGCCACGCGGCTGCCGATGACACGATAGAAGTCTGCGATGACCATGTCGCAGCTGTTCTCCTCGATGCCACGGACCAGAAGCTTCGTCGCATCGGGCGTGATCCAGTCGTCAGAGTCGAGGAACTGGATATAGGTGCCCTGGGCTGCATCCATGGCACAGTTGCGGGTGCTCGAGACGCCGGAGTTCGGCTTGTGGATGACATGCACCCGGGAGTCGCGCTTCGCATAGGCATCGCAGATGGAGCCCGAGGAGTCGGTCGATCCATCGTCTGCGAGGATGAGCTCGATATCGGTGAATTCCTGGCCGAGGATCGAGTCGACGCAGCGCTCGAGCTTCTTCTCGGCGTTGTAGACGGGCACTATAATGCTTACCTTGGGTTCCATGGGACTCCTTCACATAGGTTCCCTTCAATTCTATACATCGAGGCAGAAAGGTTTTGCGGGGTGCAGGAAAGACCGCAGATGGAAGAAGCGCAGCAGGCGCTTGCAGAGCATTTCGGCTATCAGAGCTTCCGTCCTGGCCAGGAAGAGCTCATCGAAGCGATTCTGGCAGGGAGAGATGCCGTAGGGATCATGCCGACAGGGGCAGGAAAGTCGCTCTGCTACCAGATTCCTGCAGCGGTGCTTTCAGGCCTCACGATTGTCGTCTCGCCTCTGATCTCGCTCATGGGCGACCAGGTGCGCTCGCTCAAGGAGGCAGGCATCCGTGGCTCCTATCTCAACAGCTCGCTCACTCCGGGACAGCAGCGCGTCGTGCTCGCGCGTGCTCTGGCCGGCTGGTATGACCTCATGTACGTGGCGCCTGAGCGCCTCCAGGACCCTGCGTTTGTCGCCTTTGCACATGAGGCACAGATTCCGCTCCTTGCGGTCGATGAGGCGCACTGCATAAGCGAGTGGGGGCAGGACTTCCGTCCGGCCTATCTGGGCATCCGGGAGTTTGCCGAAGCGCTGCCGAAGCGCCCGGTCGTGGCCGCCTTCACGGCGACTGCGACCCGCACGGTCGAGCGTGACATCAAGAGCCGCTTGGGCCTTAAGGACCCCGTCTCGGTGCATACGGACTTCGACCGGCCGAACCTTTCCTTCATTGTCAAGAAGCTCGCGCCGAAGGAGCGCCTGCGCTATATCGAGCGCTATCTGGCTGCGCACCGCGATACCTCAGGCATCGTCTACTGCAGGACGAGGAAGCGCACCGAAGAGGTCGCAGCAGCGTTTCTCGAAGACGGCTTCCGTGCTGCCACCTACCACGCCGGTATGGAGGCGGACGAGCGCACCCGCGCACAGGAGGCCTTTGTCCAGGACAATGTCTCTGTCATCGTCGCGACGAATGCCTTCGGCATGGGCATCGACAAGTCCGACGTCCGCTTTGTCATCAATGACGGCCTGCCGCTCACGCTCGAGGAATACTACCAGGAGGCAGGACGTGCCGGCAGGGATGGAGAGCCCGCCGAGTGCATCCTGCTCTGGAGCGACGGCGATATCCGCCTTGCATACTTCCTGATCGACCGCACTGAGGTGCCGGAAGGGTCGGGACCTGATGTCCTGAAGGAGCGCATCCGCTGCCGCGAGCAGCTTTTGGGCTCCATGATCGGCTACGCCGAGAGCACGGTCTGCCTCCGTGCCCGGATGCTTCGCTATTTCGGCGAGAAGGCAGACATGGCTGGAAACTGCGGCGGCTGCTCTGTCTGCGTGCCCGCGCTCGGCGAGCTTCCGGCGGCACGTCCGCGTGTCTTCGGCGGTGCGACTGAAGCTGCTTCAGTCTCTTCCTTCGACGAGGCGGGAGACGATGCAGAAGAGATGTTCCAGAGGCTGCATGCCTTGAGGAAGCGCCTTGCAGACGAGCGCCATATCGCGCCCTACATGGTCTTCTCCGATGCGACGCTTCGCGCCATGGTCCGCCGCCGTCCCCAGACGGAAGACGAGATGCTCGAGATATCGGGTGTCGGCCAGGCCAAGCTTTCCCGCTATGGCGCGTATTTCCTCAAGGAACTCCAAAGCTAGCGGCAACAATCTGCAGCAAATCGGGTAGGAAATGTGTTATTAGAGGTGACAGACAGGAGCAGGCGTGGCGACAAAGCCGAAGATGAAGGTGAAGGCACAGGTCTCGAGCACGAAGGGAAGTGCTGAAGAGCAGGAGCGCATGGGCTCCGTGCGCAAGAGCGTCGTCTTTCTGGCTATCGTCGCTGTCATCTATATGGCCTACCTTGTCCTCTCCGGGCAGTTCGGGGAGTTCATGGCGGCCTTGGGCTCCATAGATAAGGGCTGGGTCGCGGCAGCCTGTTTCGCCTATGTCATCTACTACTTCTTCGGTGTCCTTGCCTATGTCCTTGCTGTCATCAAGGACCCGAAGTGCCCCTTGGGCATCCGCGACCTCATGAGCGTCGAGGCGTCGGGCATCTTCTTCTCGAACTTGACGCCGAACGGCGCAGGCGGCGCGCCTGCCCAGGTCTACCGTCTCATGCGGGCAGGGCTTTCTGTCGGAGCGGCAGGTGCTGTCCAGTACACCCGCTTCATCATCTACGAGGCAGGAGAGGGCATCTTCGCTGCCCTCATGCTCATCTTCCGGGCCCAGTGGTTCATGGACACCTATGCCGATGCAGCATGGCTCGTGGCGCTTCTCCTCTTCGGCTTCAAGGTCATCGAGGTCGGCGTCCTTCTGGCCATCTGCTTCTTCCCGAAGGTCGTGACGAAGGTCGGCCTCTGGATCATCAAGATCGCCACGAACCATGGATGGATGAAGAATCCGGACAAGTGGCGGGAGATGGCAACGGTCCAGGTGGACGAGTTCTCGCGCGGCTTCCGCTCCGCTGCCAAGAATCTGCCTGAGCTCGGGCTCACGCTTCTCGTGACGCTCCTGCAGCTCAGCTGTCTCTATGCGCTGCCGTGGTTCGTGCTCCATGCCTTTGGCCAGGATCCGGATCTTCTGACCTGCCTTACGGCAGGCTCCATGCTCGAGCTTCTGACCTCTGCGATTCCTCTTCCGGGCGGTACCGGCGGCGCCGAAGGCGGCTTTGCCGTGCTCTTTGGCGGCATGTTCGGCGACGCGAATGTCGCAGCAGGCTATGTGGTGTGGCGCTCGGTCGAGTATTTCCTGCCCGTGCTCGCGGCGATCCCTCTTCTCTCGCTTCGTTCCGACAGGGGGCAGAGCATCGCAGCGCGCTGGGCACGCTTCAAGCGCCGTACCGGCTCAGCGACCTTGAAGCTCGCTTCGGGCGGCCGCTCGAAGGGCGGCATCAGCGTGAATCCGAAGAAGATGCAGAACAAGGACAGGAAGTAGCCTCCTGCATGCCGTCTGCCGACGCTTCGGTGCAGGGCGTCCGTTTGGAGCAGCGCAACCCCTATTTCCTACGCATACTGGGTATGTTGCAAGTCTATTGCTGCACGAGCAGCCAGCCAGGGAATGCGAGGATCATCCATGAACATCATCGAGCGCTTTGCGTCGAACCCCGAATACTCTTCGAAGGCACCGGAGAGGCTGACCTTTGTGGCCCAGCCCCGTACCATCTATGCGCCGCTTTCAGGCGAGATCGTCGAGGACGAGGTCGAGACCATGGGCCTCTTCGGCAAGGGCGTAGCCCTTCATCCGGCAGCAGAGATCGTCTATGCGCCGATTTCCGGACGCATCCGTGCGACGACGGTCACGAACCATGCTATCGGCATCACCACCGCTGACGGCATCGATGTCCTCATGCACATCGGCATTGGCACCGTATCCATGAACGGACGCGGCTTTGTCCGCTTCGTGCAGGCGGGAGACGAGGTCAAGGCAGGAGATCCGCTCATCGCCTTCGACGACCAGCGCATCCTCGATGCCGGCCACAAGGACACCGTCGTCGTTATGGTCACGAACGCAGACGAGCTCGGGCCTGTCACCTACGAGGTCGACGAGTCCGTGAAGCTCGGCTCGCACCCCGTCGTGAAGCCGGGCGAGCTCCTGATGAGGGTCGCCGAGAAGTAGGCCAGCGGCGCTTCTTTGGAATGCGCAGGAAGACGGCCAGGAAGGCGCAGACCGCGGCGCCTTCCGGCTTGCCGGCTACGGTGAAGCCTATGGCTCCGAGTGCAAGGATCACGAACTTGCCAGGTGTCGGCTTGAGCCAGGAGCGCTCTGCCTCCCTGAGCTCGCGGTCGGTCTCCGACTCCTCTCTGTCTTCCACTGCCCTCTTTTCCTTGGACGTGTGGGACGCGGCATCTTTGCCTGCCAGTCGCCCCTCTTCATCGCCGCAGTCCCCAGAATGTCTTGCCTGTTGCCACCTCTATGCTCTTGAGCGGCTTTGTGCGCGGCTTTCCGTACCAGGGATCGCGCAGCAGTTTGTGGAAGGTGAAAGCCGCAGCCTCTGCCTCTGAAGCAGCTGTCGTCTCTGGTGCCTTGCCGCTGAAATAGGTGACGCACTCTTCAAGCGTGCAGGCCTTCCAGGAGTCGGTTGCCGGGTCCATAGGCGCCATGCGCCTCTGAGAACTCATGGGCAAGGTCGAGCGTCTTTGCCTGAGGCAGCGTGATGCCTGATTTCTTCAGGAAGGCAGGAACATCCTTTCCGTAGAAGACGATGAGCTGGGCAGAGGAGAGAATCTCCTCTATCTCGGGAGCCTGCTCGCGCGGGGTCTTCCTGCCCTCGACCATGGCGGGGAGATGCGGGTCCTCGTCTCTGCCTGCTTCCAGCTCTTGCGCCTCTCGGGGCGCACAAGCTCGTCGAAGAGGATCTCTCCGGTGCCGTCTGCAACGGCGAGGGCAAGCGCTTCATCTCCGGCCTTTGCGTTGGGTCCGGTCGTCAGGCACCCTATGGCTGCGATGGCTGCCGGTGCATACGATTTGAGCCCTTCTTTTCTCCCCATAGCTCTCTGCCTTCCTGAGATGGTTGCAGATTGATTCTGGCACAAGCCGCCCTTCGTGCGTATTCGTCCTGCCAGATGCCGCCAGCCTGTTAACAATAGGGGAAAGACCTGAAACTATCTCATAGCCTTGGATACAATTCTTCATACTGTCCATCGAAGGAGGGCTCATGGGATACAGCGACGAAGATGCTCAGAACCGCGCCATCATCACGGTGCTCGGCAGCGACCGATCCGGCATTGTTGCAGCCGTGACGGGAGTGCTCTCGGAACACGATGCCAATATCCTCGATATCTCGCAGACCATCCTGCAGGGGATCTTCACGATGACCATGCTGGTGGACCTGAAGGACACCGACGTGTCGTTCAAGGCGCTCCAGGCAGAGCTGCAGGACCTTTCGCAGAAGCTCGATGTCCAGATCACACTGCAGCGTGAAGAGGTATTCCGCTTCATGTATCGTCTCTAATCTAAGGAGGCAGCGTGTCACAGGAAGACAAGCAGCCCGACACTCAGACGGGTGCCGGAAGCACGGCATCTGCTCCCGAGGTACCCGTTTCCAAGCCACAGATTGTTCCCGGCAAGGAGCATAGGCATGGCGCGATTCTTGATTCGACCGAGACCTCGGCTCTGAGCCTCATGGGCGAGAAATATCCGATGCCAAGCGTGAGCCTGGGGCGCCCCCCGGTCTCCGACCAGCTCTATGTGGGCTTCCGTGCTATCGACGAGGTGCCGAACGAGCTATTCGAGAAATACGACGTGAAGAGGGGCCTGCGCAATGCCGATGGCTCCGGCGTGCTCGTAGGACTCACGACGATCTCGAATGTCCATGGCTACAACATGGTGGACGGCAAGCTCGTGCCGGATGAGGGCGACCTCATCTACCGTGGCTACCATATCCGCGATCTCGTCGACAACCCGCAGAAGGAGGACCGCTTCGGCTACGAGGAGATTGCCTATCTCCTGATTTCCGGCGCTCTTCCGACCCGCGACCAGCTGGCCGACTTCAAGGCCCGCATCGATTCGAGGCGCGAGTTCCCGACAGACTTCCTCGGCGTCTTCCCGCGCCGTACGAGCTCCCATTCCATCATGAATGTGATGGCCCGCTCGATCCTTCTGCTCTATGCCTTCGACCCGACGCCGGACAATACGTCGCCGACGCATGAGGTGGATGTGGCACTCTCGATGCTCGGCCGTCTTCCGCGCATCGCAGCCATCGCCCAGGCAGCAGACCGTGCCGCCAAGAACAACGAGTGTCTCGTCGTGCCAGCAGCTGAGCCTGGATTCTCGATGGCAGAGACGGTCCTCGATATCCTGCGCGGCGATGAGGGCTTCACGCACGAGGAAGCCATGATGCTCGATGTCATGCTCATGCTCCATGCTGAGCACGGCGGCGGCAATAACTCGACGTTCTCTTGCCGTGTCCTCTCCAGTTCCGGCACCGATGCCTACTCTGCCTATGCGGCAGCCATGGGCTCGCTCAAGGGGCCGAAGCACGGCGGCGCGAACTTCAAGGTCGGCCAGATGATCGACGATATCGCCGCCCACGTGGAGAAGTGGGACGACGATGATGAGCTTGCGGCCTACCTTGCCCGCATCGTCGAGGGCCAGGCCTTCGACAAGTCCGGTCTTATCTACGGCCTGGGACATGCCGTCTATACGCTTTCCGACCCGCGTGCACAGCTCGTGAAGCGCTACGCAAGGAAGCTTGCGAAGAACAAGGGCCAGGAAGAGCGGCTCGACCTGATCGAGCGTATCGAGAAGCTCGGACCTCAGGTCATGCGCGACGTGAAAGGCACGAAGAAGCCGATCTGCGCAAACATCGACCTCTATACGGGCTTCGTCTACTCGATGCTTGGCATCCCCCAGGAGATGTATACGCCGATCTTCGCTATTGCCCGCATGGCAGGCTGGGCCTCGCATCGCATGGAGGAGCTCTATGGCTCGAGCAGGATCATCCGTCCTGCCTACAACTCCTACATGCCGGAAAACGAGTATGTGCCGATCGACGAGCGTGCGAAGGTGTCACGCATTTGGGCATAAGGATTGTCTTCTCGGACCTCGACGGAACGCTTCTGACCTACGACAAGAAGCTCTCCTGTGCTACAAGACAGATGCTCGAGAATTTGACCTCGCGAGGAATAGAATTCGTGCCCTGCTCCGGCAGGGTACTTTCAGGTCTTCCCAAAGAGCTCTTGGAGCTCCCGTGCTGCCACTATGCGGTGTGCTCGAATGGTGCTGCCATCTCCGAGTCCAAGACAGATCGCAAGCTCTTCCAGAGCTATATGGGACGAGACCGTGCACTGGCGCTCTGGAAGCGTGTCAAGGGGCTCGATGTCTCTTTCGATATCTTTGCGGGCGGCAAGATATGGTCCGAGCGCAGAGCGTACGAGAGGCTCGACAGCTACGGCATCGATGAACAGACCCTGAAGTCTGTGAAAGGCTGCCGTACGCCGACGGAGAGGACCCCTGGAGAGACGCTCGCCTGGCTTTCTGGGCGAGGCGAGGACGTGGAGCGTGTGACCCTCTTCTGGAAGACGGAAGAGGGAAGAGACGCGGTCATTGCCGCTGTCGCAGCAGACCCGACGCTTGCTTGGACGAACTCCGTACCTCATGACATAGAGGTCATGGATGCTTCGGTGAACAAGGGAGCTGCCCTCATATGGCTCTGCAGCCATCTCGGCATCCCTGTCTCGTCCTCCGTCGCCTTCGGAGACGGACTCAACGATGCACCGCTTCTGGCCGCTGCAGGAGTGGGTGTGGCTATGGCAAATGCCGTGCCGGAGACGAAGGCATCAGCGGACGCCGTGGCGCCCTCGAACGACGAGGACGGCGTTGCACGTGCGATGGAGAAGCTTCTCGGATAGAGCAGCGGCAACAGGCAGGCATCCTATAGCGGAGCCAGGAAAAAGCAGGGGCTGGCACATGCCAGCCCCTGCTTCGTCGTTCTCTGAGAGCAGCTATTTCTTGTCTGCAGTCTCTGCGTTCCCTGCGTTCTCGGTCTCTTCTTCCTCTTCGATATCCTCGTCGGAGAGCGGACGGAAGACGGCCGTGTCGCCGCCGATGACAGCCTCTTCGGTGATTGCTGCCATGTTCGACGTCTCGTCTGCGACGGAGTCGGAGAAGATGTCCTCGTCGTCCTCGTCGATCTTTGCCATCTTCGGGGCAGTGCCCGTCGTATCAGGAGGTGCGATGCGCTTCAGGGTCGGAGCAGCCTTCGCACGCGTGAACAGCGGCACGTACTCGTAGATGATGGACGAGGTCTCGAGGCCATACCAGCGGGCAGGCGAGCCGCAGACGTGCCTGATTGCGTACTTCATCATCATGACGTGATAGTCGCTGCCGGAAAGTGCGGTCTCAGGGGCAAGTGCCTTGTGCAGGATGCAGAAGCGGAAGTCTCCCACAGCACCCGGATTCTTGTAGATCGAGTAGTGGTGGTCCTGCTTTGCGAGCTCATGGTTCTGGACAAGGTCGCCGACGATCTGGCGCAGGAACGCATTGACACGCTGGTTCACGCGGAAGCCGAGGCGCAGCTGGACCTTGAAGATGAAGTCGGTGCCGAAGCTGTTGACAGAGTACTCGAGCGTGTTCGGCTCGTCTGTGACCGTGACGTTCAGGAACCAGTAGGCACGGGCACGCTTCGGGCGCTTGTCGAGGATCGAGTAGAGGATGTCGCGGTCGAGCTTGTCAGGCGAGGAGTCGTTCGTCAGGAACACGAGGTTGTCTGCCGTGTAGTTGTAGGCGGGGTCGTCCCTGAGCTCTGCAAGCTGGCCGATGTAGTCCTTGACGGGAAGGTAGACGGACTGCGTGCGCTCGATGGCGGTGCCACGGCGCCAGATGAACATGACAAGGAAGATGAGCGTTGCCATGAGCACGGTGAAGTAGCCGCCATGCATGAACTTCGTCAGGCTCGAGAAGAAGAATGTGGACTCGAGGACACCGAAGAACACGAGGAAGACGACCGCGCCGACACGCTTGTGGCACATCTGCGACAGGTACGTGTACAGCAGGATCGTTGTCATGAGCATCGTCAAGGTAATTGCCAGGCCGTAGGCTGCTTCCATGTGCGAAGAGGTCTGGAAGAGCAGTACGACGAAGATGCAGGCGACCCACATGATGTTGTTGACCAGAGGAATGTAGAGCTGGCCCTTCGTCTCGGAAGGATAGGTGATCTTCATGTGCGGCAGGAGGTTCAGCCTGATTGCCTCGGAGACGATGGAGTAGGAGCCGGTGATGAGCGCCTGGGAGGCGATGATGGCGGCAAAGGTCGAAAGGATGACGGCGAAGGGGCGCCAGACCTCAGGAAGCATCTCGAAGAACGGGTTCATGTCCGTCATAGCAAGAAGCGTCGGGTCGGTCCTGTTTGCAAGGACCCAGGCACCCTGGCCAAGGTAGTTCAAGATCAGGCAGCACTTCACGAATGGCCAGGAAGCATAGATGTTCGCCTTGCCGACGTGTCC
Organism: Olsenella kribbiana; assembly: GCF_036408795.1. Taxonomy (NCBI): domain Bacteria; kingdom Bacillati; phylum Actinomycetota; class Coriobacteriia; order Coriobacteriales; family Atopobiaceae; genus Olsenella; species Olsenella kribbiana. The sequence continues at coordinate 26,763 of NZ_JAZGJP010000001.1, forward strand.
CATATCGGAGTAGAGGGCCTCGGCGCCGGTCGTGCAGAGGAAGACGTTGCCCAGGACCATCATGCCTGCAGCGTTCTTGTTCGAGAACAGGAATGTGACCGCGCGGAGCGGGTTCAGGGCGCGCAGGACGTTCAGGTCTGCACCCATGTTGAGAAGGCCCGTGAAGCCGAGGAACAAGAACCATATCGTCATGACCGGGCCGAACAGCTTGCCGATGCTCGAGGTGCCGGCACGCTGGATCACGAACAGGATGCAGAGGATGATGATCGTGATGCCGACCACGATATGCTGGTTGTCGCCTATGAGCTGGCGTCCAAGCTCGATGGTCCTGAGTCCCTCGATAGCGGTCGTGACCGTGACGGCAGGTGTCAGGATGCCATCTGCCAGAAGGGCAGCGCCGCCGATCATGGCGGGGATGATGAGCCACTTCGCGCAGCGGCGCACGAGGCTGTAGAGCGCGAAGATGCCGCCCTCGCCCTTGTTGTCCGCCTTCATTGCGATGAGGACATACTTGACAGTCGTGATCAGGGTGATCGTCCAGATGATGAGGGACAGAGCGCCGATGATCACATCGTCGTCGATCGTGGCCAGACCGCCGTTGCCGGAGATGATGGCCTTGATCGTGTACATCGGCGATGTGCCGATGTCGCCGTAGACGACGCCGAGCGTGACCAGGATCATGCCCATGGACAGAGGAATCGTGCTCGACGATCTCTTCTGCGGCGTGCGCGCGGCTGCACCAGATTTCGTACTCATGCAGATACTCCAAACTGTCGGATGCTTGAGACTCAGACAGAAATGACGAATCCTACAAATGTGATATTGTACACGTGATATACGATAGCGGCCCTGACATGCCTAGATGCGGCTGATAACAGTCTGCTAGCGGCAAAAGCGTATAAATACTTGCATTTACGGTATAGATTGGGCTGCTCTATCCAAAGAAAGGAACGCTATGGCAGAAGAGGAAAAGGCGTCGGAGACGGCGCACAAGGGTTCGAATCTGTATATCGGCTTTGCCGCACCTGAGAGGCTCGGCGTGCCCGAGCCTGCATCGAAGGTTCTGCACTATGAGGCAGGAGGGGAGTCCTTTGACTACGAAGCCACGGCAGCGCACCTTCCGGTCTATACAAATGACGGCCGCGTGCTTGCAAAGATGTTCTCGCTCACGTTCGTGAAGCTCGAGGATGGCAAGCAGGATGAGAAGCGCCCGGTCACGTTCTGCTACAACGGCGGCCCAGGATGTGCTTCCGTGCCGGTCGACTTCGGCGGCATGGGACCTTTCCGTGTCGCGACAGACGGCGTCGAGCATCTGTCCTATCCGATTGAGGCAGAGCAGAACCCGTGGAGCCTGCTCAGGCTTTCCGACCTCGTCTTCCTCGACGCACCGGGCACCGGCTTCTCTGCGGTCGCCGAGGATGCCGACCCGAAGAAGCTCTTCGGTATCGACGGCGATGCCGATGCGTTCTGCCGTGCCATCATGGAGTGGCTCGACTCCCATGCCCGCTGGGGAAGCCCGGTCTATCTCTTCGGCGAGTCCTATGGCACTGTGCGCAACTCGGTCCTCATGCGCGTGCTCGGCGAGCACGATGTGAAGGTCGCCGGCGTCACGATGCTCTCCTCGATCTTCGACTGGGTGCAGACGCAGCCGGGCGAGGATCTCTACTATCTTGGCATGATGCCGACCTATGCGGCGACGGCCCAGTACTTCGGCAAGGCCGGACAGGATACGGATGTCGACACCTGGTTCGATCAGGCCATGGCATGGAACGAGGATGTGCTCGCACCGGCACTCCTCAAGGGCGACAGGCTCGGATCTGAGAAGGAGGCAGAGGTCGCTTCCCAGATGAGCGGCTTCATCGGCCTTCCGGCCGAGCAGATCCAGCGTGCGCACCTGAGGATCGGCCTCGACGAGTTCAGGCGCTCCATCATCGCCGACGAGGGCAAGGTCTGCGGCAGGCTCGATATGCGCTTCAGCTCGCCTGCCCCTCTTGCCTCGCAGGACAGCGCCGAGTGGTTTGCCGGCGAGGATGCAGCAGATGATGCGGTGGAGTCGAGCTGGGTCACGGCATTCAGGCGCTTCCTCTCCCAGACGCTTGGCTACCGCAATCCTGCCGTCTATCTCAACAGCAACTATGAGGGCGTCGGCACGAGCTGGAACTGGGATCACGCCGAGCCGGGCACGATGGAGACCGTCCATGCACCGAATGTCTCCTACGACATTGCCGTTGCCCTGAAGCGCAACCCGCACATGAAGGTCGCCTTCCTCGGTGGCCGCTACGATGCGGCAACGACGTACTGGAACACGGTCCACGACGTCTCCTGCCTCTATCTGCCGGAAGACCTGAAGGAGCGTGTCGAGTTCCACCGCTATGGCTGCGGACACATGGCCTATGTCGATGTGCCGACGCTCGAGGCGCTCTTCGAGGACATGCGTGCCTTCTACGCAAAGAAGTAGGCTCTGGACCAGAGCAGCAAGAGAGAGGCAGTGCCGCTGCAGTCGCAGCCGGCACTGCCTCTTTGCTGTCTATGCTGTCTCGCTAATAGCGGGCAGAGTAGGGGCTCCTGTGGGCAGGACCGGTACCTGCAGGACCATGTCCCCTGTTCGGACGTCCATTGCCGGGGTGCCCCTGTCCGGAACCGGGCTTCCTCGGTCCATGCCCTCCGGTGCGGGCGTTTCCTGGGCGGCTGCCCGTGGAGCGGGTGCCAGAAGGACGCGGGCCCTTGCGGGCGGGGGCATGTGCAGAGGAGGCGCCACGGGGACGAGGAGCACTTCTGTGCTCGGGCGTGCTGGCTTCGCCTTCAGGACGCGGCGTCCTCTTCACGAGGTAGCAGTGGTGGATCTTCGGATTCCGTGCAAAGTCCTCGGGGATGGTCTGGGCCGTGATGTCTTCGATCTCGACGCCTGCTTTGCTGAGCTTTTCCGTATCGGGCTTGAAGCTCCTGAGGTTGCAGGAGAAGACGCAGACGCCGTCACGGGTGAGGAGCCTCGAGACGCCGATCAGGAGCTCTGCATGGTCCCTCTGTACGTCCCAGGAGGCATGCATGCGCGACGAGTTCGAGAAGGTCGGCACATCGCAGAAGATGAGGTCCCAGCGGTCTCTTGTGTGGCGCTCCTGCTGCACCCAGGAGAGGACATCTGTCTGGACATACTCATGGTCGGGGCCGGAGAAGCCATTGCGCTCCATGTTGCGCCTGGCCCATTCGAGCGATGGCTTCGACATGTCCACGGTCGTCGTATGGTACATGCCGCCATCTGCGGCATAGCAGGTCGCCGTTCCCGTATAGGCAAAGAGATTGAGGAAGCGCTTCGAGCCCTTCGTCTTCTTTGCAAGCTCGCGGATGAGGGCACGGGTGTCGCGGTGGTCGAGGAAGATGCCGCAGTCGAGGCGTCCCTCGAAGCTGACCTCGAAGACAAGGCCGCCCTCTTCGATAAGGTGGGCACCCTGAGGCAGGAGAGGACGTCCGTCCTTGCGCCTTCCTGCTTTCGGCTCGGGGGCTGTGCCTTCGTCTGCGTACTGAGATCCGCCCTTCGCACGGGTGCGGACCTTGAGATAGACATGGTCGGGTGCGACCTTCATGACCCGGGGTGCAATCGTGAGCACATCGAGCAGCCGCTCATGGGCAAGCTCGGGATCGATATCCTTGGGTGCCGAATATTCGGCGATCTGGAGCCAGCGCTCAGGCGTGCCTGCACCCTCGAAGAGCTCGATTGCGACAGCGTAGTCCGGCAGGTCCTGGTCATAGACCCTGTAGCTCGAGATGCCCTCGCGCTTGGCCCACTTGGCACGGAGCTTTGCGACCTTCTGGAGCCTCTTTGCGAACTGGTCGGAGGCAGAAAGGAGCACAGAGATCTTCTGGCCGGCTGCCTCTGCCAGAGGGCGCTCTGGCGCTTCTTCGATGTTCCAGCTCGAGAGCTGCTCTGTCTGGCTGCCCTGAAGGACTGTGGCGCTCTCCTCAGGGGCTGTGCCGAGCACGCTTGCAAGCGAGGGGCCGGGTGCCAAGGATGCTGCCTTCGTGCCAGAGGGGAGTGCCGCTGCCGTCTCTGCAATGAGCGAGAGCGCCTCTGCCTCTTCAGGAAGCGCCCCTTCGCGGAGCCATGAAAGGTCGACGAGGGCTGTGGGATGGGAAAGCGTCCCCACGGCTGCGGAGAGGTCTTCTGCCGAGCGGCGCATATCGAAGAAGCGGGGTTCCACCTCGCCCATGCCAGCCTGGCGAAGCATCTGGCGAAGCGACGATTCGGCACCTGTCCTCGTATCGGCGCAGATGAGGGAGAGCCTGCTATCGGCGCCTGCTGCAGCACGCTCCTGTGCCTCATCCGAGAGCTTTGTCCATGTGCCTTCAGCGTGCCCAAGCCAGCCGGTGAAGCCCCAGGAGGGACGCAGAAGGCCAGGAGCCCGGTCAAGCGCCTGGGACGCTGCCTCTGTGGCTATGGTTCCTGCTCCGCTATAGACCACGAGCGCTTCCGGCTCGCCGTGGCGGACATCTGCATACCAGCGGGCCTGCTCGAGGAGTGCTGCTGCATAGTCGGGCCTGAGCGGCGGCAGGGGAGAGCGGGATGATTTCCTTGCGGCATAGCCGCGGCGGAAGAGCGGCTCTCCTGAAAGATCGATGCCGATCGAGGCGCGGGACTTGCCGAGGCGGGTGGCAATGCGGATATCGGGATTCGTGGTATCGGTGGCAGGACGGATGCCGCGCTTCTGGAGCAGGCGGTCGGAGATTGCATCCTTCGTGCGCAGAGCCACGAACTGGGTGTTCCTGAGGGCATCGTTCGTGCCGTGTGCCTCGATCTCAATCGTCGAGGTGGCAGCGATATGGTCTTCCCAGGGAAGTGCCGCTGCCCCTTCATAGAGCTCGTCGGAGGTCTTGGCATCGAAGCGGCCAAGCACAAGGACGATGCGGGAGGCAAGCGAGGACCAGAGGCAGGCCCTATAGCCATCCTCCAAGGTCCCCTCGAATGCGGTCTGGCCCTTCAGGGGGCGTACGGATGAGATGCCGAGAGAGGAGAGCTCATGGGCCAGAAGCTTCTCGAAGCCGGCGGGACAGGTTGCATAGAATTCCATCGGGTCACCTTTCGCCCGTAAAGTAAGGGGCGCTTATGCGCCTTCTGCCATTGTAGCTGGCAGGACGCAGATTCCCTGCTTCTGCATGCCTTTCCCACGAGGCGGGCTGCTGACTCCATCTGGATGGCATATCTGCTCAGATGGGGAATTGATTATCAACTTTACGGCAACTAGCGGTATAAAAGTAGCGTGGTTCAGAATGCAGTAAGTTCCGACCGTCTCTGCTCTTTTTGGTATCGAGGAGGATGTACATGGAAGCTGAAGTACAGGCTAAAGTCGATCTGTGGCGCAAGAATGTGACCGAGCCGGATCTCAAGGAGGAGCTTGAGTCCCTCATCGCTTCTGGCAACGAAGACCAGCTGAACGATGCCTTCTACCGCAATCTCGAGTTTGGCACTGCAGGCCTTCGTGGCACGCTCGGTGTCGGCACGAACCGCATGAACGTCTACGTCGTCGCACAGGCAACGCAGGGTGTCGCGGACTACCTCAACGCTCACTACGATCACCCGACGCTCGCGCTCGCCCGTGACTCCCGTCTCAAGGGCGAGGATTTCCAGAAGGTCGCTGCTGGTGTCCTTGCTGCCAACGGTATCCATGTCTATGTGTATCCGCGCATCGAGCCGGTGCCGACGCTGTCGTTCGCTGTCCGCTATCTCCACACCTCTGCCGGCATCGTCCTGACTGCTTCGCACAACCCTGCCCAGTACAATGGCTACAAGGTCTACAACGACAATGGCGGCCAGATTGCAAACGAGGCAGCAGACGAGATCTCTGCTTCCATTGCGAAGACCCCGATGTTTGGTGCTGTCAAGATGATGGACTTCGAGGAAGGCCTCAAACAGGGCCTCATCGAGTGGACGCCTGAGGAGGTCCTCGACAACTACATCGCAGCTGTCAAGAAGGTCTCCATTCCGGGCTTCAAGGCAGATCCTTCCTATTCTGTCGTCTACACGCCGCTCAATGGCACCGGCATGGAGTGCGTGACCCGCATCCTCAAGGAGATCGGCGTCGAGAACGTGACGGTCGTGCCTGAGCAGGCACAGCCTGATGGCAACTTCCCGACCTGCAAGTATCCGAACCCGGAGTTCCGCGAGGCACTGCAGCTGGCTCTCAACCTCGCGGAGAAGGTCAAGCCGAACCTTGTTGTCGCAACCGATCCGGATGCAGACCGCATGGGCACTGCCATTCCGCACAACGGCGAGTACAAGCTCCTGACCGGCAATGAGATGGGCGTCCTTCTGATGGACTGGCTCATCAAGATGGCCGAGGAGCGTGGCGAGGATCCGAAGCGAAAGGTCGCTGTCTCCACGATCGTCTCCTCTGTCATGCCTGATGCCCTTGCCCGCGATCACGGCTTCGAGATGCGCCGTGTCCTCACTGGCTTCAAGTACATCGGCGACCAGATTGACCAGCTCAAGGACGAGGGCGAAGAGGACCGCTTCCTCATGGGCTTCGAGGAGTCCTATGGCTACCTCGTCGGCACCCATGCCCGCGACAAGGATGCTATCGTCGCCGTCGAGATGTGCGTCGAGATGGCAGCCTACTATGCAGCGCGCAACATGGACCTCTATGAGGCAATGGAAGAGCTCTACAAGAAGTATGGCTACTACCTGAACGGCACTGTCAATGCCTCCTTCCCGGGCGAGGCAGGCGCTGCACGCATGGCAGAGATCATGAGCGGCCTGCGCGAGAAGCCGCTCACCGAGGTCGCTGGCTACAAGGTCACCGGCATGACGGACTACGAGAAGTGCGCAGAGATGCCGCGTGTCTCCGGTCTCCAGAAGGAGCCGGCGCAGAAGCTTCCTGCTGCCAACGTTATCGAGTTCCGCCTCGAGGACGACAACAAGATCATCTTCCGTCCGTCCGGCACAGAGCCGAAGGTCAAGGCCTACCTGTTCGCAAAGGGCGCTACGCGCGAAGAGGCAGAGGCCGTTCGTGCAAAGCTCCAGGAGGCTGCAGAGAGCATTCTGAAGTAAGTCTTGCACGACAAGCTTCATGACTGGAGCCGGTCCTGTACATCAGGGCCGGCTCCTTTCTTATGCTTCAGATGCAATCCGTGACATAACAAAGGGGGGAGCCGGATGGCTCCCTCCGTGTACGCGGATATCTCTGTTGCCCCCTACTGATTCGATGTAGTCGTGGTCGTTGCAGCCGTCGAAGACGTGGAGCTGTCTGCTGAGTCGGCTGCTTCGAGTACATAGAGTGTCGTCGAGGAGTCCGCAATTGTGCCGGCATCCCAGCTGTGGGCGGAGGCAGAGGTCGAGGTCGGGTCATAGAGCGTGACCGAGGTATCGCGGTTGTAGGAGACGAGGAGCGCCCAGTGGGATTCGTCGCCGACGGTACCCGCCTGGAGCTCCACGAGGATAGGCGTGCTGGCCGTAAGGTTCTCGGCGATATCGTTCTCGGTCGCATCGATCTTCGTGACCTTGAGGCCAAGCGAGGAGGCAGCGGACATGAAGAAGTCTGCGGAGGTGCCGGAAGCGCCTGTCGCATAGCCGCCATTGATTGCAAGCTGTGCCATATCGGCAGGGGACTTGTCGTTCTTGCCTGTGAGCCCCATGTATGCCATTGCCAGGCTCGTAGGGCCAGAGCCGGTAAGGCCAAGAGGAAGCGAACCATAGTCCATGAAGGCCCAGTTCGTATCCCAGTCATAGAGCTCAGGATAGGTGCCCTTCACGACCGTGCCGGTATAGGCGCTCGTCTCCTTCGAGGCGGTCGGCAGCTGCTGGACGAAGTCGATGGCCGTGGGTTCGCGCAGCGCAAGCTCGATGATGCGGTCATCGGAGTAGGCGGTCGCGTTTGCCGCGATATCCTTCAGCTTGTCTGCATTGTCGAGGGCGCTCGAAAGCTCCTGCGAAATCTTGTCGTCTGCCCCGTAGGCGACGCGGGAGTCGACGGGATTCGTCTCGGCCGTCTCCTGCTCCTCCTTCTGGGCATTGCGTGTCGCGACGCAGCTCGAGACGCAGGAGCTGATGCCGAAGATTGCAAGGAGCGCGACGCAGGCAACGACAATCAGGAGCGCAAGCGAGCGAGGGCTCCTCTTTCCCCGCATGCGCAGACGCCTGACCTGCTGGCCAGACCGCCCGCTATAGTTCGGGTGATGCAGCGTATAGCCGGTATCATGGCTGCCGACTCCGTTGAGGCTTCTGCTCTGTACGCGCTGGGAGCCGCTGCGGCCTGAGGGACGGCCTTGGCACCTCGATCCCTGCGTGCGACGATCTCTGTCTCGTGTAGATGACATGCTTCGATCCTTTATGCCAATATCCGTATCCGGCCCGGGTCTCCATGAGCCGGCACCTGTTCGTACAATTTCTTATGATAGGCTACCTTGCATGCATATGCAGCAGCGCTTTTGTGAGCGTCTATTCGTAGAGCCGTATCTACCGTTCAGAACATTGAGGATATTGCGGTACTTGCAGCGCATTAGACTAGTATGATGATTACGAAAGTTGTTATCGACGCTGCATAACTCGTAAGCAAAATGCAGAATACATGCCAGCGTGGGAGGCATCATGGTGAAAAGACGCAGCAACAGACAGGATGCTGTGCGCGAGATAGTTCGCAGCAAGTCCATCGGCACGCAGCGTGCTCTCGTGCAGGAGCTCCAGAATGCCGGCTTCACCTGCACCCAGGCCACCGTTTCGAGAGATATCGCAGATATGGGGCTCAGGAAGCTTCCTGAAGGCATCTATGTTCTCGCAGAGGACCTGCACCTGCAGCGCATGGTCTCAGAGTTCGTGACCGAGATCGAGCGTGCCCACAACCTCGTCGTCGTGAAGTCGCAGCCGGGGACAGCTCCAGGTGTGGCTGCTGCTATCGACGCGGCGCAGCTGCCTGAGGCCATTGGCTCGGTAGCCGGCAACGATACGGTGCTCGTGATATCTACGACAGATGAAGACGCACAGAGCTTCGTAGATATCCTGAACAAGCTTCGCTCGCCCCACAAATAGGGAAGAGTACAGAGATATATGGGAAGAGCGGGATGGCTTCTGTCATCCCGCTCTTCTTCTCAAAAGAGGCAGAGATAGGAGAAAGGCTCGCTTGCGCGGGCCTTTCTGGTCTAGCCATTCGTTGATGTGGTTCCGCTCGTGCTCTCGCCTGCGGTGCCGGAGTTCGACGTGCCGGACTCCGTGCCCGTTCCGCCATTGCCACCCGTGCCAGAGCCGCCGGTACCGGAGCCTGCGGAGCTGTTCGTCTCGGTGGACGAGGTCTCCGTCGAGGAAGTCTCGGTCTTCGTCGTAGCCGTCGTGTTCGTCGATGTGGAGCTCGAAGAGTTGCTCGAGGACGTGCTGGAGCTGCTCGAAGCAGAGGATCTCGAGCCGCTGTTGTAGCCCGAAGAGGTGCCGACGAAGGTCCAGCTCGAATTCGCCTTGTAGGTAGGTGCTGCAGCCTCCGGGAATTCCTCGCGTGACACGCCTGCAAGCGCGGCGTTCAGGAAGTTCACGAAGATCGGGCAGGAGGTCGTGCCTGGGATACCGGCAGCGCCGTGGACCGTGACGCCCTGGCCGTTATCGTTGCGGTAGCCGGTCCAGACAGCGACGGAGAGCTGCGGCGTGAAGCCGACCATCCAGAGGTCGCGGTTGTTCTCGGTGGTACCGGTCTTGCCAGCAACCGGCTGGTTGATCGTGATCCTGGAGAGCGAGCTTGCGGCGGTGCCGCTCTTCACGACGCCCTCGAGGACCTGCGTTGCGGCGTAGGTCACGCTCGTGTCGACGACCTGCTCGCCAGAGTCCTCATGCTCGTAGACGGTATTGCCGTTCCTGTCCTCGATCTTCGTGATTGCGACAGGATCGCGGTGGATGCCGCCGGAAGCGATCGTGGCGTAGGCCTCTGCCATCTGCAGGGGAGGCACGCCCGAAGATCCGAGGGTGATCGAAGGAACAGCGGACAGGTCGGCATCGATGCCCATCTTCTTGGCCGTCGAGACGATGTTGTCAGCGCCGACGACGAGGGCGACCTGCGCATAGCCGGTGTTGGAGGAAAGCTCCGTAGCGCGGGCAAGCGTGATGATGCCGTAATTGTTGTTGTAGTAGTTCTCGACACGCCAGGTCGACGTGACCTGAAGCGGGCTCGAGCAGTTGAGGATGACGGTCGGGCTCATGCCCTGCTCGAGGGCTGTGATGAGCGTGAACGTCTTGAACGAGGAGCCTGGCTGCCTGAGGCCGTAGGCGGCGACATTGTACTGGTCCTCGTTGTAGTCGCTGCCGCCGACCATGGCCTTGATGTAGCCGGTCGAAGGATCGATTGCGACCATGGCGGAATCGAGGCTGGAGTCGCCGATGGAGTTGAGCTGGTTCGCGACAGCCGTCTGGGCCGCTTCCTGCATCGCGGAGTCGAGCGTCGTATAGACCTTGAGGCCGCCCTTGAAGATCGTGTCGGTATCGAAGTCCTCGGACAGGATGGACTTGATGTAGTCCGTCCAGTACGGATAGGTGCCGCCCTCATCAAGCACGCTTGTGCCCTCGTTGAGCGTCAGCGGCTCTGCCACCGCCTCGTCATGCTCTTCCTGCGTGATGTCGCCTGCAGAGAGCATGCGGTCGAGAACGGTGTTCCTGCGCTCTGTCGCTGCTTCGGGGTTCGTGAACGGATCGTAGGCGGAAGGCGACTGCGGGAGGCCGGAGAGCGTCGCTGCCTCGGCAAGCGTCAGGTCGGAAGCATTCTTGTTGAAGTACGTGATCGAGGCAGCCTGGATGCCGTATGCGCCATGGCCGTAGTAGATGGTGTTGAGGTACATCATGAGGATCTGGTCCTTCGTGTACATCTTCTCCATCTGGATGGCGATATAGGCCTCGCGGACCTTGCGCTTGATCGTGTAGTCGAACTGCTCGTCGGAGAGCACCGTGTTGCGCACGAGCTGCTGCGTGATCGTGGAAGCGCCCTCGGAGCCGCCGCCGAGCTGCACGACGATGGCGCGGACAATGCCCTGCGGGTCGACGCCGTTATGCTGGTAGAAGCGGACGTCCTCCGTGTCGACCGTGCCCTTGAGGACATACGGGGACACCTGGTCGATCGTGATGGAGCGGCGGTTCTGCATATAGAACTCTGCTATCACGTTGCCATCCGAGTCATAGACCTCCGTCGGCTCTGCTGCCAGGTAGGCGTCTGTCGACGTATAGTCCGGCAGGTCCTGGAGCCACGAGTCCACAAGAGAGTTCACCGACATGGTGAGCGCGATTGCAAGCATCGCTATGAAGCCGAAGATGCCGACGATCGTGAACGCGACGGCATGGGTCTTGGCATGCTTGTGAGCGCGTCTGGTGCGAATGCCCATGAATTTCCCCTTTCATAGATACGGACATTATAGAGTCAGGGGAGCCACTCCCGCCAGAATGAAAAGACTTGGCAAGCCGCTCCATGCAATCAATGCTTTTCTGGAAGATGAGGATTTATAGCGCAAGCAGCTGAAAGGCTGCCCGAAGATGTTCTGTTCGCTCGTGTGGAAGCGGGGGGTTGCGGTGCCGCTCGCTATCTATCTGCGTTACACTAGCTATTTGACTGAAATGCGGCGATGCGGCCTTTCGGCTCGCGCCTCGAGAAGGAGAACATATGCTGCCTGTAGACGAACAGCTCAAGGTCATCACGTCCGGCACGATGCAGATCGTGCCGATGGACGAGCTCAAGAAGAAGCTCGAGCGTGGTGTGCCCCTGAACATCAAGCTCGGCGTCGATCCGACGAGCCCGGACCTGCACCTCGGACATGCGGTGCCGCTGCGCAAGATGCGCCAGTTCCAGGACCTCGGACACCACGTGACCCTCATCATCGGCAATGGCACGGCCCTCATCGGCGACCCCTCCGGCCGCGACTCCACCCGTCCTCCTCTCACGGAGGAGCAGGTCGAGGCCAATGCCCAGACCTACGTCGAGCAGGCCATGAAGATCCTGGACCCCGACAAGACGGAGATCGTGCACAACGGCGACTGGATCAAGCCGATGAACCTCGGCACGATGCTTGGCCTCATGAGCAAGTTCAATGTCGCCCGCATCCTCGAGCGCGAGGACTTCCACAACCGCTACACGAATGGCCAGTCCATCGCCCTGCATGAGTTCATCTATCCGGTCCTTCAGGCCTACGATTCCGTGATGGTGAAGGCGGACCTCGAGATGGGCGGAAACGACCAGATCTTCAACCTGCTCGCCGGCCGTGACCTCATGCGCGACATGGGCATGGAGCCGCAGGTCGCCCTCACGATGCCGCTTCTCGTGGGTCTTGACGGCACGAAGAAGATGTCGAAGTCCTATGGAAACTACGTGGGCCTCACGGACGAGGCAGACGATATGTACGGCAAGCTCATGTCCATCAAGGACGAGCTTGTGCCGATGTACTTCCGTCTCTGCTCCACGCTGCCGGTCTCCGAGGTCGACAAGATCGACGAGGCCTTCAAGGACGGCACGGCAGACCCGTACCAGATGAAGCGTGCACTCGCCAGAAACATCTGCGACCTCTATCACGGCGAGGGCGCAGGCCAGGCGGCAGAGGCCGCCTTCGATGCCCAGTTCAAGAGGAATGAGGTGCCTGAAGACATCCCGGAGTTCCCGCTTTCCCTGGCTTCCGTGAACGACGAGGGCAAGGTCTATCTTGCAAAGCTCCTCGTCGATGTGAACATCGCGAAGTCCACGGGCGAGGCACGTCGCCTCATCGACGGCGGCTCCGTCAAGATCGACGGCAAGCCCGTCGCTCCCAAGAGCTACAACGTCGATCCTGCGCTCTTCTCTCAGCCCTGCGTCCTGCAGTCTGGCAAGAAGCGCTGGGCGAGGCTTGCGTAGGCACATGCAGAACAGGAACAACAAGCGCTCCCTCGAGCTTCTGGCTCCCGCAGGCGGCCCCGAGCCGTTTGCGGCAGCCCTGGCTGCAGGTGCCGATGCCATCTACTGCGGCTTCGGAAATGACTTCAATGCCCGCCGCAATGCGACGAACTTCGACGACGAGAGCTTTGCCGCCGCCTGCAAGGCAGCGCATCTTGCCGGCGTCCGCGTCTATGTGACCGTGAACATCGTGATCCGCACAGCTGAGATGCCGAAGGTGCTCTCCGTGATCAGGCGTGCCTGGTGCCTTGGCGCCGATGCCTTCATCATCCAGGACTGGGGCCTCATGGCAGAGGTCAGGCGCATCTGGCCTGAGATCGAGGTCCATGTCTCGACGCAGGCAAACATCCATGATGCGCGTGCGGTCGCCTGGATCCGCGAACTGGGCATTGCCCGCGTCACGATCTCGCGCGAGCTCTCCTTGCCTGAGCTTTCCCGCATCGCAGACGAAGGCGTCGAGATCGAGGCCTTCGGCCATGGCGCGCTCTGCTTCTGCTACTCGGGCGTCTGCATGCTCTCGAGCCTCTCAGGCGGCAGGTCTGCCAACCGCGGCATGTGCGCACAGCCGTGCCGCCTGCCCTATGACCTCGTCGACGAGGATGGCACGGTCTCGCAGATGAAGGGTGCCGACCGCGCGCTCTGCCCGAAGGACTACTGCACGATCTCCGACCTGTCCTCCCTCATGGAGGCAGGAGTCGGATCGCTCAAGGTCGAGGGCCGCATGAAGGCTCCCGACTATGTCTATTCCGTCATCTCTTCCTATAGGGCCGAGCTCGACGATGCGTATGCCGGCGTGAAGCCTTCGACAGAGACCGAGCATGCCCGCATGAGGAGGCTCCTGCGCTCCTTCAACAGGGGCTTTACCGATGCCTATCTTCGGGGCGAGTCCGGCAACGAGATGATGAGCTACGAGCGGTCGAACAACCGTGGCGAGCTTGTCGGCGAGGTTGTCTCGTCGAGGCGCCTCGAGGATACGCTCGTGCGCCGTGGGGGCGGGAATGGCGGCAGGCGCCGCAACCGCCACGTCACCCAGGCGGAGACCGAGATCGCCCTGGCCGAACCGGTCTTCGAGGGAGACCTCCTCGAGATCCGTCCGCTCACGGATCCCTCGCAGTTCCTGACAGCGACGGCCGAGCATGACGCGGACGCGCAGGAACGCATCACGGTCAGGACGACCCGCCCCATGGAGACGGGCTCTGCCGTGCGTGTCATCCGCTCGAAGCAGGCCATGGAAGAGGCCCAGCGGGCAGCGCACCTCGAATGCGCACGCAAGCGTCCGGTGAGCGTCTCTGCGAAGGCCAGGATCGGCGAGCCCTTCACGGTCACGATCGAGACCGAAGATGGCGTCTCTGCGACCGCTGAAGGCTTCACGGTCGAGCCGGCACGCACGAAGGCAGTCACGGAAGAGGACCTGAAGTCGCATGTCCTGCGCATGGGGCAGACGCCTTTCGAGCCCACCTCCTGGACCTGCGAGATCGATGACGACTGCGGCATGGGCTTCTCCGCCGTGCATGCGGTGCGGCAGGATGCCTGCCATCTCCTCGAAGAGAAGATCCTTGCTCCCTACATCGAGCGTGAAGAGAAGACAGCTCCTGTTCCTCCTGCGTGGAGGATCAAGGACACGCTCCGCGAGGTCAGGAAGGCCGCCGGAATCCAGGACCCGCTTTCCTGGAAGGCGCCAGAGCCTGAAATATCGGCGCTCGTGACGACGCCTGAGGCAGCGGAGGCTGCACTTTCTGCCGGCGCCGACATCGTCTATGCAACGCCTGATGCGCTCTCCCAGGGCACCTGGCCTGAGAGCACGGTGCCGTTCCTCGATGAGGTGTGCCGCGAGATCGACCATGAGAGGCTCGATCCCTTTGTCGTGCCGGGCAGGCGTGTCGCCTGCGGCAACATGAGCGAGCTCGTGCTGGCACATGAGCGCGGGGCTCTTCCTGAGATCCGCCAGCTCATACCGGTCCACAACGAGTCGGCGCTTGTCGCGCTCGAAGAGGCAGGGGCAGAAGGCATCTGGCTCTCGCCTGAGCTCACGCTCGAAGAGATCGTGGCGCTTGCGGAGACGACCTCGGTCCCTCTGGGTCTTTCCGTCTATGGCAGGACGAGGGCGATGACAAGCGAGCACTGCATCCTCCAGGCAGCGGGGAAGTGCATCCATAACTGCGCGAAGTGCCAGCTCCGCCAGCGCCGCTTCTCGCTGCGCGATATCGACGGAGCGCTTCTGCCGGTGCGCACGGACCTCGAGGGCAGAAGCCATCTCTATGCGTCGCATCCGCTCGATGCAACGCCGCAGATTCCCGATCTCATGGCAGCAGGCGTCACCCGCTTCATGGCAGATGGGACGCTTCTGACCCCGCAGGAAGTGTCGTTTGCGGTCGAGCGCGTGAAGCGTGCCGTGGCGGCAGGACGCGAGGACAGGAAGGCAGCTCCGCGCCTCCAGGGTGCGACGTCTGGCCATCTCTTCGTCGGAATCGGCTGATATACCCTCGGAAGGGTAGCATTTTGTGACACTCTTCCGAAGATGTGCAATTGCTAGTTCAATAGGGGTATTATCAGTCCAGCGAAAAACCGACAGGGGAGAGGGTCCCCAGCGGCGACGAGCCGCGGTGAAAGGAAGCTTAGGATTATGGCTGTAGACAAGGAACTTCTGGCTGCGACGATCGACGTGATCCGTCAGAGCCTTCAGGCAGATGGCGGCGACGTGGAGCTTGTCGATGTGGACGACGACGGCGTTGTCTCCCTCGAGATGCAGGGCGCATGCGCAGGCTGCCCGCTCTCGAGCTACGACATGTCGATGGGCATCGAGCGCATCCTGAAGGAGCACGTCCCGGGCGTGACCCGCGTGCAGTCGATGATGTAGGATTTCGATAGAAGAAGTGAGAGCAGCAGCCGGAGCGTCCCTTCGGCTGCTGCTTCTTGTAAGGCAGAAAGCACCGAGGAGCGCCCATGTGGCTCAATGAGATCTATCAGCATCTGAATCCGATAGCCATCCAGATCGGCCCTATTGCCATCAGGTGGTACGGCATCGCGTATCTCGCAGGCTTCATCTGCGCCTATCTCGTGATTAGGAGCCTGAACAGGCGCTGGGAGCTCGATATCGTGGAAGACGACCTGCTCTCGATCGTGATTGGCGTCGCCTTCGGTGTCATCATCGGTGCCCGCCTCTTCTATATCCTGTTCTATGGGGCTGGCTACTATCTTGCGCATCCTGCCTCGATCCTGGCCTTCAATGAGGGCGGCATGAGCTTCCATGGCGGGCTCTGTGGCGCCATTGTCGGTGGCTGGCTCGTCTGCCGCCATCTCCATATCTCGACGCTCTCAGTTGCAGACATGGCTGTCTGCGGCGCGCCTCTGGGCCTCTTCTTCGGCCGCTGCGCGAACTTCGTGAACGGTGAGCTCTGGGGCAAGCCGACCGATCTTCCCTGGGGCGTCATGTTCGAGACGGGCGGCAACGTCTACAGGCACCCGTCGCAGCTCTATGAAGCCATCCTCGAAGGACTTGTGATCTTCGTCGTCCTCTTTGCGCTCTCGAGGAAGAAGCCGCCCCGCCCCCAGGGCACGTTCATCGGCACGTTCCTCACGCTTTACGGCGTCTTCCGCTTCCTGATTGAGTTCGTGCGTCTTCCGGATGCACAGCTCGGCTATCTCCTCGGCACGAACTGGCTCACGATGGGGCAGTGTCTCTCGATCCCGATCTTCATCATCGGCCTCGTTATCCTTGCCTTTGCCCACAAGTATCAGCTGCCGCAGGTCGGCTACCTCAAGAAGGCACCGGCGCACACGAAATAGCGCCAGAATGAAGGAAGGCCAGGCTTGGTGCCTGGCCTTCCTCATATATATCGCTCTTCTTCTCTATTCGAAGACGATGAACGGCTCCTCGTCGTATCCCTCGAGCTCGATATCGTCGCCCGTGAAGCCGAAAATCTCGCGTGCATCCTCGATCGCTGTGTCCTCTGCATCCTCGTCGTCCTCATCGGCGTCGTCTTCGTCGGCAGGTTCGCTTCTCATATCGTAGGAGATGGCTTCGTCTCCTTCTGCGAGAGGCGTTGCGCTCACGAGCGAGCAGAGGCCTTCGCGCGTCGGCACGATCTTCTGCCACTGCGTGACGAGCGGCTCTTCCGGCTCCTCTGCAAGCTCAATGAGGGAGTCGAGATAGATTTCCGTCGCTCCTTCGAGCAGGTCCGAATTCTGGCGGATGTCCTCGAAATGGTTTGCGAAATTCTCGAGCGCTTCATCGGCGTCGGCTGCCTTCACGATGCAGGGCATGAGGCAGTAGTTGTGTGCCTCGTCGAGCTCGTCGTTGTAGCTGAAGTTTCCGACATAGAGCATGAGGTGCCTCCCTGGACGGCGTGACCTACAAGAGAGAGCCTAGCAGCTTGGCTTGTGTACGGAGTTCCCCTTGTGTGTGGACGGTGCCAGGAAACAGGGGAGAGGAGAAGGAGGACGAAAAGCTCCGAGCGCTTCCATGCGTTTTGCGCTGCCATTCAGCCAGATGCTTGCTAGACTGAAGTCAGAAGGCAGCAAGATACTGCCGAACAACATAGAGACACTGTCGGATGGAGAGGTTCGCTCCCTTGGAGCGATCAAAAGGGAACCCGGTCAGAATCCGGGACAGCCGCCACTACTGTATAGGGGAATGCCTGGACGCATATCCCATTGGGCTTCGGCCTGAGAAGGGGTCCAGGAAGGCATTGCCAGCCCCCAAGCCAGGAGACCTGCCCTCCATCCTAAGGTCCGAAGCGTCCTGGGCAAAGGGGGAGGCTGGCCGGAACAGATGGGGCAGCAGGCGTGGCCTGTCGCCCTCTCGGCGTCTGGCAGCCCGCTTTCCGGGGAGGAAAGGAAGGGCTCGATGAAGCATCGGCCAGAAAATCCAGGATATGCACGGCGCGTGCTGGCATTCGTGCTCAGCCTCTCGCTTGCCTGGTGCCAGCTGCCAAAGCCGGCGTTCGCTGCGGACGGGGTGGGCGGAAACCTGCAGGAGACTGCCCAGGCTGCACCCGCACAGGAAGCTTATGTGGCCGGCTCGGGCACTGCGGCGTCGCAGGCCTCCTCTCTTTCGGCAAAGGATGGGGACAGCAAGGAGAACGGAACCTCTTCTGCGACAGAGGTGTCTGTCACGACAGACGAGAGCCCAGCTTCCGGAAAGAATGCCGATGCCTCCTCAGAACAGAAGACGCAGGCTTCAGCCGCAGCTTCTGGCACGACCACGGAACCTGCAGCAGATGCCGGGGCAGATGTGGCCGAGATCTCCGTCAGGATTCGCGTGATCGGTCCCGATGCAGCGGGCAACGTCAGCGACTGGCTTGCCGAGAAGACGGTGAAGATAGCGTCCGGAAAGACTGCTCAGGACCTCACACAGCAGGCATTTGCCGGCACACTCACGGCAGACATCGAGCCCTCTGCCTGGGGTGCCTACCTGGATACGATCACGTCGCCTATCGATGGAAAAGCCTATGGCTCTGATAAGGCGACAAAGAAGTATTGGCAGCTCTTCGTGGATGGTACGCCATCCGCTCTTGGCATGTCCCAGGTAACGCTCGCAGAGGGTTCCGAGATCGTCTGGTACTACTCTGCATATGGTGCGTCTCTTGCGGATGCAAAGGTCGTGAGCGATCCGAGCCTCGAAGTGTCTGATGCTTCAGCCACGCGCACGGAGGGAACGGCCGAGTGGGCAGGCTTCAATCAGGGCATGCAGGGAGGTGCCGTCACGGCTGAGACGCCGACCACGGCTGCAGGCACGGCCCTTGCCTGGAATCCTGTACAGATCGGCATGGGTGCCTCCGACCCGGTGCTCGTGGATGGAAAGCTCTATATGGTCTCTGCCGGCACGCTCCAGGTCATCGATTCCTCGACAGGCGAAGTCCTGGCAACGAAGAAGATCTCGACGAAATCAGGCTTCTTCTGCCGTCCGGTCTATGCAGAAGGCCTTCTGATCGTTCCTGTCGATGATGGCCGCCTCATGGCTTACACGCTCTACGATGCTTCAGGCACCGATTCCTTGAAGCTTGTCTGGGAGACGCCGCGCATCGAGGCTTCCGGCGCGACGCAGACGCTCTCGTCCCTCACAGTGGCAGACGGCCGCGTCTTTGCCGCGTTCTCTGTCGTCGATTGGATGAACCCGCTCGATGGCACGGGCTACATCGTCTCGGCATCCCTCGCGGACGGCTCGAGCTGGCAGGTCACGACGGAGAACGACGAATACTACTGGGCAGGTGCCGCCTCCCATGGTTCTGACATCGTGATTGCAGACGAGAAGGGCTACGCCTACCTCCTGAGCGGCACGGATGGATCCGAGATTGCGTCTGTGAACCTCGGGAACGCCAGCCACGCGAGCATCACGAAGGTGTCTGATACGGAGTATCTTGCCGTGACGACAGATGGCGTGCTCCATGTTCTGAGCGTCCAGAACGGCACCATTGCCGAGACCGCATCCGTCAAGTTTGCCGACCGCTCGACCTCGACGGCGGTCGTATCCGGCTCTGTCGCCTTCGTCGGCGGCTCTCTGAACGGTTCTGGCTGGCCCTATACTGGCACCCTTTCTGCCATCGACCTTGCCCGCGTAGGCGAGGTGGGCTATGTGCCCCAGACCATCGAGATCGGTGCAGGTGCCGTGCAGGCAACGCCTCTCGTGGCGCAGAGCAGCTCGGGCCTCTCCATCTATGTGACGGCGAACAGCACGCCGGGCGGCCTTTTCCTCGCGAGCTACCGGAATGGCAACCTGTCGGAAGCCCAGACCATCTTCACGCCGGAAAGCTCGTACCAGAACTACTGCACCGCATCGCCCATTGCCTCGAAGATGGGCCTCATCTTCTACACGAACGACTCCGGCTATCTCTTCGCGCTCAAGAATGTGGCCATCTGGACCATCTATTTCGATACCGAGGGCGGAAGCAGCATGGCGCACAAGACGGTGGCTGCCGGAACGGCAGCAGGCTCGCTCGATGAACCGACACGTGATGGCTACACATTTGCGGGCTGGTATCTCGACAAGGAATGCATGAAGTCCTTCGATGCCTCCTTTATAGGCGAAGGCGGCACGACGCTGACGCTTCATGCCAAATGGACGAAGAATGCAGCGGCGCCCGCTCCGCGAACGGATGCAGACGGAGCTGCCCCTAAGACGCGCCCTGCGCGCACGCCGGCAGCTCCGTCTTCTGTGCCTGCAGTCCAGACAGCTGACGAGAGCACTATGACAGATGAAGCGGCACCTGTCCTGGCGCAGTCCGCCAGCAGGGGCTCTTCTTCCGGGAGCCCGGAGGATGTCAGCGCGGCCGCAGCCGGTAGCGCTGACATGACCGGTGCTGCGCAGGACACATGGAAGATTGCGGTGCCCATCGCGCTGCTCGCTCTTGGCCTCTTCCTGACCCTTCTCGCACTCAGGCGCAGAAAGCAGGAGAGATAGCGTGGCAGGATACATCGTCCATGACCCTGAGGGCGAAGAGGGCGGGCAGAAAGCAGGGGACAGGAGGCGCTTAGGCTGGAAGCTGCCGCTTGCCGCGGGACTCGTCCTTGTGGCAGCAGCCCTTGCCGGCTTTGTCGCGCTCCTGGGGCCGAATCTGGTCTCGGCCTCGTCCATCGCGGATAGCGCAAGCGTGGTCCAGGAGCAGCCAGCACTTACAGAAGCCCGCATCCAGGCGGCGCTCGGGGATCTTGTGTGGCAGGGAGAGGATGTCGGCCTCGACCCCTCTTCTACTGCAGTCACGATCCAGGACGACGGAAGCATCCTCGTATCTGTGGTGGATGACGGGGCGGCCCAGGACGTTGTGCCGCTTGCGGCAAAGCGCCTCCTCGCCCTTGCACAGTGGATAGAAGACCAAACAGGTGCGGATGCACCCGCCGTCTCCTGGAGCGTCAGCACGACAGCGGGCGTCCAGGTCTTCGAAGGCACGCTCGACGCAGGGGCGTCTCCTTCGCCAGAGGCCCGAAGCACGAAGGAGCTTCTCTCTGCGCTGTCGTCCTACAAGCTCTCCGATGCAACCTGGCAGGACCTTGGCCTTGCCGATGCGCCGGAATCCGGGGGCGGCGACAGCGCGGATGCAGCGGGTGATGCGGCAGCTGCAGACGATGGGTCCTCCAAGAAGGGCTCCGACAGCACAGCGGGCCCCGCCTCGCCTCAGAGCAGCGCTTCTCCTGGCGCCGGGGCGCCTGGAGGCTCTTCGGACCCTCCCGATCGGGTTCAGGGCGGAGGCCCGACGAGCCCATCATCTCCATCGGGGGGTGCAGCACCTGCTGGCACGTCTTCTGCACCGTCCCGGATCGCGGTCACGGTTTCTGTCGATTCCACGCTCGGTGGCGGCAACTCAACGTCTGCTTCGGCCAGCGTGCCCTTAGGCTCATCGGTCCTCGATGCGCTTGAGGCTGCAGGGTATAGCGTAAGCACGCAGAACACGCAGTACGGAATCTATATCACAGGGATTGGCGGCGTCGAGGCGAGCTCGCGCGACAGGCGTGGCTGGGTCTATGCCGTGAACGGCGTCGAGCCTTCCTGTTCCGCTGCGAACTATGTGCTCTCATCTGGTGACGCGATTGCGTGGGCCTATGTCTCCTACTGATGATTTCGGGGAGAGAGGGGCGAACGTCTCGGAGACACTCCGTCCCTTCGCCTCCTTCCATCCAGCCGTTGCGCTTGCCGCAGGAACCGCCCTTCTGCTCTTTGCCATGTTTGCCCTGCAGCCGGTCTATGTGTGCCTGAGTCTCGTCTCAGCATTCGTGCTCTCAGGAATTCTCCATGGCTGGACGCGTACGCTTGCAAAGCTTCGCTGGCAGCTGGGCCTTGTCCTTCTCATGGCCTGCGTGAATGCTCTCTTTGCCGGGTATGGGGCAACGACGCTTTGCGTGCTCGGCCCCTTCACGATTAAGCTCGAGAGCCTCGCCTATGGGGCGATGATGGGTGCAGTCCTTCTTTCTGTCATGCTCTGGTGCGAGAACCTCAGCTCCATGGTGAGCGAGGACGAGATCATGCAGATGATGGGCACGAAGGCGCCTGCTACGGCGACGACTTTGGCTATCGCTGCCCAGCTCGTGCCCCAGAGCATGAGGAGATATCACGCCGTGAAGGACGTCCATCTCGCGACGACTGCCGCAAGGCAGCCCTCGTCTGCCAAGGAGCGGACCGATATCCTGGCGGGAGGGATCCTGCTCTCCTGGATGCTCGAGGACTCGATCGGACGTGCCGATGCGATGCGCGCCCGCGGGTGGGCACGGGGGCAGAAGCGGTCAGCCTTCCAGACGCACGAATTCCATGCACGGGATGCCGTGGCGCTTATCGGCCTTGCCGCGCTCGGGCTTGCCTCGGCTGTGCCTGCGGGCATGGCGGTCGGACAATGGCACTTCTATCCCACAATGCCTACGCTTGTCTTCTGGTGGGGCTATGTGCCCTATATGATGCTTGCAGCCCTGCCCATAGGATCTCTCGTGCATGAGCGGATGCTCTGGCGGAAGGAGGAGAGATGACAGAAAGCGCTCTGGAGTTCAGCCACGTGAGCTTTGCCTATGCAGTGCCGGAAGGGGAGCGGCAGGGGCCAGATGTCCTTGCCGACATCACATTCTCCGTGCCGGAAGGCTCCTTCACGATCCTCTCCGGCCAGAATGGCTCGGGCAAGACAACGCTTCTGCGTCTCGCGAAGCCAGAGCTGGCACCTCACGGCAGGTTTTCTGGCACTATCTCCTTCTTCGGACGTCCGATTGATGCACTCTCTCCGGCCGAGTCTGCCTCTGGCATCGGATACGTGTTCCAGGACCCCGAGAGCCAGATCGTCTGCGATACGGTCTGGCACGAGCTTGCCTTCGGCCTCGAGAATCTGGGCTCGACGCAGGAAGAGATGCGCCAGCGCATAGCCGAGACCTGCTATTTCTTCGGTATCGACTCCTGGTTCCGGAAGCGCACCTCCGAGCTTTCAGGCGGACAGAAGCAGATTCTTGCCCTGGCATCGCTCATGGTCATGAGGCCACGTCTTCTCCTCCTGGACGAGCCGACCTCCATGCTCGATCCGCTTGCCGCAAAGACCTTCCTGGGGCTGCTCTGGCGCATGAACCAGGAGCTCGGCATCACTGTCATCGTCGCGACGCACGACCCAGCCACGCTTGTCCCCTATGCAGACAGGGCCTTCACGCTTTCCGCAGGAGGCACGCTTGCAGAGGCAGAGGCCAGAGCCTTTGCAGAGGCACCCTCAGCGCTTTCTGGCATGGCGGCCGTGCATCCTGCTGCAGCTGGTGTGGCAGCAGAGCTTGAGCGCGTCTACCAGCGCTATGCCGCGCGTGCCCCCTGGGTGCTTCGCGACCTCTCGTTTGCGGTGCCTGAGGGAAGCTTCAGCGTGCTTCTGGGCGGCAATGGATCGGGCAAGTCGACGGCGCTTGCTGTACTTGCAGGCATCGCTTCGGTGCAGCATGGAAAGGCGAGGAACGCCCATGCGAAGATGCAGGCGTTCCTGCCGCAGAACCCGCGCGCGCTCTTCGAGAAGCCGTCCATCTCAGAGGAGCTTCTGGAATGGGGACCTTCTGTTGGCTATGGCAGGAAAGAGGCTCTGGAGGTGCTCGAGGCCCTGGGCCTTCCTCAGGACGAGGCATTCCTCGCACGGCACCCCTACGACGTCTCGGGCGGGCAGGAAGAGCTCCTGGCGATTGCGAAGCTGCTGCTTGCGAAGCCGGAGATCCTGCTTCTGGATGAGCCGACGACGGGACTTGACCGGAGCTCGAAGAGAAGGCTGGCTGCGGCGCTCCAGAAGGTGCAGGAGGCAGGCACGACCATCGTCTGCGCGACGCACGATACCGAGCTTGTGCGAGCGCTAGCCAATACGGTCACGCTCATCTTCGATGGGGGAGCGGCAGTGAGCACGGATGCAGAGGGCTTCCTTTCGAGAAGCTGGCTCTGGGGGCACAGATGATGTGGCAGCGCATCCTCAAGGCCTCGGAGCCCCTGGTCCTGGCCCTTGTCCCTCTCCTCATGCTCTGGTCTGCCTGGGCGGGCTCTGCCATATCGGGCGGGCTTGCGCTCCTTGCGGCAGCCGTTGCCATCCTCTTCATGTTCGCCCGCATCGAGGCGGGAAAGCCGGCGCTCCGGCAGATGATGCCTGTAGCCTGCCTTTCTGCTCTGGCGGCAGCGGGCAGGATCCTCTTTGCGGCTGTGCCCGATGTGAAGCCGGTCTCTGCCATCGCAATACTTTCAGGGGCGCTTCTGGGGCCGGAGAGCGGCTTTGCCGTCGGCGCCTTCGCAGCGCTCCTCTCGAACTTCTTTTTCGGGCAGGGCGCCTGGACACCGCTCCAGATGTATGCCTGGGGGCTTGTAGGCTATCTCGGAGGCGTTCTGGCACGTCATGGGCTCTTGCATAGCAAGTGGCAGCTCGCCGTCTCAGGCGTGCTCTCAGGCCTTCTCTATGGGGCAATCCTCAATGGCTGGTATGTCCTGGGCTATGTGCGTCCGCTCGTGCCCGAGACTGTCATTGCCGCCTTCCTCGCAGGACTGCCGCTCGACCTCGTGCATGGGCTTTCTACCGCTGGATTCCTGCTGCTTGTCTGGATTCCTTGGGGCAGATCGCTCAGACGTGCTCTGGCGCGCTATGATTGATAGCCGCACAAACGCAGATTGTACGTACCACCATGGCTTCCGGGGACCTTCGCAGAGGTGCCACACTTCGGCATCTTCTATTTGCAAAGTCATCCCTGCTTTTGTATTATCTGTATGTTTTGCCAATCTAGAAGGAGATGTGCATGTCCGGACACTCTAAGTGGGCTACCACGAAGCACAAGAAGGCCGCAATCGACGCAAAGCGTTCTGCGCTCTTCTCCAAGCATTCCCGCAACATCACCGTCGCAGCCCGTACCGGCGGAGACCCGAACCCCGCAAACAACGCTTCCCTTGCTGCAGCAATCGCCCGTGCCCGCATGGTTTCCATGCCGAACGCGAAGATTCAGGCTGCCATCGACAAGGCCTTCGGCTCTGGCGCCGAGGCTGTCGTGTACAAGGAGGTCACGTACGAAGGCTATGGCCCTGCAGGCGTTGCCGTCTACGTCGAGTGCCTGACCGACAACCTGAACCGCACCGCTGCTGATGTCCGCTCCGTCTTCACGCATGCAGGCGGCAACCTCGGCACGACCGGTTCCGTCGCCTTCCAGTTCACCCGCAAGGGCTCCATCGCCGTGGAGAAGGTCATCGTCTCCGACGAGAAGAAGGTTCCCGACAAGGAGAACGCTGTCGACGAGGACGAGTTCATGATGGCCGTGGCCGAGGCTGGCGGCGAGGATTACGAGGACGCAGGCGACGAGTGGATCGTCTACACCGCGTATGACAAGATGCAGGACGTCGAGAAGGGTCTCGAGGATCAGGGCATCGAGGTCAAGGGTTCCGAGCTCACGATGGTCCCGAACACGCCGGTCGAGCTTGGTCTCGCTGACGCTCGCAAGGTCCAGCGTCTGATCGACCGCCTCGAGGAGCTCGACGACGTCCAGAACGTCTACTCGACGATGTCTGTCTCCGACGAGGTCGCAGAGCAGCTCGAAGAGGACGAGTAACCTCCATTCCAGAGCGCACAGAGGGGTGTCCGGTTCATCCGGGCACCCTTCTGCTATACGGAGGCAGGCCATGAAGAAGGGCGGCAGGGGAAGCGTCCCTGCCGCCCTTCGCGGTGTCTCTAGGCGGTGCCTATTGCCCCAGGACCTCGGCTGCGATCTTTGCGGTCTCGGCGGCGTCCTTCGCGTAGTAGTCGGCGCCGACCATCTTCGCGTACTCGGGATTCAGGACGGCGCCTCCGACGACGACCTTGCACCAGGGTGCCTGCTTGCGCAGGAGCTCGATCGTCTCTCCCATGGCCGGTACCGTTGTTGTCATGAGTGCGCTGAGCCCCGCGAGCTTCACATGGTGCTCGACCACGACATCGCAGAACGCCTGCGGATCCACATCGCGGCCGACGTCCAAGACCTCGTAGCCATAGTTCTCGAGGAGCATCTTCACGATGTTCTTCCCGATATCGTGGATGTCGCCCCTGACGGTGCAGAGCGCGATCTTGCCCTTCGTCGGCACGGCGTCCTTTGGCTGCGATGCCTTGATTGCATCGAATCCTGCCTTTGCTGCCTCAGCTGATGCCATGAGCTGAGGCAGGAAGAACGTGCCCTTCTCGAAGCGCACGCCAACCTCGTCAAGGGCAGGGATCAGCACCTGGTTGATCGCATACATCGCATCATGGCCTTCGAGGAGCTTCTCTGTCGCCGCCTTGACGGCTGCCTTCCTGCCATCGAGCACGCCCTGAAGGGCAGCCTCTTCAGGCGTTGCGGCAGCAGACGATGCGCTCGAGGCGGCAGGGGTGCCGGCGGCAGCGGCCGGGCCCTTTGCCTCGGTACGGCCGGCATTCTCCTCGACATAGGCACGGGCTGCCTCGTCTTCGCCTGAAAGCACGCGCCAGGCGCTCACGACATCGTGCATGCGCTGCTGGCCCGGGTTGATGATAGCGAGGTCGAGTCCGGCAGCAAAGGCAGCAGCGAGGAAGGTCGCATTGATCAAGGGGCGGAAGGGAAGGCCGAAGCTGATGTTCGAGACGCCGAGGACCGTGCGGACACCCGGCATCGCCTCCTTCACGAGGCGGATGCTCTTCAAGATCTCGCCAGGTGCCTTCTGATCCGTGCTTGCTGCCATAGCAAGGCAGTCGAAGACAAGGTCCTGTGCCGGCATGCCTTCCTTGCGGGCACGGTCATAGATCTTGCGCGCGACGGCGAGGCGTCCTTCTGCCGTGGCCGGGATGCCTGCCTCGTCGAGCGTCAGGCAGACGAGCGCGCACCCATAGTGGTGGGCAAGCGGAATCATCTCCTCCATCATGTCTTCGCGGCCATTCGTGGAGTTGATGAGCGGCTTTCCCGGATAGCTCCTGACAGCTGCCTCGACCGCGGAAGCCGTTGCCGAGTCGACCTGGAGCGGCAGCGATGTGACGCCTGAGATGTCCGTGACGGCACGCTTGAGGAGCTTCGTCTCGTCTATCTCAGGCAGACCCACATTCACGTCGAGCACCTGGGCGCCGGCGCGTTCCTGCTCGATAGCGAGCGTCAGGATGTAGTCGAAGTCCCCGGAGCGCAATGCCTCCTTCATGCGCTTCTTGCCCGTCGGGTTGATGCGCTCGCCGATGACGGCAATATGTCCCGGAGCAAGCGAGAGGAGCTCCTGGGAGCTTGCGACCGTGAAGTCGGGGGAGAGCGCATGGGGACGGGGCGTGCCGATCCCATCGATGAGGGCACGCTCGCGCGCGATATAGTCGGGTGCCGTGCCGCAGCAGCCGCCGACAATGGAGACGCCTGCCTCGACCATGGGCTTCATGGCTGAGACGAATTCCTCGGCGTCGATTCCATAGGTCGTCACACCGTCATGCACCTCAGGGAGTCCCGCATTGGCCTGCACCATGCAGGGGCAGGAAAGGTAGGGGAGCATGCGGAGCACAAGCGGCTCCACGTCTTCAGGGCCAAGCGAGCAGTTGATGCCGACAGCATCGGCACCGAGCGAGGAGAGCGTCACGGCAGCGACTTCAGGCGTCGTGCCGAGGAAGGTACGCCCGTCCTCTCCGAATGTCATTGTCACGAATGCCGGCAGCTGCGTATGTTCCTTGACCGCAAGGAGGGCAGCCTTCGCCTCGGCGAGGTCTGCCATCGTCTCGATCACGAAGAGGTCGGCTCCTGCCCCTTCTGCCGCGATTGCCTCTTCGGCAAAGAGCCCATAGGCCTCTTCGAACTTCATGGTCCCCATGGGCTCGAGAAGGGCTCCCGTGGGGCCGATATCCGCCGCAACATAGCGCGCTCCTGCTGCACGCACGCAGGAGACGGCTGCCTCGAAGATATGGCGCACGGTCGCCTTGCCGGCAAGCTTCAGGGCATTCGCGCCGAACGTGTTCGTCGTCACGGCCTCTGCACCAGCCTCGACGTAAGCGGCATGGATGGCTGTGACATTGTCCGGATCTTCAAGGCAGAGGAGCTCTGGCAGCTCTCCTGCCTTCATGCCACGTTCCTGGAGCTGCGTTCCCATGGCGCCATCGAAGAGGAGGAACTCCTGACCTTCGAGCACGTGGGCGAGGTGCTCGTCCTTGATTCTGAGCGTGCGCTTGGTACCAGGCCCGAAGGGGGCAGATGCCGGCACCTTCGGGTCGCGGATAGCAACAGAGGACAGGGTCCTATTTCCTTCTGTCATGGCAGGTCCTTCCCTGGACACGGAATGTGCAGAAATCGTGGCAGACGCACTTGGCGCAGCTCATGTGCGTGCTTCTCTTCGGTTCCGTGAAACAGCCGACAATGGCCGTGACGCTCTTCGTCGGTGTCATGAGGAGGCTCGGCGAGAGCGTGATGCCCAAGAGCCTCTGGGCATTGAGGGCAGAAAGGAGCGTCGGCTGCACGGCAAGCGGCAGGTCTCCGTAGCCAGGAGAGTAGCGCCAGGTGCAGAAGAGTCCCTGGCCTGCTGCCCACTTCACGGCTTCTGCCTCTGCAGCGTCGGCGGCACGCTCGACGAGTGCGACTGAGGCAGCATCGAAGAGGATCTGCTCGAGATGGTCGGTAAGCGAGAGGCGTCTGAGCTCCCGCTCATTCGACATGCCCAAGGTCACCGCGAAGACGGCTGCGGCCTGGGCCCCGGCAAGATGCTCTGCGATATCGTGGCCGGGAAGCTTGAGTGCCGTACCCTTGAGATGGACGCAGGGATTCTCGCCTTCGTCTATGCGCTCGACCTCGAAGGGGCGCATGACCCCCTTCGGTTCGGAGATAGCGAGGGCATGCCCGATGGCCGCATCGATCCTGCCATCCAAGGATGGGCTATACTCCTGCCCGGCATAGCCAAGGTAGCGGAGCACCTCCTCCTTGTCGACAGAGGATATCTCGTAGCGGGAGACGGATGTGCTAGCTGGCAAGGTAGCCGCACCCCACAAGCGCCTCGTGGATCTCGTGCGCCATGGCAGGCTTGTTCATCGTATAGATGTGGAGGCCGTCGACGCCGTTCTGTGCGAGGTCCTGGAGCTGCTCGATTGCGTAGGAAACGCCTGCCTTTGCCTGCTCGGCCGGGTCGTCTCCTGCGGCGATGATGCGCTTGATCACGGCAGAGGGAATGGATGCCCCGCACGTGAATGCCATGCGCGTGATCTGCTTCTGGCTCGTGAACGGCATGATGCCCACAACGATGGGGATCTTGATGCGGCCACGGGCGCAGAGGTCGCGGAAGCGGTAGAACGTCTCGTTGTCGAAGAAGAGCTGCGTCACGAAGAAGTCGGCGCCGGCATCCTGCTTGCGCTTCAGGTTCTCGAGCGATCTCCTCATGGACGGCGACTCCACGTGTCCCTCCGGATAGCAGGCAGCGCCGAGGCAGAGCTCGGGGTGCTGTGCCTTGAGGTAGGAGATGAGGTCTGACGCATACGTGAAGTCGATGGCATCGCGTCCTGGGGCGCGGTCGCCTCTGAGCGCCAGGACATTGGAGACGCCTGCCCGATCGAGCTTTCCCACATAGCGCTCGACATCCTCCTTCGAGGAGCCGAGGCAGGTCAGGTGCGCAAGGGAGGTGATGCCGAAGTCGTTCTGGACCGTGTCGCAGATCTCTGCCGTGTGCGAGGAGGAGCCGGTGCCGCCAGCAGAGAATGTCGTCGATATCCAGTCAGGATGGTCCTGAGCGAGCGCTTCTGCCACCTTGCGCGCATCGGAAAGCGGCATCGTGCCCTTTGGCGGGAAGATCTCATAGGAATAGGTCTGCTTTGTCTTCAGCAGCTCGTCGATTCTCATCCGGTGCACCTTTCTCGAGTATCTGTCTTTCCATCATATGGGAGCTCTGTTTCATCTGCATCTCAGCTGCAGAATCGTGGCAGATTTCATGGCAGGGACAAGAGGGCCGGCCTCGCAGACTCATGTCGGCGAAACGGGGTATCCTTGGGATGTATCTGACGCTGGCGGAGGTGGCAGCATGGGATTTCTGAAGAAGCTCGCGATGACCCTGTGGTTCCTGGCGACGATTTTCGCGTTTGCCGCGCTTGTGCTCACGATCTTCGGACCGTGGACGAAGGAGGCGCTCGCGCTCTTTGCCGTCGACAGCTACAGCTACGCCGTGCAGGGATGCGTTGCCTTCTCCCTCATCGGCAGCTTCGTGATGTGGGTCCGCGTGCTTGCCCGCCGCAAGAAGGCACAGACGATCGAGCTCGAGGACGAAGAGGGCTCGACGATTGCAATCACTCGCGATGCGATTGCCTCCCAGGCTACCTACATCGTCGAGGAGGATGGCTCCTGCGAAGCGACGAAGGTCGCGGTCTTCGCGGAGAAGCATGGCATGATATCGGTCCATTTGACGATCCGTCCGCACGAGACGGTCTCTGCCGTCGAGAAGGGGCGCGAGCTCAAGGAGGAGCTCGAAGAGGGCCTGACAAAGCTCTGCGGCGAGAGGATCTCCTCGATCAGCCTCGAGTTCCTGGCGCCTGAAGAGCCGAGCTCGCTTTCCGAGCCTGAGTCCTATGACCACCTCTTCGATGTGCCGGCGGCTGATGCCGATGCTCCGGCAGAGGAGGCATCTGACAGCGTGTCTGCATCTGAGGATGATTCCTCAGAGGACACCGCCGAGACGCCTTCCGCAGAGGGCGGCTCTGTCGCCGAAGAGGATGCTCCTGCTGCAGCAGATGAGCCCGAGGTTCATCCTGCAGCGTCGGGCGACGGCGTGACGATCTCCATGAAGGGCAGGACCCCGAGGGAGGAGGAGGCGCATGAATAGGCCGAAAGTGACGGTCGACGAGGACGAGCCCAAGCGTGATGCGAAGGGAGCATCGGAAGCCAGCAGGGACGCTGTAGCAGACACGGCTTCCACGAAGCAGAAGGCTGGTGCCCGTCCTCTCGAGGCAGCCGAGGCGTGGCTCCACAAGACGTTTCCGGGCCACGAGAATGCGGTGCTCTGCGGCTTTTTGGGCCTCATCGTCGCAATCCTTCTCTTTGTGATCGGCTTCTGGGCAACGCTTCTTGTTGCGCTCTGCGTGACCATAGGCGTCGCAATAGGCCAGATGCTTGACGGCGACCCGAAGATCATCTCATTCTTCCGTGGCCTCATGGGTCCGAAGGATGACGGAAGATAGCTGGAAAATCGAGACGAGCAAGGAGTGGATGTATGGATACAGAGACGAAGGACACAGCAAAGGCCACGTATGCTGCTCCTGATGGACAGGAGAGCATGACCGATACGGAAGACATCGTGGCAGCAGAGGAGGATGACAACTCCGAGGATTCGCTGACGTTCAGCAACGGCGTGATCGAGAAGATCGTCGCCCTCGCCGTACGCGACGTTCCTGGCGTTGTCGGCATGAAGGGCGGCTGGGTGAACCGCGTGCAGGATGCCCTTGGTGCGACCGACCCCAGGAAGGGCGTGACGGTCGAGGTGACGCCTGATGCTGCCGTGCGCGTGAACATCTCCGTCCTGATCGAGTATGGTGCCTATGCACCGCAGATCTTCGAGGACGTGAAGAAGGCCGTCGTGAAGCAGGTCATGGGGATGACGGGTCTCGAGGTTGCAGGCGTGAACCTGCGCATTGAGGATGTCCTCACGCCTGAAGAGGTCTCCCGCAACGCGAAGCGCGCAGCCGAGGAAGAGGCAGATGCCGATGCCGAAAGTGAGGCCGAGGCACAGGAGTCCGAGGAGGATGTGGCACCGGTCGCTTCGACGGAGCCTGCCAAGGCCTAGGAAGCTGAAAAGTCAGCATCTGAACAGCCGAGCAAGAAAAGATAAGCCTGCATGCCTTGCATGCAGGCTTTTTATATATGATTTGTAACCAGGCAGGTCCAGTCGGTTGCCAAATGTCCCCGCTGCGGTATATTTGTCAGAAATCTGGAAACGTTGAGGAGGAGCTATGAGCACATGCGGCACCCCTGCAATCATCGATGTGGATCCAGGTGTCGATGATGCGGCTGCGCTCTTCATAGCGCTGACCTGCTCACGTCTCGATACGTCGCTTGTGACGACCGTCGGGGGATCGATCGGCGTCAACCAGGCAACAGCCAATGCGCTGAAGCTCGAGGCCTTCCTCGGCACCCGTGCACTTGTTGCCAGGGGACGCGACCTTCCGAATTCCGAGAAGCGCCACTACATGCAGCCGACGCTCGGACCGTCCGGTCTGGGCTCCTGGGTCTTTGCCGATGAAGCATGGGACCTCTTCTACAACGTGCCTGCGAAGGATGCCATCTGCCAGACGGCGAAGAGCGCAGCAGCAAAAGGCCAGCGTGCCTGTATGATCTGCCTTGCACCGCTCACGAACCTCGCCGATGCACTCGAGGCGCACCCCGATCTGCCCGATATCCTGGGGCCCGTCTTCTGCATGGGTTCGACCATGGGAACAGGAGATACGCTGCAGCGTGCCGGCAGGAATGTCGCAGCAGACCCTGCAAGCGCGAAGGCGGTCCTTGCCTCCGGTCTCGATGTCTTCCTCGTGCCGGTCGAGGTAGCGGCAGCGGTTCGCATGTCCGATCTCGATATGGCCGATATCGCCCTTTCGGGCCGTGTCGGCAATGCCGTCTATACGATGCTCTCCGGTGCCCAGAGCCTCGACGGCAAGGGCAAGGAGATTGCAGACCCCATAGCGGTCGGCCTTGCGACCCATCCCGAGTTCTTCACGGTCGTGCCCGGCGAGCTTGAAGTCGAAGACGACGGCTCCTGCGGCATGAAGATAGGGGAGGAAGCGGCACATCCGAACTGCCGTGTCGCTACGGCTATCGATGTGCATGCATTCCGTGCCTGGTTCAAGTGGGCTCTGGAGCGCGCCTCCCGCTAGCGGATATCTTCAGCGCACGCTCAGCTGTGCGCCCATTTGTGCTCCTTTGCCGCTTGCCCTCCAATATGCGTCCCATCTCGCCTAGAGTAGATAGGTCGAAGGGGGATGTGGAGCTTGGGTCAGACAAGGATGCGCGATATCTGGATCAAGTCAGCTGTGGGCGTGGCTGCTGCGGCATTCCTCGTTGCTGCAGCCTATGCCGGAGGCGGCTGGGAGCCGCAGGCACCGGTCTATCCCGAGCCAGACGATGCGTGGGATGCGCAGTGCATCGAGGAGGGCATAGAAGGCCCTGCGGTTGGCACCGATGCGCCGAATGCCGTGCAGGACTATTTCCCCGACGAGCCGACCTTCGGCATCCTTTCGGACAACCCCACGACCGATGAGACGCAGGACGCAACAGAAGACGGTACGGCGACTGCCCCGACATCCGGAAAGAAGAGCTACTCCACGTATCGTGCGCTCGACGAGTATCTCGATGAGAACTTCGATGTGGCTGGCACGCCTGGCATAGGCGTTGTAGTCGTCGATGCAGCAGGAGCCGAGTACGAGAGAACGATGGGCGACATCGAGAGCGACCACGACACGATGCTCATAGGCTCGCTCACGAAGTCGTTCACGGCCCTCTCGATCATGCAGCTCGTCGAGGATGGCAAGATCGACCTCGATGAACCGGTGGCAACCTACTGCGACGCCTATGGGACGCCGGACAATGTGACCATCAGGATGCTCCTCAACCAGACAAGCGGATTCGGCTACTACGACTCGCTTGCCGAGGCGACGCCGGGCCTCACGCAGGGCACGTTCTCCTATTCGAATGCGAACTACGACCTTCTCGGCAAGGTCATCGAGGCCGTCTCGGGCGAGGCGTACGACGAGTATGTCGAAGAGCATATCCTGGAGCCGCTCGAGATGGACGACTCCTCGGCGAGCCTTGAGGCGCGTGCCTCTGCCCATGCCTGGAGAAACTACTTCGGCTGGAATGTCCAGGATGGCTTTGTGCACGAGGACGGCGATGATTCCTGGGGCAGCTGGAGCTCGGGCTATATGGCCACAAGCACGGCCGATATGGGCAAGTACCTCATGATGTACCTGAACCAGGGCACCCAGACCGCTACAGGCGGCGCCCAGGTGCTTTCTGCCGCAGGCATACGCCAGATGTTCCTGTCACGTGCTGCCGACCCCTACAGCGATGCCTTCTATGGTATGGGCTGGATCTCGTTCTACTGGGACGATGGGGAGCTCGTGCTCTCGCATGACGGAGATGTCGAGAACGGCGTAGCACGCATGATGATCTTCCCTGAGCGCGGCATCGCGATTGCTGTGCTCGGAGACGCGGCGGATGCCTTCGGCGGCAATACGGCCTTCTACGAGCTTGCGGACGGCGTCGTCGCAAATGTCGTCGGCGGCAAGGCAGAGCCTGTGAGCGCCACGGAGCGCATCGCGACGCACGCACAGGAAGATGCCTTCCTTGCCCTCTTCGTGCTGCTTGCCGTAGCTCCCATCGTGCGCCTCAGACGCTGGCGGAAATGGATAGGCAGGCTTCCGCACGATGTCTCGCTCTGGCGCCTCGTGTGCCTCCACGTGCTGGCGCCTCTGGGCATACTCTGCATGCCAGTATTGCAGGGCTACAAATGGCGGGATGTCCTTACGTTCATGCCAGATGTAAGCATCGTCTATATCGGATCTGCAGCAGTGCTCTTTCTGACCGGTGCCGCAAAGCTCCTCTTCATGCTCCATGTCTGGAAGAAGGAGAGAGGAAGAGAGCTGGCTGCGTAGGCGTGGCTTCTTCAAGAGACGAGAAAGGCCTGCCGGATCGCTCCGGCAGGCCTCTTCCATGTCACGGGGTCTTGTGGCAGCTTGCGCTAGAACCCTGCATAGATGAAGGTCGCAGGTGCCATGTAGCCCGAGAAGCTCACGAACCAGTAGAGCAGGAGGCCCATTGCGATGATGGCAGCGGCAGTCCCGATATAGGTCAGCGTCTCATGGGTCTGCCCGAAGTCGAGTATGCGCTCCTTCGCGGTGGCAAGCGGTGTGAACTCCGCCTTCTCGTCCTTCTTGCTCATAGCTGGATCCCCCTCATATCGTCCGTGCCGGCACCCTCTGCGTCGCCGTAGCCCCAGCCGCCGAGGAACTCGTCGTCCTGGCCGTTCACGAAGTGGTAGACGGCGCGCTCGATATGGACCCAGCCACGCCAGCCCGGGTGCACGGTATCGCAGAAGAAGTAGCGCTCGTACTCGCAGGGGGAGAAGTCGGCGTAGGTGGCACCGGCAGAATCTGCTACATCCCTGACGCGGGCATACCAGGCAGCACGCTGGCTCTCGTCGATGCCGACATGGTCATACCAGGGTCCGTGCATCGGCAGCATGATCATGAGCACGCTCATGCCGCACTCGCGCGTGACATCGAGGAAGAGCGAGAGGTCGGACCACTCGCTCTCGGCCTCGTCGAAGTTCTGGCCACGCTCTGACTGGTAGTTCTTGTTCTTCTCCCAGTAGGAGTCGTAGACACCGATCTCATTGTTCGTGCAGCGCGCCTGGCCATCGGCTGTGGCCTGCTCGAGCCAGGCTTCCCAGTCAGGCTCGCCTGTCGGGATGCCCTGAAGCCTCGTCTTGCTCTTGCTCGGCGAGCCCTGGATCATCTTCTCGAGCTCGCTTCTGATGCGGAGCGTCTTCTCCTCGTGGATCTGGAGGTCGTTCAGCGTATCGAACGGCGTGTCCTGGTTGGCAGCGGCGAGTGTATCGGAGGAGATGCCGAGCTCGCGGGCACGCTCGCGCACTTTGTCCTTCGTCGTCTGCGAGAGCATCGTGTTCTGGCAGAAGTTCCGATAGAGCTCGTAGTTGAACTTGCCGGAGAACTTGTTCTGGGCGCCGCCGCTCTTGAAGAACCACTGCGGGCTCACGAAGAGCACGCACTCCTTGTTCTTTGCATGGGCACAATAGGCGCCTGCCGCGATGGCCTGCCAGAGGCTCTGGTCGAACGGCTCGCCGATGAGCGTCATGTCCACGCCGGGGTTATTGTCTCCGAAGACCTTGAGCGCAATCTCGGGGATGAGGTCGGCATTGAAATAGAACTCGGACGTGCCGAAGCAGAAGCGGCCATCGTCGCTCATGTTTGCGAGCACGAAGTCGACGGCCTCCGATTTCGGCATGCCGTACACATAGTCATAGATGCGCGAGCCATCCGCCTTGTTCTCGAGCTTCGGGTACAGGAACTCGTCTGCACCGACGAGCCCGGCGCCCAGGGCGGCGAGGCTTCCTGCAGTTGTCTTGAGTAGGGTCCTACGGGTGATCATATGCGTGAGTACCTCAGTCGAGCCGCTTCTCCACCTGCTTGATGATGAGATTCGGCGTGTTCATCTCCGAGCGGTCGACCTCGGTCGGCGCAATCGACACATCGAGCTCGTCCTCGAGGGCGACAAGCAGCTCGATGGCGCCCATGGAGTCGAGATAGCCCTCCTCGAAGAGATCGGTGTCCATGTTGTCGGCGACGTCGTCCTCGCCGGAGATATCGCAGAGAAGGTCGATGACCTTCTGCTTCACCTCGTCGTGGCTATACTTTTCTGCCATATCATGCTCCTTTCACGAGCAGCGTAATCTGGCCGCAGAACAGGGCGAAGCCGAAGAACACGAGAGCCATCGTGACGGCCCACGAGCAGATCCGGTACCACGTCTTGTGGCGGTGCGTCTTGTAGAACTTGGTGCGCTCCCAGCTCTGCTCCAGAGCAAGAAGCACGCCGTGGTAGAGGCCGTAGAGGATATAGTCGATCGAGAGCCCATGCCAGAATCCCATGATAAGCATATTGGCGATCATGGCGGTCTGGGCCGTGCGCAGGCGTGCGCTCTTTCCCTTGAAGGCCTTGCGGCGCATGAGGGAGCGGGCTATGCGCATGAAGCAGAAGTCGCGCAGCCACGTCGAGAGCGTGATGTGCCAGCGGTTCCAGAAGTCCGTGATCGAGGTCGAGAGGAAGGGGGCTCGGAAGTTCCTGGGCACGTGGATGCCGAAGGCAAGGCCGGCACCTTCTGCCATCCAGGAATAGCCGGCAAAGTCGAAGAAGAGGTAGAGGCCATAGGCGATGCAGTTCCTGAACTGACGCCAGATAGCGACGGCAGTGCCTTCGTTGTACTGGTTGAAGTACTCGGGCACCCAATACTTCTCGAAGATCGTGGCCAGCACGATCTTGTAGACCATGCCGAGCATGATGAGGAGAATCGCGTTGGCAAGCATGCCGGAGTACTCGTCCTTCGAGGGCACGTTGTCGAGGTCTTCCTCAAAGCGCCTCGAGCGGTCGATCGGGCCTGACGTGAAGGTCGGGAAGAAAATCAGGAAATAGAGATAGTCGCTCATCTTCATGCGCTCGATGAGCCCATCATGCGTCTCGACGAGGACCTGCACCGAGCGGAAGGTCACATATGAGATGCCAGTGAAGCCGAGGATGTTTGCCGAGAAGGCACCCGACACCTTGCAGGCGACGAGCGGCACGAGCGTGAGTGCAAGCGCTATATGGAAGCGCCGGGCGCTCTTGGGGTCGCCCCAGAGGAAGTGCGCACAGAGAAGGGAATCCGCCAGGAAGATGCAGCAGAAAAGGCCCTCCAGAGGCGTCTTCACGAAGAGGGCGAAGAGCATGAAGATCGAGGCATACAGCCCGTATCTCCTCATGCTCCTCTCGTGCAGGCCGAGATAGGCGGCTCCCATCATGAGGAGCGCAAGGATGAAGAAGAAGCTGAAATCGCTGAAGAAAGACATGCGGGATGGACTCCTACGCTTGTGCGAGCATCTTGCGGTCTATCTTAGCATTCGTCGTGAGCGGCATCTCGTCGAGCACCTTCACGGTCTTGGGGACCATGTAGGAAGGGAGATTCTCAGCAAGGCGCATGCGGATCGCACGGGGCGTCTCGTCTTCGGTCGGCTCGGGGTGGTCGAGGACGACGAAAGCCTTGAGCGCAGAGATGCGGTCGTGGCGCTTGACGGGCACGACGGCTGCCATCTTCACGCCCTTCAAGGCTCTGAGCGAGTGCTCGACATCGCCGAGCTCGATGCGGAAGCCGTTGAGCTTGATGAGCGACCCCATGCGCCCCTCGTAGTGGAGCATGCCATCCTCGTCGAGGTGTCCGATATCGCCCGTGCGGAAGGAGCGGACCTTGCGGCCGTCCTCAAGCGTGGCTTCGGAGAAGGCATGCGCGGTCTTCTCGGGCTCGCCGAGGTAGCCCTTCGCCACGGTGTCGCCCACAATCACGACCTCGCCGGACTCGCCGGCTGCGCACTCGGCGCCGAGTGGGCCATCAGGCTCGTCGATGTGATAGACATGGAGCTCCGTGCCAGGACGGGGATATCCGACAGGCAGCGCATCATCGCTTGCGATCATCTCGTCGGTCATCTCGGCGTAGGTGATGGCGACCGTCGACTCGGTCGGGCCGTAGGTGTTTGCGACCACGGCATGCGGGAAGCGCTTCTTGAGGCCCCTAGCGGTACGGTGCGAGAGCGTATCGCCGCAGAAGAGGAAGAGCTTGAGGTCGGGGAGGAGCTCCTCGGAGAAGCTCGGGTCGGCGAGGCACATGTCCGCGAAGGGAGGGGTCGACACCCAGACGTTCATATGGGAGTCCTTGAGCTCGGCAAAGAGGCGCTTGAAGTTCGCGGCCGACTCGGGAGCAAGCGCATAGAGGGAGCCGCCGGTAGAAAGCGCGCCCACGAGCTCGAACTCGGAGAGGTCGAAGGAATAGGGTGCCTGGTCCATGAAGACCTGGCCGCGCTCGCGGATGGCCGGGAACGTATCGAGCCACTCCATGAAGTGGGAGACGTCGTTCTCGGTGACCTCGATGCCCTTGGGCTTTCCGGTCGAGCCGGACGTGAAGATGATGTATTGGGTCTCCTCGCCTGTGACCCAGCCCTGGCTCTCATTCGGCCTGAGCTCGGCCGTCTCGGGAAGCGTGGCTGCCTCGAGCACCTCAGGTGCGCAGATCATGCCCTCCTCATGGTGTCCGGCAGCTGCTGCCTCGTCCCTCGATGTCGCAACAAGGATCGAAGGGGCACATCCGAGCGATTCCTCGATCTCTTCGCACATCGTCTCGACGCGGCTCTGCGGCATGCTTGTGTGCACGGGCACGAAGGCGTGTCCAGCGCGCAGGCAGGCAAGAAGAGAGCAGAGCATGTCGGGGCACTTGCGGCCGAGGACGATCACCGGGATGCGGTCCTGACGGATGCTGGCGAGCCTGTCTGCAAGGACGCCTGAGCGCTTCCAGAGTCCGGCATAGGTGAGCGGCTCCTCGCCGAGCATGCGGAACACCGGCGCCTCAGGGTGGCAGCAGACCTCGATCCAGATGCGCGCCAGAAGGTCGTTTGTCGTCAGGTCTTCCTTCTCCTGTGCCGTACGGACACTCTCCATGAGATGCTCCTTTGTGTCAGCAGCCATAGCGCTTCGGATGATACTGCTGCATCTTAGGCGTCCTCCCTAAACTGGGCCTTAAGCAAGATAAAACCTAAAGACTCCCAAAAGACGGGCCTTGAGGAGCGGATGCAGAATGCGGCCGGGATACGATAGATTCCGGATAAGAGAAAGGGCATCCGTGAAGATTCTTCTGGCAGACGACGAGCGCGAGCTCAGGCAGGCGCTCATAGCGATACTTTCGCATGCAGGATATGAGGTGGAAGGCGCCGCCGACGGCGAAGAGGCGCTCTACGATGCCAAGACCTCTTCCTTCGACCTCATCATCCTCGATATCATGATGCCGAAGATGGATGGGCTCACGGTGCTCAGGAAGCTCCGCCAGGTGGGGATGGATGTCCC
This sequence comes from Olsenella kribbiana, assembly GCF_036408795.1. Lineage (NCBI taxonomy): Bacteria > Bacillati > Actinomycetota > Coriobacteriia > Coriobacteriales > Atopobiaceae > Olsenella > Olsenella kribbiana. Next base: position 66,146 of record NZ_JAZGJP010000001.1, read on the forward strand.
TATCCTCATGCTCACGGCCAGGGCTGATATCGATGACCGCGTGGCTGGCCTCGATGCCGGCGCGAACGACTATCTCGTGAAGCCCTTTGCCGCCAAGGAGCTCCTGGCAAGGATCCGTGCAATCACGCACACAAGCCCCGGGGCCGTGAAGGCGCATCCGACGTTTGGGGATATCGAGCTCGACGAGGGGAACTCCGAGATCGTCTCCCACGGCAGGAAGGCGCAGCTCACGGCAAACGAGCTCAAGATCATGAAGCTCCTGCTTGCGCACGCAGGGGGCCTTACCTCGATGGAGGCGATCCGCCGCGAGGTCTGGGGGCTCCTCTCCGATACCGAGCCTTCCGTCATCTGGGTGAACATCTCGAACCTGAGGAAGAAGCTCAAGAGCACCGGTGCCGAAGTGCAGATAGCAGCCGTGCGCGGCCTTGGCTACCGGCTCGAGATGCCGGAGACGAAATGAGCACGCATAGGCTCCAGCGCCTCCTTTTCGGCGGAGCAGATCCGACGGTCCGTGGCATGCGCCGCAAGGTCACGGCAGCAGCGCTTCTTGCCTGTACGCTCGTCCTGGCCTCGGTCCTTGTCGGCATCAATCTCCTGAACTGGAACGCGACGGTACGCAGGCTCGATACCGAGCTCGACTATCTCGAGGATACGGATGGCGAGCTCTCGGCGCTCCTCTCGGATTCCGACGGCTCCTCGCCTGACTACCTTATGGAAGTGCCCTATGACACGCGCTACTTCGTCGTCACGCTCGACTCCGAGGATGCGCCGATCGCCCTCAACATGGACTCGATCGCCTCGGTGCACGATGAAGGCGCGGTCGAGATGGCGCAGGATGCTGTGGCTGCCGGGCAGCCCCGCGGCTTTGCAGGCAGCTACCGCTATCGGGTCGTCTCGACCGTGGGGCAGACGACGGTCTTCTTCCTCTATGCCTACAACGACCTTGCCTACTTCCATTCGTTTCTCATGGCATCGATCGCAATGGGGCTCATCGGACTCGCCGTCTTCATCCTCATCGTCATTCCCTTCAGCTCTGCTGCCATACGCCCTGTCGAGGAGGCGCAGAAGCAGCAGCGCCGCTTCGTGACCGATGCGTCGCATGAGCTGAGGACGCCTCTTTCCATCATCCAGTCGGCGGTCGATGTGATCGAGATCGAGAACGGCGAGAGCGAGTGGACGGAAAGCATCCACAACCAGACGAAACGGCTCGAAGGCCTCACGGACAAGCTCGTTGCGCTTGCGAAGGCAGATGAAGGGGCAGATTCCCTGAAGCTTCAAGATGTCGATTTCTCCTCGCTTGCGATGGAGGTTGCCGAGGACTTCGAAGCGGTATCGGCGGCGCAGGGAAAGCCGTTCACGACCGATATCCAGGAGGGGATCGTCGTGCGCGCCGATGCCGGCATGGCGGGACAGATCGTCTCGATCTTGCTTGACAATGCGTTCAAGCACTCGCCTGATGGTGCTTCAGTCACATTCTCCGTGAAAGGGACCCGTCCAGGCCATGCTCAGATCTTGGTCGCAAACGAGGCGGAAGGGCTCGCTCCCGGTGCACACCCCGAGCTCTTCGACCGCTTCTTCAAGGCAGATCCTTCGCGCACCTACGAAGGGGGCCACGGCATAGGCCTTGCGGTCGTGAAGGCGGCGGCAAAGGCCCATGGTGGCACCGCCGAGGCCGTATCGGATGGACAGGCGCTCACGATCTCGGTCGAGCTCTAGGCAAGTCCCAGGATCTTGCCGAGCTCTTCGGGCGTCTCGGCGATGGCCTCGGCTCCTGCGCCTTCGAGTTCCTCGCGCGGCGCGGTCCTGCCCCAGAGGACGCCGATGCCGGGGATGCCGACCGCATGCGCTGCGTCGATATCGTAGTGGCGGTCACCTATCATCACGGCGCTCTCCGTGCCTGCCTCGTCGAGCACAAGCGCAAGCGTAGCTGCCTTCGTCTGGGGCGCATCGCTCCTCTTGCCTTCGATGAAGGAAAAGAAGGGGGCGATGCCGGCATCCTTTGCCGACTTCTCGACGAGGTGCATCCGCTTCGAGCTGGCAATCGCAAGCATGCGTCCGGATGCCTTGAGAGCTTCTAGCAGCTCCTTCACGCCGGCAAAGGCTGGCCACGCCTCAGGACCGAGCGACGAATAGATCTCGCGGTAGCGGTTCGTGATCTTCTGGGCATCCTTAGCGCTGTAGCCGAAGACCTGGGAGAATGCCTGCGGGAAGGGAGGCCCTATGAGCTGGGGCACATCCTTCATGCGCTCTTCAGGAAGCCCTGCCTCCCGCAGCACCGTCTCGGCTGTACGGATGATGCAGGGCGCGGTATTGGCGAGGGTTCCGTCGAAATCGAAGACGACGAGCTGGCATGCTGCTAGATCTGGCACCGTGATGGATCCTTTCTTCTCGGAATGCCAAGGATACAGCAAAGGAGGCAGCCGGGATATCCTGGCTGCCTCCTTGTGCATTGCGCTTGTACGCACTGCTTCTCTACTTCTCTGCGGGCTCCCACTTGCAGCGGACTGGAGAGACGATGGAACCATCGGCCTTGAGCTTCTTCATGGCCTTGTCGATCTCCTTGCGGTCGATGCCGGTCGCGGTTGCGATCTGGCCTGCGCTCATCGGGGCGCCGTTCTCCTTCATCGTGGCAAGCACTGCTTCGGTGACTTCCATGTGAGGTCCTTTCGACGAATGCATGGCACCTCTGGCCATGCTGGCACCTAGTATACGATGGTGTGAAAACGAAGAGAAGCAGAAACGATACTAGTTATTGATAATTTTCTGGCTGGCAGCCAGCAGGGAGGAGCGCACAATGAACACGGTCGTCGTCTTTGGCAGCCTCAATATGGACCTCTCGATTGCGGCAGAGCGCATGCCGAAGCAGGGAGAGACGCTTGCGGGCGAAGGCTTCTGCACGAATCCGGGCGGCAAGGGCGCAAACCAGGCAGTCGCTGCCGCGAAGGCAGGAGCGCCTACCCTCATGTTCGGTGCTGTCGGAGAGGATGTCTTCGGATCCGCGCTCGTGGATGCGCTGGACAAGGCAGGCGTCGACACCACTGGTGTGAAGAGGCTCTGCGACACGAGCACGGGCGTCGCCGTGATCCTGCGCACGCAGGGAGACAACAGGATCGTCCTCGACCATGGGGCAAATGGCCTCGAAGCGCCCGAGGAGATGGCGGAAGCCGTGGCAGCCGCGGGAGATGCTGGCGACATGCTCCTCTGCCAGATGGAGTGCGACCTCGAGACGACGGCCGCCGTCCTCCATGCGGCCCATGCAAAGGGCATCCGCACGCTCCTGAATGTCGCGCCACCCGAAAAGCTCCCCTCAGGCATCTGGGAAGATGTCGATATCGTCTGCGTGAACGAGACAGAGGCAGAAGCCCTTGTCGGCATCCTGCCCCAGGATGAGGAGAGCGAGAGGCAGGCGCTCTCAGCGCTCTCGGCCCTCGGACCTGCTACGGCTATCATCACGCTCGGCGGCAAGGGGTCTGTCGCGCTCGAGGACGGCAGGTTCCTCGAGGTGCCTGCTGACAGGATCTGTCCTGTCGATACGACTGCCTCGGGCGACACGTATATAGGATATCTGGCCCAGGGGTATGTATCTGGTTTGGGGCTGGACGAAAGCATGCAGCGCGCAACGCATGCCGCAGGACTCACGGCGACCCGTGTCGGGGCGCAGCAGGCCATCCCGTGTGCGGAAGAAGTGGACGCGCTCTTCGGGTCAGCATCCGGAAACAGGCGATAGGATGGATGGTTCTGAGATTCTGGAGAGGGCCCAGGATGCGGGGCTCGAGGATACGCTGGCAGAGCTTCTGGCCCGTCCACGCGACGAGGCCGTGTCAGAGATCGAGCGTACGGTCATAGGCCAGGATGCGGTCGTCGAGGAAGTCGTGGACCTCATGTATGCCTGCCTCGAGCGGATGCTCAGGCGTGCTGAAGGGACCGATGAGCTCGACCTGCCGCGTGCCTGTGCCTTCATGCTTGCCGGCACAACGGCTTCCGGCAAGTCCTTCCTGATGAAGGTTGCCGCGCGTGTGCTGAAGCTGCCGATCGTGACGATAGACTGCACGGGCATCACGGGCGCTGGCTGGGCCGGAGACTCCGTCTCCTCGGAGCTGAGAAGGGTCGCCCATGCGCTCACGCTTGCACCGGGCACGCCGGTCATTGCGTTCTGGGATGAGGCAGACAAGCTCGTCCGCTCCACCTCCGGCCAGAACCGTGGCTTCGATGCACAGGGCAACTTCCTGAAGCTCCTGGACGGCGAGACGATGGTGCTCGAGCCGGAGCAGCCAGGGCAGAAGGAGCTGATGCTCGATACTTCGCGCATCCTCAATGTCTTCGCCGGTGCCTTCATGGGCATCGAGGACATCGTGAAGAAGCGCCTGCTCGAGAACAAGCTCACGGTTGCCGGCACGAAGAGCGCCCATACCTTGATGGACAAGGATGCCCTCTATGCAGAGGCGAATCTCGAGGACCTCATCACCTGGGGCTTCATGCCCGAGCTTGTCGGCCGCTTTGGCGCGGTCGTGAGCGTGCCTGCGCTCTCTAGGGCTGCGCTCAGAAAGATCGTGAAGGGCTCCGAGCGCTCGCTCGAACGCAGGATCCAGAACCTCCTGGGTCCTGGCAAGACGTTCGAGATCGAGGACGATGCGGCCGATGCGATGGCGCAGGAAGCGAAGAGGAGCGGCCTCGGTGCCAGAAGGATCGACCAGCTGGCGAACCGCTATGCAGCCCATGCTATAGCAGGCTTGCAGGACCCGAAGGGCCCGAACAGGGCAACGCTCGTCTGTGCCGAGGATGGCCTCGAGCTTGCCTTCGACCGTGTGGAGGAGCTTGCCGAGGCGGGAAAGGCAGCCAAAGCTGAAGCTGATGCGGCCACGCCCGAGACGGTCGAGCTGCCGAAGAAGAACGTCTTTGCGCCTGATGAAGACCTCGAGAAGCGCGTGAACAAGGCTCTCGCCGGCGCCCGCTTCGGCGATGCGGCGAAGACCCGTGAAGGACGGGAGCTCCTCAGCCGGAGGATCGCTGCCTATAAGGGCCGGCATCTCAAGGACCAGCGCACGCTTCCGGCAGCGGAGCTCCTTCTTGCTTCCGTTATGGGCTATCTGGTCAGGGGCAGAGGGAGTGCGCTCACGCTCGGCGAGACCTGTGCCTACATCCGCTTTGCCGATGTGGCGGTCGCAGGCTCTGTGAGCTACCTCGATATCCTCTTCTTCGGCCGTGTGGATACCTGCGGCATACGTGGGCTCGAGGAGCGTGCCACGGAAGATGCTGCGCTCGCGACGCCCGATACCTTGGCGGCGCTTTCAGCCTATAGGCGCTTTTCTGCCTATCCGGAAGCCGTGCGCAAGGAGGCTGTGAAGCTTGCACAGGCACGTGCGCTTGCGGCCATGACCTCAGAGCAGGAGGCAGCGTGGCTCCGCTCTGATATCAACGATGTCGCGGTAGCGCTCGACAAAGAGAATCCGTTCGGAGACGGCCCCTCGATCATGTTCTGAAGATCAGGCAGACGGGGCATCCTTTGCCTGCGTGAGCTTGTGGGCATAAAGCGCTGCGAGCGCCTCGTCTGCCGTGCCTGACACATTCGGATAGAGGAGGATGCCGGCATCGGCGATGCGCTCCTGCGCTTCGCGGCCGACGGCTCCTGCAATGAGCGCTTCGGCATTGTCGTCCAGAAGGACGCGGATGAGCTCTGAGACGGAGGTCTTGCCGACATGGCGGACAATCCGGCGCTCAGGCTGGTCCTTGCCTGTCTGGCAGAGCATGATGTCGGTCGTATCGGCAAAGCGGGCGGGAATCGTTCCGTCCGCAAGAGAGATGGCACAAAGCATGGGACACTTCCAAGGGTTCTGGCAGATTTCTGCGCTGTTATGGTCAGGTACGTGGATAAGTACCCCTAAATCGGTCTCATGAAACCATGAGTCGGCAAGTGTCTGTCCGGCTTGCTAATATGGAAGGCCGGACGTCGGAAGGAGAGCGCAATGGAGTACCGGAGCATCTTGGGACCAGATGCAGGTGCAGGCGAGCCTCAAGAGATGACAGAGGCCCTTCATGACGGGAGGATCGATTCTCTGATCGATGCTGCCGCTCAAGATCCGCGCTGGGCCGAGGCACGTCCGCTCTTCCTCGCTGCGCCGGCAGGGGAGCGCACCGCTGAGTGGCGGCTCGGCGTCTTTTCAGACCTGATGGCAGACCCTGCTCTGAGGCGCTCGGTCGAGTCGTTCTCTCATGACCTCTCGGCGCTCCTGGACGATCTTGCAGCCGTGCTCGAGCATTTCGGTCCGGCCAAGGCAGCAAGCCTCGACGATGTAAGCCGCTTGGCGCTCCTCTCCTGTGCCGAGCGCTGGTGCACCCTCATCGAGCGCTTCGAGGAGGCGCTCCGCTCTGCGCATCTCGGCGAAGGCCTGGGCTCCTTTGCCCGCTACCTTGCGCGCTACTGTGCGGCTGACAGCTACCTGCGCCTCAAGGACGATATCGCGCATACGAAGAAGCTCCTCGGCTATGTGCAGTGCTCGCTTCTCGTCGACGATATGGGCATGCGTGTCCGCAAGTACCAGGGAGAGCCTGCGCTTTCCCGCGGCCTTGAGGACCTCATCCGCCCCTTTGAGCCTTACGGGACAAAGCCTGAGCCTGAGTGGCCTGCGCCTGCTGCGGCAGAATCTGCGATGGACGCAGCGGTCCTCGAAGCCGCCTCGCGCGACTTCGGCGACCAGTTCCGCGCCCTTCAGACCTTCTGCGAAAGGCACACGGCCTTTGCCGATGAGAAGATCGCACGCTTTGCCTGGGATGTCCGCTTCTATCTGGCCTGGCTCACGCTCACGGACAAGGTCCAGGAAAAGGGCATGCCTGTCTCCCTGCCCACATTTGCGGGAGCAGATGATATCGTGGAGCTGAAAGACGTCTGCGACGGAGCGCTTGCGCTTGGAGACGGATGCGTGCCTATGACGGTGACGCTTGCGCCAGGCGAGCGCCTTGCCGTCATCTCGGGCAGGCCGCACTCCGGCAGGACCACGGCCGCCCGCGCCATCATCCAGGCTGTCTGGTGTGCCTCGATGGGGCTTCCCGTGCTGGCACGCAAGGCGCATCTGCCGTATCGCGGGACACTCTCGACGTGGATGCAGGACACTCACGATGCAAAGCACGGGATGGCAGGAATCCGTGGCGCGCTTGCAGGCGCCGGCGAAGATGCCCTCCTGGTCCTTGACTGCCCTGCGCCTTCTGGCTTTCCTTCAGACCAGCTTGCCTTCACAGAGCTCATCCTGGAAGAGGCACTTGCCTCAGCAGCGTCTGTCGTTGTCACGGCAGGACCTGATGGTGTGACCATTCCCGATGGACTTGCCCATGCCTGCGCGAGCTTTGCCTTCGCAGACGATACGGAGCATCCAGGGGCGCGTTCCTTGAAGCTCGCCCGCCACGCCCCCTGGGGCATGGAGTCCGCTCATGCTATGGCTGAGCGCTATGGCTTGGGGACAGAGCAGCTGAAGGCACGCATCGCCGCAAACAGGCAGGGAGCTGATGCAGAGTGAAGATCCGTCTTCTGTACGCCGACCGCGAAGAGCGGAGCATGGGCGAAGGACCGTTTGGCTGGAACGAAGTGCTCGAGGCGACCGGCACAGATGCTCTCGTGAAGCTCATGGCACAGGGGGATGTAGGCCTGACCGCTGCCGCGAAGCATGCGCTTGCCCACCCGCTTGCCACGGCGACCGAGGTGGCCTATCGCCAGGATGCCGTGCGCGACGCGCTCGAGCATGCACAGGCCGTGAAGCATCTCTTTGCCGTCTGCCAGGGAGAGGCCGTGCATGCGGCAGATGCTGCCGGCACCTCCGATTTCCTCGCGCTTGCCGATGTGGCGGCGCAGCACGTGCAGGCGCTCTCCGAGCTTGCCCAGGTCGCACGCGATATGCACCACGACGTGAAGTCGGTGGCGCTTCGGCGCTTTGCTGACGAGATGGCAGAGCTTGTGGAGGAAGGCTATCTCAAGAGTGCAGACGAGATGCTGCGCGAGATCTGCCGTCCCTCCTCTGCCCTCATGAGCGCCACGCTCGACCCGGAGACGCTCAGGCCCCGCTACGAGCTCAGGAGCTATCCCAGGCGCACCGACTGGCTGCGCTGGAAGGTGACAGGTGCCGTCACGGCTGATATCGAAGACGATGCAGCCGCCGCAGACCGAGCAAGCCGTCTCGCTTCGGCCAGGCGTGCCTTGGCCCCCGTGCTCTGGGAGTGGACAAGCCGCATGGGGAGCTTCTTTGCGGCACTCAGAGACGAGCTTGGCTTCTACGTCGCGGCAATCAACCTTGCCAGCGCCTACAAGGATGCAGGATGTGCCTGGTGCCTGCCTCAGGTCGAGGATGTCCTGCCTGAAGAGAAGCCGGGATACCATGCCCATGCGCTCTCGTATGCGGAGGGCGGCAGCTTCCACCTCATTGCGGACGAGATCTCTGCCAAGGGCATCTCGTGCTGGCTTGCAGGGGGAGCAGACGAGACAATGAGAAGGCAGTTCCTCTCTGCCTGGGGCCAGGCAGAGATTCTGGCGCTCACGGGATTTCCGGTTCCTGCCGAGGAGCTCACGCTTCCGGTAGCGACGCAGGTCGTCTGGCTCTCGTCTGAGGGCAAGGATGTCGAAGAGGGCCTTGCCGAGGCAGGGGAGAAGCTCTCGAAGCTCCTTCCGGGAAGCATCGTGCTCTGGGATGAGCCCTTCTCCTGGTTCAGCCAGAAGGAGGCGGCAGAGCTTGTCTCTGGCCTTATGGGCACCATTGCAGAAGCTGGCGCCGAGCTTGTCATAGCCACCGCGAATCCGCATATCGGCGCCAGGAACCTCGCGCGGCGCGGCGTCTTCCATCTGCGCCTCGAGCAGACGCAGGAAGGCCTGCGTGCGGTGCCGGGCAGGCCCCGCGCCGATACGAGGCTCCAGGACACATTCGAAGAGGTCTTCGGCGAGCGCCTGGATGTGGCGCTCAAAGCCGCACGATAGGGGGATCCATGCCCGAGAAGATGTTCAACACCCATATCCAGTGGACAATCAGGAAGAAGGATGGCCGCAAGATCAAGATATACGGCGAGACGTCGATGCCCAGAGGCTTCGAGAGCGCTCCCTTCCCGCGTCCCACCATCGTAATGGCGCACGGGTTCGGCTCTTCCCATAAGTCCCTCGTGCCGTATGCCGAGGTCCTCGCCCAGCGCGGCTATGTCGTCTACAACATCGACTTCTGTGGCGGCGGACAGGAATCCAAGAGCGATGGCTCATGGGAGGATATGAGCATAGAGACGGAGAAGGAAGACCTGCTGGCGGCTGTCGGCCTCATGCGTGAAGAGCCGTTCTGCGACCCGAAGTGCCTCTTCCTCTTCGGTGCCTCTCAGGGAGGGGTCGTCTGCTCTCTTGCGGCAGACGAGCATCCAGAGCTCTTCCGTGGCATGGTGCTCCTCTATCCTGCCTTCGTGCTGCATGAGGATGCATGCAGGGCCTATCCGGAAGGAGAGCCGCTGCCGGAGCATCTGGAAGCTCTCAGCCGTCCCGTCGGTGCGTCCTATATCGAGGCGGCACGCCGCTATGTGCCCGAGGAGCACATGTCCTATCCAGGGCGTACCCTGATACTTCACGGGGACAAGGATGAGATCGTGCCTCTGGCCTCATCCGAGAAGGCTGCCGCCACCTTCCCGGCGGCGACGCTTCAGACCGTCGAAGGTGCAGGCCACGGCTTTTCGGGCGACGCACAGAAGAAGGCAGCCGAAGCTGCCTTCGATTTCATCTTCCATGTGCTGCATGACAAGGAGAAGAGCGCCTAGCAGGCTGCGGGCACCGGCTCCGCGAGTGCATGCTGGATGCGCAGGCTGTACTCGCGTGCATGATGGAGTGCGAATTCGAGCGGGTGCGCGTCGGGGAACTTCACGATCTTGGCGGTAGGGATTGCCTGCTCGACCGTGCGGATGTCCTGACGGCGGCGCTTCCTGCTTCCTTCGGCGTACCAGTACTCGACGGCCGAGCCGCCTCCGATGGGGCCCTTCGGCAGCTCATAGCTGTGGCAGGAGGCAGAGAGGTTCCAGACGCTTCTTGTCGAGATGCGCTGGAGTGTGCCGCAGATGATGCCGCGCTCCTCTTCAGAGGAGATGTGCTCGGCCAGCCTGCCGAGCCCCTTCGGTACCGAGAGCTTGGCTGCCTCGTAGGAGAGATAGTCTCTCGCTGCCTCGAGCTTCGATACGATCGAGGAGCCCTGATGGGGAAGGACGCCCTCGTCGATGATTGCATGCATGATGCGGATGCGGCTGTCGGCCAGAAGGCGCACGACGACAGATCCTCCGATATCGATGCCAAGAGCACCGAGGATATCGAGATAGCCACGGGCAATGAGCCCGTCTTCAAGCTCCTTTGCCGTGCGCTCGACGCTCCAGAAATCGCCGCCGTCCTGGAAATCATGGCCAGGAAGCACCGGCACGACGACGTGGTAGCGCTCGGAGAGCAGGCGGATGTCAGGAAGGAGCACGTCCCAGGTCACAAGCCTGGGCTGAACCACTAGAAGGATATCGGGAGAGTCTGTCCCGAATTCATGAAATCTCACTGCTTGTCACCTCTGCATCCTTGAAAGACTAGACATAAGAAGCGCCGAGTGCAAGCACACGGCGCTCTGCGGAAGTCTTCTGTCAGGAGCGGAAGTGGCGGGGCGCTGCCGAAAGCGGCGACTGGATCGGCAGCTCTGCTTCGGCTTCCTCCTGGGCCTCGGCGGCACGGGCATCCCTGCCGACCGTCGAAAGCAGGCGGTCGAGGGCAAAGACGACGTAGCCGAGTGCCGTGAAGAAGGCATAGCCGCAGCCGACAAGCAGAAGGACATGCTCGGGGCCAATCTGCGTGACATCGAGCAGGGGATAGGGATAGCGTGAGACGCCCGAGATCTGGAAGTCTCCGGCAAGATCGATGCCTGTGCCGGCAACGAGGAGCTCCGTGATCAGGAGATAGATCAGAAGCGGGCAGGTCCAGACAAGCGGTCCCCACCCATGCATGAGGCCCTTCCGGTCGAAGAGGAGCCAGTCGGCGACGGCAAGCGCCGGAATCAGGTAATGGAGGGCGAAAAACGGGAAGTCCCAGCCGTAACCCCAGAAGGGACCGACCTTCAGAAGGAAGTGCGTGACGGTGCAGGTGACGACAAGGCACATCGTGAGCGCATACTTGAGGCTCGGCTCGATGACAGAGCCGCCGCGGTCCTCCTTGCGATGCACGAGGACAAAGATCGCCTCGCAGAGCCAGTAGATGGCAGAAGCGGCGGCAATGAGGACAGCGAAGTAGTGGAGCCCCTCGAAATGCCAGGAGCCGCTTCTCCAGCCGAAGGTCAGGGCAAGCGCCAGGACGCACAGGGCAGAGATGGCAAGCTTCATCAAGAAGGAGAGGGAAGCGTGATGGATCCGCATGCAGAAGCTCCTTTCTGGGCGCGGCTACGTAAGCGAGAAGGGCAGGCGTGCCGCAAGACGGTTTGCAAGGTCGGAAGCGATTGCCGGCAGGCTCCTCATGGCATTGGCAGCAGACGGTACGAAGAAATAGAGGGCCACGAGCGCGTAGCACACGATGCGCCAGAAGAGGGCAGCACGCGCAAAGCTCCGCCTGTTCATGTTCTTGCTTGCGAAGGCAAAGATGAGGGAAGAGACAAGGCCTACGAGCGGAATGGCAAAGAGGATCGTGAATCCGATATAGCCGCCAGGCGTGATGGGTTCGTCATCCGCCGAGAAGGCTGCGTCCTCTGCTGTGAAATGTCTGGGCATAGCGTGCTCCGATTCTGCTGCGATGATGAGGTGGTATCTACCATATAAGTCCTACTTCTTCCGCGTGGGCAGCCATCGGCAGACGGCAGACGGGAGCGATACCGTTACAATGGGGAAACGAGCTTGTAAGCGATCTGGCCTGCTTGCGTGTGGAGCAGGCGCCGATGCAAGGAGAGAGCGATGAAATATTTCGGTACGGACGGCTTCCGCGGCAGGGCCAATGAAGGCCTCAATGTAGAGCATGCGTTCAGGATCGGCCGCTATGTCGGCTGGTACTACGGAGCGAACCAGGGCAGGAAGGCCCGTGTCGTCCTCGGCAAGGATACCCGCCGTTCGTCCTACATGTTCGAGAGCGCCCTCATCTCGGGCCTCGTGGCATCGGGCGCCGATGTCTACATGCTCCATGTGATCCCGACGCCGGGACTCTGCTATGAGACGCTCGATGGCGGGTTCGACTGCGGCATCATGATCACGGCCTCCCACAACCCCTACACGGACAACGGCATCAAGCTCGTGAACCATGAGGGCTACAAGATGGACGAGGATGTGCTCCTCAAGATCGAGGACTACCTCGATGGAAAGGTCGAGGTGCCGCTTGCGACCGGCAATGCGATCGGCCGCACGATCGACTACATGCAGGGCAGGAACCGCTACATCGCCTATCTGATCGCCTCCTGCGGCTTCAGCCTCCAGGGCATGAGGGTCGGCCTCGACTGCGCCAACGGCGCTGCTTCGAGCGTCGCCCGCCCGGTCTTCGACGCCCTCGGTGCCGATACCTACGTGATCAACAATGCTCCTGATGGCTTCAACATCAATGTCGACTGCGGCTCCACGCACATCGAGACGCTCCAGAACTTCGTGATGTACAACCGCCTCGACGTGGGCTTCGCCTACGACGGCGACGCTGACCGTTGCATCGCGGTCGACGAGAAGGGCGATGTCGTCGACGGCGACCTCATCCTCTATGTCTGCGGCACCTACCTCAAGAAGCATGGCAAGCTTGCCCATGATACGGTCGTCCCGACTGTCATGTCGAACTTCGGCCTCTTCCGTGCCTTCGACGATGCCGGCATCAAGTACGAGGCGACGGCCGTGGGCGACAAGAACGTCTATGCCTGCATGCGCGAGAACGGCTACTCGCTCGGCGGCGAGCAGTCCGGCCACATCATCTTCGGCGATATCGAGACGACAGGTGACGGCGTGATGACAAGCTTGAGGCTCATGGAGGTGCTGCGTGCCGAGAAGGAGAAGCTCTCCGAGCTCACGCGTCCGGTCAAGCGCTATCCGCAGCTTCTCATCAACGTCGAGGTCAAGGATAAGAATGCCGTGATGGAGGCTCCCGAGATCCAGGAAGCAGTGGCCGAGGCAGAACACTTCCTCGAGGGCAATGGCCGCGTGCTCGTCCGTGCATCCGGTACCGAGCCTCTGATCCGCGTGCTTGCCGAGGCACCGGAGCAGGATCTCTGCCAGAAGGCGGACGATATCGTGATCGAGGCGCTCGCACCGTACCGCGTCTAGCACGAACTGAAAGCAGCAAAGAGGCGGGGCGTCTGCATCTGCAGGCGTCCCGCTTCATCTTGATGCTGTCGTTCTGTGCTCAGACGCCGACCTTCTGCTTCGTCCAGACAAGGATGTCGCGCATCACATCGTCCGCATCGGTCTCGTTCAGGATCTCGTGGCGCATGTGCGCATAGATGTGCACGGAGACATCCTTTACGCCGGCATCGCGCGCCATCGAGGCTGCATGCTCGACGCCCTTGCCGCAGGAGCCGACGGGGTCCTCGGCGCCTGCCACGAAGAAGACGGGCAGGTCCTTGTCCCACTTCGCGAAGCAGTCAGGAGAGCAGACGAAGCGGGTGATGGCAGAGACCGTCGCATAGCCGCCACAAGAGAATGGGAAGCCGCAGGCAGGGTCTGCGATATAGGCGTCGACGTTCTCCGTGTTGTAGCTCAGCCAGTCGAAGTCGGTCCTTGCATTCTTGATCTGCTTTGCATAGGCACCGTCGCCGAGCGAATGGAGCATCTCGAGGTAGGCATCCTCGCCGTGGCGCCTTGCCGCCTGCGCAGCGAGGCCATGCATGAAGGCAGAGGCTGCAGGCGGGACGTGTCCCGTGCCGGAAAGGATGCAGGCCTTGAGGTCAGGGTCGCGGTAGGTCGCGAGGTAGGCACGGGCAAGATAGGATCCGAGCGAGTGGCCGAAGAGCACATGCGGCACGCCCGGCACCCTCTTCTCCATCTCCTTTGCCATGCGCCTGATATCGTCGACCATGATCTTGTCGCCGCCCTGGGCAGGAAGCTTGCCCCAGCGCTCTGGAGCTGCGCTCTCGCCGTGGCCTATCTGGTCATGGCCGCAGACGACGTATCCCGCATGGGCAAGATACTCGGCAAAGCGCTCGTAGCGGCTGATGTGCTCCGCCATGCCATGGACGATCTGGAAGATGGCCTTCGGCTCGCCTTCTGGCCACACGATCTTTGCGTGGATCTGGGTGGTGCCGTCTGCACTCGGAAACGTGAGGCTCTCTTTCCTGAGCCTTGCGCTCGTGGATGTATCCATTGCGTGCCTCCCTGCAATCGCTCACGGACCCATCCTAGGCCGAAGCCTCTGATATATACACGGAAGGCAGGCCAGACGGCACAAAAGACGGCGCATGCGGAAGGAAGGACAGGCAGGAAAAAGGCCTGGAAAGAGCTTCCAGGCCAGAAGGAAACTATGCGTGCTTGGCTAGAGCGCGAGGTCTTCCGGACGCGCCGCGTCGTCTGGCGTACGCTCCTGCACGTAGCGGATGAACTCGCGGCGCTCCTCGTCTGTCCTGAGCTTTGCTGTGTATGCCATGTCTCCCATATCGTCGGCAAGGGCAGGGGAGATGCGGTCTGCCTCGAGGAGGCGCTCTCCATAGGTCCGCCTGATATCGGCATCCGAGTGGACATAGCGGTGGCAGTCGCGCTGCGAGGCATAGACGCAGAAGAACTGCTCGCCTTGGGTCACGTCAGTCGCATCCTTCGTGACCATGTCGGCCCATATCTGGTAGACATCGCAGGAGTGTGCATAGTTCATCATGTTCGGCGTGTTGGATCCGGGCGGACGCAGGTTCACCTCGAGGCCGACATAGTCGCCGGCATCTCCCAGGCCTTCCTTGGCCTTATCGAGCCGGAAGAATTCCATGTGGGTGAAGCGGCTCCTGATGCCAAAGGACTTGCCGGCAGCGCGGCCGAGCTTCTGGAGCCTCGGATCGATCGCAGGAAGGCAGGTATAGGCCATATCGAGCTTCTCTTCGGCCACGCGTGCCATGCTCCTCGGGAACTCTTCCATGTTCTCGAAAAGGGGATTGGCGTGGCTGTCGAAGATGGCATCGTAGGAGCAGATGCGTCCCGAGACGAACTCCTCGATCACATAGCTGCCCTTCGGCCTGTCTGCAAAGAAGGCGGCAAGAGCTGCCTCGTCTGCAATCTTGCGGGCACCGAGCGAGCCCATGCCGACTTCGGGCTTCGCGAAGAGGGGATAGCCGACCTGTGCGGCGAACTGCTTTGCATCGTCGAGCGTCGAGGCCTTGATCTGGCGTGCTGTCGGAATGGACCCCATCGCATAGAGCGGCTTCATGCCGGCCTTGCTCTGCCAGACGGCCATCTGCGCGGTCGATGCTCCCGTCACGATATGGAAGTCATCGCGCAGGCGTGCATCCTGCGCGAGCCAGAATTCGTTGTTCGATTCGAGCCAGTCGATCTTTCCGTATTTGTACGAGAAGAAGGCGACGGCACGGAAGACCTGGCTGTAGTCAGCGAGATTCGGTGTGTAGTAGTACTCGGTGAGCGAGCTCTTGAGCTCTGGTGCCAGCCCGTCATACGGGGCATCGCCAATACCGAGGACGGTGACACCGTTTCTCTGGAGCCTGTTGCAGAACTGCCAGAAGACAGGAGGGAACTGCGGGGATATGAAGACGAAATTCATGGACTACCTCTGACGAAGCATTCAGGACTCATTCATGCTAGCGCGTGCAGGGCTACAGGCTTGTTACGGGAAAACATTACGCAATCTTTGCAGGAACTGCCTTGCAGATGAAAAAGGGCCTGTCCCGAAGGACAGGCCCAGATGCATGCAACCGATGCGAGCTACTTTGCGCGGCGCGTGGAAGACCTGCGGGTCGTGGTCTTCTTCGTTGCAGGCTTTGCTGCGGTCTTGGAAGCGGTGGCAGCCGTCTTCTTCGCTGCGGGCTTTGCAGCCTTGGCGGCAGGCTTTGCTGCGGGCTCAGCTTTCTTGGCAGCGGGCTTCGCCTCTGCGGTCTTGGCGGGTGCTGCCTTCTTTGCGGGAGCTGGCTTCTCGGCTGCCTTGACAGCCGGCTTTGCAGCTGCCTTGGGAGCAGGCTCGGCCTTCTTCGCTGCGGGCTTTGCAGCCTTGGCGGCAGGCTTCGCTGCGGGCTCAGCCTTCTTGGCTGCAGGCTTTGCAGCGGGAGCGGGCTTTTCGGCCTTCGGAGCCTCTGCCTTCTTGGGAGCAGGCTTTGCCTCAGCCTTCGGTGCTGCTGCAGGCTTCTCTTCCTTCTTCGGCGCAGGAGCAGCTTCCTTCTTGGCCTCTGCTGCCTCTTCGGCAAGCTCCTTCTTCACGTCCTCGAGGACGATCGGCAGGAAGTAGCGCATCTGCTTCTTCCACCATGGCCAGTCGTGGTTCACATCGTAGCCCCAGAAATCGCACCAGGCACTGATGCCCAGGCGCTTGAAGGAGGCGTCCATGTCGCGCAGGTCGGAAAGGCCATCTTCCCAGGCACCCTGTCCGACGCAGAAGCAGAGCGAGCGGTGGTTGTAGAGGTCGATGTAGGGATGGTCTGCCGGAAGATCATGGAGCAGCTGGACCATATCGTTCATGTAGAGGTTCTCGTCCATCCAGTCGCCGAAGAAGAAGCTCGTGCGATAGACGCCGGAGAGCGCGATGCAGCCCTGGAAGAGGTCCGGACGGCGCAGTGCCGCAATAGCGGAGTGGGTAGCACCCATGGAGCAGCCGGTTGCGAGCGGGCGGAGGTCGGAGCCGTTCCTGTCATGGACATACGGGACGAGCTCGTCCGTCACGAAGCGGAAATAGTCCTCCTGGCGCTGGGCACGCCAGCTCTTGTCGCCGTTCGTGTTCGACCAGGATTCCTGGTCGATGGAGTCGACGCAGAACAGCTGCACCTTTCCACCATCGATGTAGTCGGCAAGCTCGGAGATCATGCCGAAGTCCTCGTAGTTCGTGCACTTCGAGTCCTGGGTCTGGAAGACGATGATGGGGTATCCCGTCATGCCGTACACGATCACGCCGAGATCTTCGCCGAGCACATTGCTGTGGTAGGAAATTGCATCGCGGTACATGAAGCCTCCTCAGATAGCACATCAAACGCTGCCCATGGTAGCAGCACAAATGCCTGGAAGCCCTGCCTGTGCGCATCTCATAACAACAAATTTATAAACTAACGCACAGATATCGGCGAATGAGCCGATTTCTCCGTCTACGCAAGGAAGAGCTCGAGGACAAGCACGGACAGGCAGCAGACAGCGGCGACAGCGAAGAGGCTCTTTCCCCGCCAGGATGCGTAGATGCCAAGGGCAAGCGCGGCTGCGCCTGCCCAAGGCGACTCCGTGCTCTGGAATATCGCCGGTACTGTCATGACTGCCAAGGTCACATAGGGGACGTAGAAGAGGAAGGACTTGAGGTAGGGGCTCTCGATGGGCTTCCTGATGAAGATTACAGGAAGGACGCGCAGAGAGATAGTCGCCGCTCCCATAGCCAGCACATAGAACCACATGTTCATGAGAGGACCTCCTGCGCCTTCCAGGACTGGCGCTTGGCCGCGGCATAGCGGAATGTCGGCACTCCGCCATGCACCGGGAAGAGCCAGGCTGCAGCACCTGCAATCGCGAGCGTCAGGATGATCGTGCGCGTGCCGCTTGAGAGCTCCGAGATGATGGGAGCTGCATCGCAGAGCATGCTTGCGGCAAAGCTCGCGGCCACGACGACGCAGACGGCCTTTTCCTGGTGCGCTGCCGGAATGATCACGGCGAGGAACATCCCGAAGAGGGCGACGGAGAGGGCAGAGAGGATGCGTGCCGGCAAGACATTGCCGAGAAGGGCGCCAAGGGCACCGCCGAGCGCCCAGCCGGGAAGCGCCGGCAGGAAGGAGCCGAAGGAATAGGCCGGGCAGACCTTGCCCGGACGGGCGATCGTGAGCGCGAAGAGCTCGTCGGTATTGTCGTAGGCGATGAGCATGCGCTGCCAGAGCGGCGTCTTCGCATCGAAGCGCTGGGCAAGCGCGGCACCCATGAGGATGTAGCGGGCATTTGCGATGAGGGTCACCGCTACGAGCTCGAGCACGGCTGCTCCCTGGGCGATCGAGGAATAGGCGGCATATTCTCCCGCCGAGGCATTGCAGAGGAAGCTTGCGACGAGCGACTGCAGAGGGTCGAGCCCGGCCCCTGCTGCAGAGATGCCAAGCGAGAACGAGACGGCAAGGTAGCCAAGCGCAATCGGCATGCCGTCATGTGCACCCTGCCAGAAGCAAGATGCTGTCCTTGCCTTCGATGCGCTTCTCTGAGCTGCTGCTGTCTTTTCCATGGTGCCTCCCTGCGCTGTTTTGCATACTTGTACGCCTCGGCAAACCATAAGTAAAACGATTGTATGTAATGGCATAATAAGCAGACCTAATGAAAGGAGCGCCATGAGAGCATCGCGTGCAGGGGTGTGCGTAAAGGTTGCCGAGAAAGGCAGCTTCACGGCAGTGGCCGAGGAGCTCGGCTATACGCAGTCTGCCATATCGCAGCAGGTACGGTCGCTCGAAGAGGAGCTGGGATGCACCCTTCTCGAAAGGCGCCGCGACGGCGTGCGGCTCACGAAGGATGGCTCGGTCCTCATGCCCTATCTCGAAGCCATAAGCCATGCAGAGGATGCGCTCTCGCGCCGGCAGCGGGAGCTCTCAGGCCTTGTCGGCAGCGAGATCTCGATCGGCACGTTCACGAGCGTGAGCCGAAACATCCTGCCTCCCCTCATGAAGGAGTTCAAGGAAATCTGGCCCGAGGTCCATTTCGTGCTGCGCCAGGGAGAGTACACCTCGATTGCAGACTGGGTGCGCGAAGGGGAGCTCGACCTTGGCTTCACCGATATGGAGGATGCAGAAGGCCTCCAGCGTGTGCCGCTTCTCGCAGATGAGATGATGGCCGTCGTGCCGCATGGGCACCGGCTTGCAAGGAAGCGCGCGGTATCGCTCGAAGACCTTGCGGCAGAGCCGCTCATCGTGCTCGATGAAGGCGAATCGTCGGTGGCTCTTCGTGCCTTCGAGCATGCTGGCATCACGCCGAAAGTCGAATATACGGTCACGGACGACTATTCGATACTGCAGATGGTGAGGGAAGGGCTGGGCGTCACGCTCCTCTATGAGCTCATGCTCTCGAACTACGATACGGGCCTTCTCACGAAGCATGTGCGGGAGCGTCCGAAGAGGAACATCTGCCTTGCCTGGCGTTCGGACGAGACCCTGCCTCTGGCCTCGAAGCGCTTTGCGGAGAAGGTCATATCCTCCTCTGCAAGCTCGCCTTACCCGTTCGTCCGTCTGGTCCAGAGCTGAAAGCGCAGTGCCAATTGGTGCCTGATATGGCATGCAAGCGGCTTTTCCTGCAAGGTTTGTGATACGGTCTAGCTAGCTTTCCGCAAGCTTGAACCATCCGGAAGGGGGAATCCGTGTCCAAGAGATTCACGATCAAGAACCACCGGACCGGTTCCGCAGCACATGTGCTCGATATCTTCGATGCAGAGGGGCACATTGCCTACAATGCGAAGATACAGCTTGCAGGCGGTGTCGACCATATGATGCTGCAAGATCCGAATGGCAACGAGATTGCACGCTACCGGGTCCGTGCCTTCGAGGAGCGCGGCATGCTCATGGTGACGATGGCGGACGGCGTGCGCTTTGCGGCAAGCTTTTCAGGCGCCCACCATACGCCGCATCTTTCCGTGCCGGACTACGGCTGGAATCTCGACCGCTCGCCTGTGCGCGGGATGTATCACATCACGAACTTCAGGGGTGACAAGATCGCGACGGTCGTGCGTGGCGAGGAATCTCTCGGCAGCTATGTGGCAACGATCTCCGACTGCCGCCACACGGACGAGCTTCTTGTGCTCGTGCTTGTCGTGCGCTTCCTTCTCGAGCATCGCTGAAGTGAAGAATGCGCATGATGGCAAGTCTTTATGCGCATGGATGAGAGCAAGCGTCGGAATTCTCAGGAATGTGTGGCCGTCGGCCGCTCCATTCCCACCGCTGCCGATTGGGGTGGAAAGGATGAAGCGTTTCCATTAGGCTCGAAGGTAGCGCGGCTCCAAGGCAGGCATTCCGGATGCAGGGAAGTGGTCACGGATGGCAATATTCTCGACAGATCAGGTGAAGGACAAGATCGAAGCGAAGCAGCATGAGCTCGGCACGGTGAAGCAGAGCATCGAGCTGGATCATGAAGAGCTTGCCATGCGCGACGATATCCGGAAGAACTCCGACCAGATGCTTGCCGAATATGCATCACGCGAGAAGGAGCTCGAAGCGACGCTTGCCCACGAGCAGAAGCTTCTGGGGAGCCTCGATATGGTGAGAAAGCCGTTCGAGGAGATGAAGGCCGAGCTTGCCCAGGGCAAGAGCGACTTCACGAAGGACGAGCGGGCGACGCAGGAGAAGAATGCCCGTGCCCTCGAAGAGGCCGAAGAGAGGCTTCGCTCCTTCGACCTCACGCACACGGAGAGGCTCTCGGACGAGGAGAAGGAGCGCCGCTGTGGCCTCGCCGAGGATGTGAAGCTCAGGAACCAGGCGCTTTCGGCTGCCGACGAGGCGCTCAGGCAAGCTGAGAAGCGCTTCGAGGAGAGCCAGAAGCCCGTCTACGACAACATCGCTGCCGTCAAGAACAACCTCGACCGCCACCAGAAGGCCGTCCAGGATGCCCAGATCGAGCTCGAGGACATCGCGCTCAAGCGCGCCTATGTGACAGACTGCATCACGGACAACACGGGAGACGACGAGCTCCACAGCGTGATCCGCCGCAAGGAGAACAAGGCAGAGGCCATCCAGAAGGAGATCGAGAAGCTCGAGAAGCAGCAGCACGCCCATGAGAGCCTGATCCGGTTCCTCTGGGCGTGCCTGATCGTGTTTGCGGCCTTCCTGATCTTCGGCCTTATGCATGTGCTGGGAGACTAGCGCCTCTTGAAATAGATGATGAGCTGGTAGACGCCGAAGACAAGGCAGCCGACGCCGAAGATGACGGCGGACCAGAAGTCAAGACCGGAGAAGGTCTGGTTCATGCCGTAATAGGCAAGGATAGCTGCTGTCGCAAAGCAGACGACGGCATAGCCGATGCGGCGGCTCGTGCGCTTCCGGCGCCTGCCGCGCTCGAGCACCTGCTCGCTTTCGGAGAGCTTCGGCTCCTCGGCCTTCTTGAGGGCCGGGATGAAGCTCAGGTAGAAATAGCCCGACGTCAGGATATAGAGCCCCGCGAAGAGGGCAATGCCGATCCAGAGCGAGGTCGTAGCACCGAAGATCGCTGCAAGCGAGACCGCGAAGATCGTGCGCTGGCGGTCGAAGAAGGCGAGCTGGCGCATCTTCGACTCGGGCACATAGTAGTACTGGTGGAGATAGTCGTTGTAGTAGACATTCCTGCCGGACTTGTCCACCCTCACGACGTCGTCAAGCTGAGGCGATACCTTCTTCGTCGCCGAGCCGGTCGTGGTCTTTCCTTTCGCCATTCCAAACCTTTCTGTCCTGTCCAGGCTGTCGGGCCTGTCTGCTAATATGGGTACATCCGTTCGAAGAAAGGAGCTCCGTGGCAGGCACGCAGAAGCGCTATCTGTGCATAGACCTGAAAAGCTTCTATGCCTCTGCCGAGTGCATCGCGCGCGGGCTCGATCCCTTCACTACCAATTTAGTGGTAGCAGACCCCACGCGCACCGAGAAAACGATATGTCTGGCTGTTTCTCCGGCGATGAAGAAGCTCGGGGTCCCGGGGCGCTGTCGCGTGTTCGAGATTCCCAAAGGCATCGATTACATCATGGCTCCGCCCCGCATGCGCTACTACATGGAGAAGTCGGCCGAGATCTACGGCATCTACCTCAGGAAGATCGCTCCGGAAGACATCTTCGTCTACTCGATCGACGAGGCCTTCTTCGATATCACGCCCTATCTGTCGCTCTATGGGATGACCGCACGCGAGCTCGGCGAGGCGCTCAGGAGCGAAGTTGCAAAGGAGACAGGGATCACCGCGACCTGCGGCCTTGGCACGAATCCCTACCTCGCAAAGATTGCCCTCGATATCACGGCAAAGCATTCGGATGACTTCTTCGGCGAGCTCGACGAGGAGAGCTTCAGGGCGACGCTCTGGAACCATAGGCCGCTCACGGACTTCTGGCGCATCGGCCCTGGCATCGCGAGGCGTCTCGCCGAGATGGGGATACACACGATGGGACAGCTTGCGCATGCCCCGACAGAGCCGCTCTTCCGCGAGTTCGGGAAGGACGCCGAGATCTTGATCGACCATGCCTGGGGCATCGAGCCCGTGACGATGGCAGATATCAAGGCCTACAAGCCGCAGGCGCATTCCCTGAGCTCGAACCAGGTCTTCGGCTGCGCCTATGACGCAGAGGATGCGCTCCTCGTGCTCAAGGAGATGGCAGATGCGCTTGCCCAGCGGCTCACGGAAGGCGGCTTTGTTGCAGGCGGCATCTCGGTCTTTGTAGGCTATGCGATCACGGAGGAGGAGCGCGAATATGCGCAGGAGAGAAGGCGCCTCCACCGCTATGGCCCCGGCGCTTCGGGCTCGAAGTCCTTCCTCGTGCCGACAAGCTCCTCAAGGAAGATCCGGCAGGCGGCAGAGGCGATCTTCCACGACCGGGTGGATCCCGAGCGGCAGATCAAGCGCCTCGGCATCGGTGCCTTCGAGGTCGCTCCTGAGGATGCGAAGGGCGCGCAGATGAGCCTCTTTGCTGAAGAGGAGACAGATGAAGGCGAGCTTTCGCGCCAGCGGACTGTGAACGATATCAGGCAGCGCTTCGGCAAGAATGCGATCCTGAAGGGCATGGACCTCATGCCGAAGGCGACAGCGCGCGAGCGCAACAGCCAGATCGGCGGACACAGATCGGGAGATGAGAACGATGGGGTCGAAGACGTCTGGCGCAGATAGGCCAGGGCGCATCCGCTATGGGCATCCGTCCATGAGCGCAGCAGAGCGGGCAAAGATCTTCATGCCGTTCGATGCGCTGCCGGAATACCGGGGCCTCCTCAAGAAGAAGGAAGAGGAGATCCGCGACAGGCAGAAGCGCGGCCTCATATGAGAAGAGCCTGCTTGTGCAGGCTCTTCGTCAGGCGTTCATGAGATGGTGGCGGGCAAACCACTGGGCAAGAGAGCCCGACACAAGGGCATCGGCAAACTCGTCTTTCGGCACCCAGCGGGCACGGTCGACCTCGCGGTTGAGATGGAAGTCTTCCGTCCTGGCCCGGCAGACGAAGTTCGAGATCAGCGTGTTCGTGCGGGCATAGAACTGGCTTGCATTGAAGCGGAGGTCCGAGACGTCGAGCGCTGTCTCCTCTTTGACTTCGCGCCTGACGGTTTCCTCGAGGCTCTCTCCCTGGGAGACGTATCCAGCCACGAGCACGCCGTGCTTGCCATACTGGTCGATTGCCAGGATCCTGGTCCCGTCAGGGGAGTAGACGATCGTGCTGATGGCAGAAGAAAATGCTGGATAGCGCCATGCATTGCAGGTCGGGCACCACGGCTCCGGGCCGTCTTCTGGCTGCTCCTTCAGCACGAGCTCAGATCCGCAGATGCTGCAGTAGCGCTCATGCGGAAGCGCGATGCCGTCGTTGCCGTGCCATTGAGGCAGCATCTCTTCTTCTGCCATTACAGGGTCTCTCCGGCCTTCTTCGGCCTGCCGTCGAAGTCCTTGCCATGGGTGATGGATTGGGCTTTCTGAGCATCGAAGCCATCATCGAGGAAGCACTTGAGATCGCACTGCAGCTCGCCCTGCGTGCCGTAGTAGAGATCCCAGAAGCTTGCCGTGTGCTCATGGCCCGTATAGGGATCGGTCCACGTCTGGTGCTCCCTGTTCTCGAAGACAGAGGAGGCTTCCTTCCTTGCCCTGTGTGCCATGGCCCGGTAGAGCGAATGGCGGCGGTGCAGGACATTGACCTCGATCGCAGAGGCGATCTGGGACTTCGCATCGGTCAGGTGCGGTGCCCTCATGAGGCGCATGAGGGTCCTGTGGGCATTGATGGCGCCAGAGAAGAGCGCGTGCGGCACGACGAGCCCATAGACCTTCAAGAGCATGTAGCGATACATCCTGTCGCAGATGCCGAGGATGCGCTCGGTGGCATCGAGGCACTCATGGGCTGGGTGGAAGGTCTCGACGGTCTTGCCGGACTTCGTGTAGAGCACCATCTCGTCGAGGTCGCGCTCGACCTCTGCCGTGACGACTTTCGCATCGCGCTCGTCGAGGCCTTCGACGCCTGCCTCGCAGATGCCGCGGGTCCAGCTTGCCACAAACGGTCCGACCCTCGAATCGAGCTCGAAGTGGCTGATATAGCCTGCCACATAGGCACGTCCCGTCGGCCTCTCATGGTCTGAGAGGTAGGCAAGCGAGCCCTTGAAGGCGGCGATGCACTCCTCGATCTTCTCCGTGTGGAGGAGCTTCGCGATATTGCGGTATTCCTTGAGGCGCGGATCGAGATCGAGCGACTCGAAGGGATCGGGGCCCTGGCAGCCCAGAAGATAGGCCTTGCGCTCCTCATCGGAATCGCTCTTGAGCGAGTTCGCTGCCGTGAAATACATGTCCTGCCCGTAGAAGTAGTGCGTGATGATGGCTGGCATGCAGAAGCCCTCCTGTCAATGGTCGTCTGGCCTTGTCGCACTCTACAGTATCGGACATACACGGGCTCCGTGGCGCCGGATGCGTCGAAAAAGCACTAACCTCCGTGTGCGGCAGCAAGAAAGGGCATAAGGTCCTGCCGCCTCCTTTCTGCGCTGGACACTCAGAAGAGGAGATGTCCGGCACCAGACACATGAAAGTGCATCTGTATGAAAGGTTCGAGCAGCTCAGATGTGCCGTGCAGATGCTGGACAGAAGCGGCTGAAAGATTCATGGGGATAGCTGGGATTTGGGCAGAGGGCAGCATCGGCGCGAGCAGCGCCGTGGGCATAATGAAGCGAGAAGACAGAAGCTGCCAGATATTCAGATATCTGCATTGCAGCATTTGCATGAAGGATCTCCGGCTGAAAGGCGGCCATGCTCGAACTCTCCCATATCTCCAAGTCGTATACGACCGGCACGTTCACGCAGAAGGCGCTCGACGATGTGTCGCTCGCATTCCGTGACTGCGAATTCGTCTCCATTCTCGGACCCTCCGGCTCGGGCAAGACGACGATGCTCAACATGATTGGCGGCCTAGACCACTTCGACGACGGCGACCTTCTGATCGACGGCATCTCGACGAAGCGCTACCGCGACCGCGACTGGGACACCTACCGCAACAACAGGATCGGCTTCGTGTTCCAGAGCTACAACCTGATTCCGCACCAGACGGTCCTTGCCAATGTCGAGCTGGCGCTCACGCTCTCAGGCGTCGGAGCGTCCGAGCGCGAGAAGAGGGCGAGAGAAGCGCTTTCCAAGGTCGGTCTTGCCGAACATGCCGACAAGAAGCCCTCGCAGCTCTCGGGTGGCCAGATGCAGCGCGTGGCGCTAGCCCGTGCCCTTGTGAACAACCCTGAGATCGTGCTGGCAGACGAGCCGACAGGAGCTTTGGACTCCGAGACCTCCGTCCAGGTCATGGATCTTCTGAAGGAGGTTGCCCAGGACCGCCTCGTGATCATGGTGACGCACAACCCCGAGCTCGCACGCCGCTACTCGACGCGCATCGTAGAGCTCAAGGACGGCACGATCAGATCCGATACCGACCCTTATGACCCGTCTCTTGATGCCACGCACAGGGCTGCAAAGCCTCCCCGCAAGACTGCGATGTCCTTCCTCACGGCACTCGGCCTCTCGTTTGCGAACCTCATGACCAAGAAGGGAAGGACCTTCCTCACGGCCTTCGCCGGCTCCATCGGCATCATCGGCATCGCTGCGATCCTGGCGCTTGCGAACGGCGCGAACGGCTATATCGAGGATACCGAAGAGAAGATGCTCACGGTCTATCCGCTCCAGATCCAGGGCACGAGCTTCGATATAACGTCCGTCCTCTCGTCGGTGAATGGCACGGCAGGCTCGTCTGGCTCATCTGGCAGCTCCTCTGATGATGGCTCTTCCGATTCCGGCATCAAGGAAGCGCCGACCATCACGAACATGTTCAAGAGCGTCGGAAAGAACGACCTCAGATCGCTCAAGGAATACCTTGACGCCGATGGCGGAGGAATCCGTCAGCATGCCCGCGCCATCCAGTACTCCTACGACGTGAAGCCCGAGCTCTACCTCGAGAATGCCAATGGCACGGTCACGGAGGTGAATCCCGAGTCTTCGTTCACGCAGCTCGGACTCGGTGTCTCCTCCTCGATCTCCTCGAGCATGACCTCGCAGACGAGCGCGTTCCATGAGCTCATGGACGATACCGACCTCATCAAGAGCCAATACAACCTCGTGGCAGGTGAGTGGCCGCAAGCTGAAGACGAGCTCTTGGTCGTTCTCAGGCCTGATGGCACGCTTCCCGATCTCGATGCCTTCGAGCTGGGCCTTCGCGACCACAGCCAGCTCGACTACATGGTCTCGACGCTCACGAACGCCGAGAGCTCCTCCACCGAAGAGTCCGCGATCGATGCAGAAAGCGGAGCGAGCTACTCGACAGACGATATCCTGGCGGCTCACCTCAAGCTTGTCTATCCGACCGACATCTATGCCTATGACGAGCAGTACAGGATCTGGACAGACCGCTCGGATGATGCGGACTTCATGAAGACGCTTGTCTCGTCTGGCAAGGACATCCATGTTGTCGGCATCGTCCAGGCAACAGATTCCTCCTCTTCGCTCGATCCGGGCATCTACTACACGAGCGCCCTCACGAAGGATGTGATGGCACACGCAGCAGATGCCGACATCGTGAAGCAGCAGCTGGCAGATCCTCAAACCGACGTCTTCACCGGCAAGACCTTCGCCGAGGAGGCGGCAGGCACGGCAGGGGAGGATATCGATCTCTCGAACCTCTTCAATGTGGATACGGATGCCCTCAAGGCCTCGTTCTCGTTCGATACCTCGAAGCTCGACCTCGATCTTTCCGACCTCGACATGTCGTCCATGCGGACGCCCACGATCGATGTGCCGGCACTCGACCTTTCGTCTGTCGATATGTCTTCGCTCGACCTTTCCGGCATCGATGTCTCCTCGCTCAGCACGGACGAGATCAAGGAGCTCCTTCCTGACTTCTCCGATATCGATGTGCGGGAGCTCGTCTCCGGCCTCGATATCAAGTTCGACCAGACAGCGGCCCAGGCACTCACAGCCGAGCTTGTGCGAGGCTGGCAAGCCTACATGCAGGAGCATCCAGACGCCCAGGTCCAGGACTACTTCCTCCTCGACAGCACGAAGAAGGAGATCGAGGACGGCGTACGCAAGATTGTGAACTTCGATGAGATCGAGAGCCAGATAGAGCAGCGGCTCTCCGGCATCGTCGACGAGAAGATCCAGAGCTCGGTCGCAAAGGCCCTGGAGTCCCAAATCGTGTCCCAGCTGGCAAGCCAGGTGGAAAGCCAGCTCGAGGCAAAGATCACAACCGCCCTCACGTCCTACATCCAGTCTGCCTTCTCCTCTGTCATGCAGCAGACCTCTGCTGCTATCGAGACCCAGCTCACGAGTGCCCTCCAGACAAGCATGGGCAGGCTTCAGGCCTCGTTCCCGAATGCGATTTCGGTCGATGGGGACAAGATCAAGAGCGCCTTCAGCCTCAATATCGACGAGACGCAGCTCAAGGAGCTCATGGCCGGCATGCTCTCGAACTCGAGCGCCAGCTACGACGACAACCTCGCAAAGCTCGGCTATGCCGATCCTGCAACGCCTTCAGAGATCGACATCTATCCGGGGGACTTCCAGGACAAGAACAAGGTCATAGAGATCCTCGACGACTACAACGACCAGCAGACCGATGAGGCGAAGAAGATCAGCTATACCGATATCGTGGGCACGCTCATGCAGTCCGTGACCCATATTGTCGATATGATCAGCCGCATCCTCATCGCCTTCGTCTCGATCTCGCTCGTCGTGTCTTCGATCATGATCGCCGTGATCACCTACATCTCCGTCCTCGAGCGCAAGAAGGAGATCGGCATCCTCCGCGCGCTTGGCGCGAGCAAGCACAACGTGAGCTCTGTCTTCAATGCCGAGACCGTGATCGAGGGCTTCATCTCTGGCCTCATGGGCATCCTGATCACGCTAGGCGTCTCGGTCCCGGTCAATGCCTATGTGCTTTCGGTCTACGATGTGCCGAACATCATGAGGCTCTCCTGGCAGTCGGCATTAGCATTGATCGGCATCTCGGTCCTGCTCACGTTCCTGGCGGGCCTCATCCCGTCGAGGAAGGCAGCCCATGAAGATCCGGTCGAGGCGCTGAGAAGCGAATAGACTCCGCAGACACCCCTTGTCTGTCCGTCCGGAGATGGCATATTGCAGCCATGCCGCCCGGTGCTTCACCCTTGAGATGGGGAGAGCGCCGGGCGGCTCTCTGTGTGGAGTGTGCAGAAAGCTTTGCATCTGTCTTGTCAGATGACATGACAGCTGCCATACTGCCAACTCGGTGCTGGATACGAGAGGGGATTCATGGACACGAAGACCACAGGCACGATGGCTGCGCGCATCGCCGCGCTCAAGAAGGAGCAGGATGCCGTCATCCTTGCCCACTACTACGTGAAGGACTCTGCACAGGAAGTGGCAGACTATATCGGCGACTCCTTCTATCTGAGCAAGCTTGCTGCCGGACTCGACTGCAAGACGCTCGTCTTTGCTGGCGTGCGCTTCATGGCAGAGAGCGCAAAGCTGCTGTCGCCCGAGAAGCGTGTCCTCATGCCCGAGCCGAAGGCTGACTGCCCGATGGCGCACATGGTCGTGAAGGAGACGGTCGACAACGCTCGTACCGAGTACGGAGACGACCTCGCTGTTGCCTGCTATGTGAACTCGACGACCGAGATGAAGGCATGGTCCGATGTCTGTGTCACCTCCTCGAATGCCGTGAAGATCGTGCGCAGGCTGCCCCAGCACCACGTCCTGTTCATTCCGGACATGAACCTCGGCCGCTATGTGGCTGACCAGGTGCCGGAAAAGCATGTGATCCTGAACGACGGATTCTGCCCGACGCATGAGGCAATCGAGCTTGCCGAGATCGAGAAGCTCAAGGCCGCGCATCCTGATGCCGTGGTCTGCGCCCATCCTGAATGCACGCCCTGGGTCGTCGAGGCAGCAGACTATGTCGGTTCGACCTCAGGCATCATCAAGCGCGTCGCCGAAGGCGAGGAGAAGTCCTACATCATCGCTACCGTGATTGGCGTCCGCCGCACGATCGAGCAGAAGATCGCCGGCCAGGGCAAGGAGATCTTCTTCCCTGAGACGACGCCCATCTGCCCGAACATGGCAATGGTGACAGGCGAGAAGATCCTCTCGTGCCTCGAGACCGGGTCGGGCGAGGTCGAGGTCGATGACG
This sequence comes from Olsenella kribbiana, assembly GCF_036408795.1. Taxonomy (NCBI): domain Bacteria; kingdom Bacillati; phylum Actinomycetota; class Coriobacteriia; order Coriobacteriales; family Atopobiaceae; genus Olsenella; species Olsenella kribbiana. The sequence continues at coordinate 95,524 of NZ_JAZGJP010000001.1, forward strand.
CTGCGACCGAGGGCGCACGCCGTGCGCTCAGGCGCATGCTGGAGCTTGCGAAAGACTAGGAGCCATGGAAACAGAAGAGACTATCGAGGCGGCCCGCACAGCAGAGCCGCAGGACGAATCATGCGATGTGGCGATTGCGGGGTGCGGCGTCGCAGGACTCTTCTGTGCCCTGACGCTTCCTGCCTCCGCCCGCATTGTCATGCTCTCGAAGGGCACGCTCGAGGAATGCGATTCGATGCTTGCGCAGGGCGGCATCTGCGTCCAGCACGACGATAACGACTACAAGGCATTCTTCGAGGATACCCTTCGGGCAGGACACTATGAGAACCGCCGCGAATCCGTGAAGATCATGATTCAGGAGTCGCGCCCGACGATCAAGCGCCTCATCGACTACGGCGTGGAGTTCGCACGCACTTCCGATGGCAGCCTCGCGTTCACGCGCGAAGGCGCGCACTCACGCCCGAGGATCCTCTTCCACGAGGACATCACGGGCAAGGAGATCACGACAAAGCTTCTGGCACAGGTGAAGAAGCTCAAAAACGTCGAGATTCTCGAGAACACTGAGATGGTCGACCTCATCGAGCGCAAGGACCAGAATGGTACGCCGTACTGCGCAGGCCTTGTGGCTGTAAGGCGCGACGGCACGGTGCTTCGCCTGCATGCGCACCATACGCTTCTTGCCACGGGTGGCATCGGCGGCCTCTTCACGCACAGCACGAACTATCCGCTGCTCACGGGAGACGGCGTGCGCATCGCAAAGGAGCACGGCGTCGCGCTCGAGCATACCGACTACATCCAGATCCATCCGACGAGCCTCTGGACGACGAAGCCTGGCAGGAGCTTCCTGATCTCCGAGTCCTGCAGGGGCGAAGGCGCGGTGCTCCTGAACGGCAAGATGGAGCGCTTCACCGATGAGCTCCAGCCGCGCGATGTGGTGTCTGCTGCCATCCACGAAGAGATGAAGAAGGAAGGCACGAACCACGTCTGGCTCAGCTTCAAGAACATCGATGAGCAGACGATCCGCCACCACTTCAAGCACATCTACGAGCACTGCCTCGAGGAGGGCTACGATATCACGAAGGAGCCCATCCCTGTCGTCCCCGCCCAGCACTACTTCATGGGCGGCATACATGTCGGCGAGGATTCCGAGACGACCATGAACCATCTCTTTGCAGCAGGCGAGACAAGCTGCAACGGCGTGCACGGAAAGAACCGCCTTGCCTCGAACAGCCTGCTCGAGAGCCTTGTCTTCTCTGCCCGTGCTGCAAAGAGGATGATCTCTGACCAGAAGGAATTCGGCTCCTGGATGCTCGAGCCGAAGAAGACGGCACCTGCCGCACCCAAAAGGAGGATCGAGATGGACGAGACCATGAAGCACCCTGCCGTGGGCGAGCCGAGGCCGCTCACGCCGAGCTATCAGAAGGGCCACAGCATGGATACCTCTTCGCTGGGCCTCATGATTGACAACCACATCAGGGAGGCGCTTGCCGAGGATATGCCCTACGGCGATGTCTCGACCGAGGCTGTCATGCCCCGTGCCCGCCGTGCCCGCGTGCAGCTCATCTGCAAGCAGCAGGGCATACTTGCCGGCATCGATATCTACTTCCGCGTCTACAAGCTGCTCGATGCCTCTGCCGTGATGGTGGCCCGTGCCGGAGACGGCGACGAAGTCATGCCTGGCCAGGTCATCGCCGAGGTCGAGGCAGACGTCAGGGCACTGCTCTCGGGCGAAAGGACCGCCCTCAATTACCTGCAGCGCATGAGCGGCATTGCAACCTATACGCATGAGATGGTGCAGGCGCTCCAGCAGGCAGGCGCCAAGGCGACGCTCGTCGATACGAGGAAGACGACGCCTGGCATGCGCTACTTCGAGAAGATGGCAGTGAGAATCGGCGGCGGCACGAACCACCGCTTCGGCCTCTCTGATGCTGTCATGCTCAAGGACAACCATATCGCCGCTGCTGGAGGCATCCGCCAGGCTGTGGCAGCAGCGAAGAGGAGGAGCCCCTTCATCTACCGCATTGAGGTCGAGTGCGAGACGATTGCCCAGGTGAAAGAAGCAGTCGCCGCACACACTGATGTCATCATGCTCGACAACATGACGCACGAGCAGATGAAGGAGGCCATCAAGATTATCGATGGCCGTGCCCTCACAGAGTGCTCCGGCAACATCACGCTCGAGAATGCTCCCCAGATGGCAGATCTCGGGATAGACTACATCTCGAGCGGGGCGCTGACGCATTCTGCCGGCATCCTCGATCTCAGCAACAAGAATCTGACGATGCTGGAGTAGAAGCGATGGGAATGGACGGCGCAGCAAGGCGCAGGCAGATCGTGGCAGCACTCGAGGGGAGCGCGCGTCCGCTCTCTGGCAAGGAGCTTTCTGACATGCTCCGGGTGAGCCGCCAGGTCATCGTCCAGGATATCGCGCTCCTTCGGCATGAAGGCCACGAGATCGTGGGGCTCCATACTGGGTATGTGCTCCGCGAGGAGAGGAAGGGGCTTCGCCGCCTCATCAAATGCCACCACACCGACGATCAGCTCGAGGACGAGATGGATATCGTTGTAGATGCGGGGGCCACGATGGAGGACGTGATCGTAAACCACAGGACCTACGGCGTCATCTCGGCCCCGCTCGGTGCCAGGAGCAGGCGGGATGTCCAGGGCTTCCTGGAGGGCATCCATTCAGGGGTATCTTCGCCCCTCATGCTCCTCACAGATGGCTACCACTTCCACCATATCAGCGCGCCTTCCGAGGATATCCTCGATGCGGTCGAGGAGAAGCTGAAAGACCGCGGCTATCTCGTGCCGATCGAGACATGGGAGAGAGACGATATCGAGAGGCACACGAAGCGCTAGAAGCTGCATAAGACAGATGAAAAGGAAGGCCAGGGCGTCTGCCCTGGCCTTCCTGCTATCGATCGGGATTTGTCCGCCGGCTCGCTTACGCCTTTGCGTGCGCGTCTGCCGGGACCTTCAGCATGAAGATGAAGCCGACGACGAAAAGTATTGCGATCGAGAAGACGCCGAGGTTTGCCATGCCCGTGAGCTGCGTCATGACAGCGACAATGAGCGTGCCCATGATGTCGGAATACTTGCCGAAGATATCGAAGAAACCGAAGTACTCGTTCGAGTTCTCCTTCGGGACGAGCTTTGCGAACTCGGAGCGGGAAAGCGCCTGGATGCCGCCCTGGAAGAGACCGACGGCCATGGCCAGGATCCAGAAGTCGATCGCGGTCTGGAGATGGAAGGCAGCGTAGAACGTGATGCAGCCGTAGGCGACGATGCCGACAAGGATCATCTTCTTCGTGCCGACCTTCGTGCCGAGCTTGCCGTAGATGATGGCAGAGGGGAAGGCAACGAACTGCGTTGCGAGGAGCGCCAGCAGAAGCTGCGTCGAGTCGATGCCGAGCTGGGAGCCGTAGCTCGTGGCGAGATTTATGATCGTGTGGACGCCGTCGATGTAGAAGAAGTAGGCAATGATGTAGTAGAGCATCGGCTTGTTGGCGGCGATGCTCTTCATCGTCTTGCCGAGGCCTTGTATTGCCTTCGAGACAGCATGGCGCTCGAGCGGCTTGTAATGCGTCTGGTCGACGTTTCTGAGCATCGGGATCGTGAACGCGAGCCACCAGGCTGCAGTGACGATGAAGGAGAGCTGCATGCTTGCACGGACGGAGATGTCGAAGGGGAGCAGGAGCACGATGGCAAGGCAGCAGATGAAGGGCACGCACGAGCCGATGTAGCCCCAGGCATAGCCCTGGGAGGAGACCTCATCCATGCGCTCGTCTGTCGTGGCATCGACGAGCAGCGAGTCATAGAAGACGAGCGAGCTGTTCAGCATGATCGAGGAGATGATATAGATCACGAGGAACGGCAGCCACGTCGTGGGGATGCCAAGGGCACAGGTCGCGATGACGCCTGTGCCGACCGTGCCGATGATGAACTTCTTCTTCATGCCCTGCATATCGGCAAGAGAGCCCAGGAACGGCATGAGGAGGGCAATGACGAGGGAAGCGATCGTCTGGGCGTAGCTCCAGGCGACAAGCGCGTTTCCTTCTGCCAGGCTGTTGAAATAGATCGGGATGAGCGCTGTCGAGAGCAGGACAAGTGCCGAGTTGCCGACGTCGTAGACAATCCAGCTCTTCTCGCGTTTCGTGAATTTCTGTGCCATAGGTCTTCCGCCTTCCACCGTGTCGTGCACGGTCCCTCTCAAGCAATGGGATAGACTCGTGTGCCATGGACTTTCTAGCGAAATGCGCACCTCCGCATCCGGAGATGTGCGTTGGGGTAGAAAACCCATGAACACAGTACGGTAACGTCTTACCGGACTGAAGGCCTGAACTGGTAAGCGGCAGGTCTTGTTTCGGTAAGGATCATGTGAGGAGCTTCCATGCCTGCAATAATGACGCACGATTTCTTCGGCAAGGACGTCTACGACGAGTGCTTTTCGACGATCGGCATGACGGCAGACGAGCGCGATGCGTTCCTTCTCGGCAACCAGGGACCGGACCCGCTCTTCTACACCCTCATCGATCCTGCGCTCAAGGACTTCCGCAATGTCGGCGACGTGATGCACCATGAGAGGCCGACGTCGCTCATCTGCGCGATGCGCCTGGCCTATGAGGCGCTCGACAGCAGCGACCGTGCAAGCGGGCGTGCCTATGCGCTCGGGTTCCTCTGCCACTATCTCCTCGACTCCGCGATGCATCCGCTCGTCTATGCCGAGCAGTATGCGTTCTGCGATGCTGGCGTCGAGGGGCTTGACCGTTCTGCCGGCTCCTATGTGCACGCAGAGATCGAGCGAGACTTCGACGAGATGGTGCTCTATACGAAGCTTCACCGCACAGTCCAGACCTACAAGCCCTACCGCGAGGTGCTGCGCCTCGACGAGCCGGCGCTCGAAGCCGTGGGCCGCATGTATGCGCTCGTGCTCCAGAGCGTCTATGGCCTCTATGCGCCGCAGAACCTCTATGTGAAGGCTGTGCATGACTTCCGCGTCGTGCAGCATCTGTTCTATTCGAAGAATGGCCAGAAGGCAGGAGTGCTCGGCACTGTCGAGAAGCTTGCGACAAGAAAGCCGTATTCGCTCGAGCGCGCGATGGCGCACCGGGCCCGCGCGGAGGAGACGAGCGACTTCGACAACAGGGGCCACGCTTCGTGGACGAATCCGTTCACGAAGGAGGAGTCGACCGATTCCTTCTGGGACATCTATGACGCAGCCAGGAAGCGCGCTTCGTCTGCGCTTGCGCTCTTCGCCGATGACAGCTTCACGCTCGCGGAGGCAGCAGAGCTCACGGATGGCCTCAACTTCTCGGGCCAGCCAGCGGAAGGTTAAGGGAATAAATTATGCGTCTGGGTTCGGACGGATACGCCGAGCGGCCATATAAATCCGTGAATGGCGACACCGTCTTACTTGACAAGGTATCTACCTGCACTTTTTCTGACCTGTCACAAGAAAGAGATGCCAGAGCGAGATTGTCGGGTTTCGCGAAGGGCGCTTAGGGTATCATAGACAACGCGTTCTTAAGGGCGCAGGTATCGCGCGCAAGCGCACTGTGTTTTGCCCTGTCAGGGCAAATGAAAGAAAGGCACGTCATGGCTCAAGGTACTGTTAAGTGGTTCAACCCCGACAAGGGCTACGGCTTCATCTCTCGTGAGGACGGCGACGATCTGTTCGTCCACTACTCCGAGATTCAGATGGATGGCTTCAAGACCCTGGACGAGGGCCAGGCTGTGGAGTTCGACATCACGACCGGCCAGAACGGCAAGCTCCAGGCTTCCAACGTTCGCAAGATCTAGTCTCAGACAAGACATATCTCTGTGATGCCCGAGAGGCTCCTCTTCGAGGAGCCTCTCGTTTCATATAAAGAGGGATTGTGCTGTCAGGCGTTTCCGACCTAGTCTGTGCCGAGCGGGATGTCGCGCCAGTCTTCGAGATAGATGTCGGCGATGCGGCGTACCTCGTTCGTGTCCTGGAGGGCATCGCCTGAGCAGACGGCACAGGTCGTGCAGCCGGCACGGTGGGCTGAAAGAAGGGCTTCGGCGAGGTCCTCGAAGACGATGCAGCCAGATGGTGCCACGCCGAGCCTCTTCGCTGCCTCCTCGTAGATGTCGGGGAAGGCCTTCGAGCGTGCGACCTCCTGCCCATAGACCTTCACGGGGAACCACTTCTGGATATCGATCCTGTGCATGGACTCGAGGAGATCGGGCGTGTTGGTCGTTGCGAGCGCATAGGGGATGTGCGCTCGCTGGAGCGCTTCGAGGTACTCTGTCACGCCAGGCCTGAGCACGGCCTTCGTTATGTAGAGCGCTCGGCTCATGCGCATCCACTCCTCCACGATATCGTCCGGATCCTCGTCGAGGTGGTAGCGCTCGACCGTGTAGCGTGCCCCCTCGGCAAAGCCCAGGGCAGAGAGCTGCCGGGGAAAGTCGACCGTATAGGGGATGGCGCGCTTTGCAAGGAAGGCGCGGTCCACCTCCTCCCAGAGAGACGCCGTATCGGAGACGGTGCCATCGAAATCGAAGATGGCGGCCTTCTCGGGGAGCGGCCAGAGCCTCTCGGGCGCTGCCGGCGCCAGAGCTTTCTTGTCAGGCGAAGATGAACTCACGGTAATGACCTTCCGCATATTTCTGCTTTGCTGCGTTCAGTATCGTACACTGGGATGGTTCAGAGACGATCGAGATGTGCCTTGAAAGGAGACATCACATGTCAGCAGAACCTACGCGCGCAGAAGTCGACGCCTATGTGGATGAGGTATGGGACGACGTGATCCGTGACATCGACTATCTCGTGCAGGTCGAATCCGTAGAGGATCTGGCGCATGCCGATGAAGAGAAGCCGTTCGGTCCGGGCCCCTATGAGGCGCTCAAACGTGCGCTCGAAGTTGCCGGGCGCCTAGGACTCGAGCCGCACAATTGCGGCGGCCATATCGGCTATGCGGACCTTCCAGGGGCATCCGACAAGCAGATAGCGACAATCGCACATACCGATATCGTGCCGCTCGGCACGGGCTGGCATACTGACCCGCTCCATGTGACGAGGAAGGAAGGCTACCTTCTCGGCCGCGGCGTCCTCGACGACAAGGGCCCCTTCACGCTCTCGCTCTATGCGGCACACTTCTTCGCACGCAAGGAACAGCTTTCGGGCGAGCAGATCCCGTACACCCTTCGCTGCCTTGTCGGCGTGAACGAAGAGACGAACATGGAGGATGTCGAGTGGTATCTGGCCCACTATCCGGAGCCTGACTTCCTGTTCACGCCCGATGCAGACTTCCCGCTGATCTGCGGCGAGAAGGGCCTCTACGGCTGCGCCTTCACGACAGCACCGGTTGCCCAGCGCATCGTCTCCTTCGATGCCGGCACAGCCTCCAACGCTATCCCCGGTGTGGCCGAGCTGGTGCTCAAGGCCGATGCCGACAAGCTTCCGGCAGCAGAGGGCATCGCGATCGAGCCTGCAGGTGAGGGGCTTGCCAAGCTCACGGCCCACGGCAAGGGCGGACATGCCTCGATGCCCGAAGGCACGAAGAACGCTATCGGCATGCTCGTCTCCTATCTCTTGGCAAACGACCTCGTCGAGGGTGACGAGCGCGAGTTCTTCGAGTTCGAGCAGAAGATCTTTGCGGCAAGCGACGGATCGGGCATGGGCATCGCCACATCCGACGAGAAGTTCGGTGCCCTCACGAGCTGCGGTGGCGTCATCCATCTCAAGGACGGCCGCTACTCCCAGACGCTCGACTGCCGCTATCCGACCTCTGTCACGGGCGAAGAGCTCGACTCCAAGCTCGAGACGCTGGCAAAGAGCTTCGGCGTCACATTCCATCCCGAGCGCAAGGTCGAGCCGTTCTACACGGACCCGAACTCGGCCGAGATCCAGACGCTCGTCAAGACCTACAACGAGTTCACGGGACACGACGACAAGCCGTTCACGATTGGCGGCGGTACCTATGCCCGCCACTTCAAGAACGCCTGCGCCTTCGGCCCGCACGACTCCCGCATGGAGACGCCTGAGTGGGTCGGCATCGAGCATGGTCCGGACGAGGGCATCCTCGAGGACCAGCTGAAGCTCGCTCTCAAGATCTACATCGTGAGCATCGCCCGCCTCATGAATCTCGACCTCTAAGGTCTCAAGGCACAGACGCGATACGAAGAAGGCCAGGACGTGCGTCCTGGCCTTCTTTCATGCATGCCGGATCTGATGCTAGCGGTCGGGCTCTCCTTCGAGCGAGCGGCTGATATCGAGCACGACGTCGTCGCCTGAAAGCATCGCAAGCACATCGACGAAGTTCTTCGCGACGGGGAAGACCTCGGCATCGAAGGCAGCGCGCATCGCAAGGACGAAGGCTTCCGAGACTTCCTCGGTTGGCGCTGCCGGCACATTGTGGGAGGCGAGCACGTAGTCCACGTCCTCGTCGGTCTCCATCTTTGCCATCTCTGTCGGCTTCTTCTGGGAGAGCGAGTTCAGGTTCATGACGGCCATGAGGTAGGAGGAGGAGACGAAGCGCGTGCACCTGCGCCACGAGGCGGCAGAGGCCATCTCATCTCCGATCTGCTCGAAGATCTGGGCAAGCGCTGCATAGGCATTGCCAAGCGTCTCGGGGTCGTAGGCGTGCTCGAGAAGAAGGATGAGCGTCTCTTTCGCTCCTTCGAGGTCGCCCAAGGCGGTCTGTGCCTGCGCATGGAGGAGATAGGCAGAGGTGTCCATAGGCGCGAGCACTATCATCGATGCGCTCTGGCGCCTTGCCTCCTCTGCCTCGCCTCCGGCAAGCGCTGCCTGCGCAAGCATGAGGCGCGCCTGGTAGTAGGCATCGGGCACAAGGATGGTCTTCTGCCCCTCGTTTGCCATGAGGCGGTTGAAGAGCGCACGGTCGCAGTAGCTTCTGAAGAAGCGGTGCACCGAGGTCTCGGTATCCGCGAGGCTGTGTGCGCCCTCATAGTCCCTGAGAGCGTCTCTGAGGATTGCTGCGGCATCTGAGTACTGCTGCTTGCGTGCCAAGCCTTCAGCACGCTCCACGGCGCGTGTGAGGGCGTCTCCCGAGATGAAGTCATCCTCGATGGAGAGCGCATCTGAAGAATCCAGGCTTCCATCGATGATGTGGCCCATCGTGCGCTTTGCAGCATCCTGGACGCCTTCGTCCTCCATGTCTTTCGTGACGGAAAGGATGGCATGGACTGCTTCCTCAGCGGTCGTGCCGAGGTTCCTTCCAATCTTTTCTGCTGCCTGGATCCTGGCCGTGTCCTCGTTGATGGCAAGGCCTGAGACATGGTCGCAGCCGAGCGCCTTTGCAGAGGCGCCGAAGATCCTTCTCTTCGAGGTGGCGACTGGCTCGTAGCGGAATGCGGGGCAGAAGCGGACGTCCGAAAGAGACAGCTCCTGAGGTATCGGATTCAGGGCTTCGGACGGTGCATCCATGTGCGCATCGAACGATGCGAAGACAGCCCAGGGATCCGAGATCTCTTCCATATCGAGGAGAGCAAAGCGGTTCCTGTCAAAGTGCACCGTATAGAGGCAGCTGCGCTTCGTGCCCGTCGTCTCCATGGCAGAGACGAATACATCCTTTACGGCAGGGGAGCAGCGGAAGGCGCCTGCGGCAAGAAGAAGACCTACTCTCAGCGCATACTGGCTTGCTTCGCGGGCACGCATGAACTGCGTCGTCGGCACGACCCTGCCGAGGCCATCCACCCAGGCGCTCCTCGGGAAGCAGGTGGCAGGCGTCGCTTCGAGCTCGAAGAGCACCCGTCCCTCATGCATGTTCACGCGGTATCCTGCCTCGAGCCTGTAGGGGAGGCGGAAGCTCTCGAGCTCTGTCGCTATGCCCTTGCGCACTGCCCACTCGCCGTCAGAGAATGGCTCATCGATGGTGGGGAGCTTGTCCGAGATGGTCGGGACCTGCGAGGTGATCGAGCGGGCGACGCTCTGGTTCGTGCGGAAGCACTCCCTCTCCGTCAGGGGTGCATCGTCCTTGTGGAATCCTGTTGTGAAGAGCAGTGCGTTGAGCGCTGCCTCGATGCGAACGAGAGCAAGCTTCGTCCCGAAGGGGACGCGCGGCTGCATGACGCGGAGATAGAAGAGATGGCTCCTATGGAGCAGCACGGCTGTCGTCTGGGGAAGCTCAATGTCCTTGTCGAAAAGGCCTGCCTCCTCGAGCATGCGGGCATACCAGAGCTCGAGCTCTGTCGGCGCCTGCGGACGGGTCTGCACCTTCTGCTGCTCGTCTGGCTGGCTCTCGCCGAGGGCGGCGGCCTTCCGGGTCGCGATGTCGCCGACCTGGGCCTTGAGCTCTGCTATCGCATCTTCTGCTCCAAGAAGCCTCTTGGTGATCGTTTCTGCCGTGAGCGTGGAGAGCGGAGTCGCCGGCGCGCTCGGGGCAGGGGCGGGCACCTCTGCCTTGCGTTCGGTATCTGTATGCTGCTCGTCCATGAAATGCTCCTTCGATGTGCACGTGCCTCCTGCATCGCCCTGTGCCATGCCTGCTGCGGCGGCCCCACAGAGGACAGCTGCTGCAGCTGCCGCTCCTGCGGCAAGCGCAGGAAGCGCGGAGGCAAGCCCTGCCTGGACAAGTATGGTGGCGCAGAGTGCAAGCACGGCGAAGAGCTGGGCTCTTGCCGCGAGCTTTTGCGTGCGCCTCTCCATCCAGGCCTCCCGTCTCCTTCTGGAGCGCAGAGAATGCAGATGCTTTTTACCTACCCCACCGTTTGGAATGGCATACGCGGGATGGCATATCGGACCTGAAAACGCCGCAGAGCGTATACTGATTGGAAATATTGAGAAAGAGGGATTGCTGATGGGCGAAACAGAGAAGCGCTATCTCGAGACGGCGATAGCTGACGACGATATCGTATATGGAGCAACGCAAATCTTCGATGCGCTGTCCGATTTCACGCGCTTCCAGATCCTCTGCGCCCTGAGCATCCAGAACCGTTCGGTCGGCGAGCTCCAGGAGTTCTGCCATGTCTCCCAGTCAGCCATCTCGCACCAGCTGAGGCTTCTCAAGGACCGTGGCATCGTCGCTTCCAAGCGCGATGGGCAGCGGATGGTCTACTCGCTCGACGACGACCATGTGGCAACGCTCATCGAGGTCGGTCTCGAGCATGCAGGCCATTACCGCTGCGAAGGTGATGGCGGAGAAGACGCCTAGCAGGAAGCGGCATCCAAGGCAGGAAGCCTGAGCGGCATGCCATCCACGCAGAGTGGATGCGGCTCTCCCGCGATGAGGGGACGGGCATATCTCAGGTATGCATCGGTCACGTGCATGCCACCTGCTGCAATCATGGAGGCAGGAACGGTGCGCTCCTCGTTTGCGACATCGGCGATTGCGACCGTGCCGATCTTCGTCTGGTAGGGAAGAGAGCTCACGCGCTCGATCGTGCACATGATGCCCGTGGAGCCGGCAAAGGCAGCACGTACGGCGGCGGCACCGAGACTCTTGGCCTCTGCGAGGTCGGTTGCAGAAGCGCAATGCGTTGCTGCGCGCTGGAGCGTCGAGAGCTCCGTGCCGCGTGTCTTCACATGGAGCTCGCGCTTCAAGACTCCTGCGAGGTAGCGGCAGGTGCCGGAAAGCGCCGCCTCATGGCCGAAGGCATCCTTTGCCGCCTTGGCGCCGTCCGCTTCGCAGAGAAGCTTGCCCGAGGCATCGCGCACGCCTTCGGAGGCGGCAATCACGACAGTGTTCTTGTGCTCGAGGAGCGAAGCGACACGTTCCACGATGTGCTCTTCTGTCTGCGGCACCTCCGGCAGGAGGACGAGGTCGGGGCAGGGGAGCTCAGGAGATGAGGCAAGGGCAGCTGCTGCGGCGAGCCAGCCGGCATTCCTGCCCATGATCTCGATGACCTCGACGCTCTTGAGGTCGTAGACGGAGGCGTCACGTGCAATCTCGCCGACAGCGGTTGCAATGAACTTCGCGGCGCTGCCGTAGCCAGGCGTATGGTCGGTGGCCATGAGGTCGTTGTCGATCGTCTTCGGGACGCCGACGAAGCGAATCGGGCTCTCCTTCTCGGCACCGTAGGCTGAAAGCTTCGAGATCGTGTCCATAGAGTCGTTGCCGCCAATATAGAGCACGGCGTCGACGGAAAGCTCGTCGAAGAGGGCGAAAAGCTTCTGGTAGGGCGTCTCGTCCTCCTGATAGTCCGGGAGCTTGTAGCGGCAGGAGCCAAGATAGCTGGCGGGCGTGAGTGCAAGAAGCTCGAGTGCCTTGGCATCAGGGGCTGCCGCATCGAGGTCAACAGTCCTGCCTTCCAAGAGTCCTTCAATGCCATACCGCATGCCCAGGGTATGGGCGCCGGCTTCGCGGGCACAGGCGATGACGCCTGCAAGGCTTGCATTGATTGCGGCAGTGGGGCCGCCTGACTGACCAACGAGAACCGTGCGCTTCTTCCCCATGGTTTGGATCCTTCCTGAGAGTCTGCTCGTGCCTTCATTGTAGCTGAGACAGAGAACGGCTCCCCCGGCATGCCGGAGGAGCCGCCAGCGTATCTCTGTTGGGGCTTTTAGGCCTCTCCTGCTTCCTGCTTCATCGCAAGCTCGGGGTCGATGCCGGAAAGCGGGCGGATGAAGAGGCCGCTTCTGAGCTTCGGCTCGAACCAAGTCGACTTCGGAGGCATGAGGAGTCCTGCATCGGCCACGCGCATGAGCTCGTCCATGCTCGTGGGGAAGAGCGAGAATGCGCAGCCTGCATCGCCTGCTGCCTTCGAAAGAGCCTCTGTCCCCTCGATGCCGCCGACGAAGCTGATACGGGGGTCACGGCGCGGGTCTTCGATGTGGAGCACAGGAGAGAGGAACCTGTCCTGGAGAAGCGAGCAGTCAAGCGAGGCGACAGGGTCCTGCTCCTCCTCTGGGGTGAGGGTGAGCGAGAGCCTATACCAGGAGCCGCCGGCAAAGAGGGCAAACGTGTGGCGCTCTTCAGGTTCGGGCGCTTCCGTGAAGGGTCCCTCTGCGGCAAAGCCAGCATCCTTTGCAGCGGCGAGGAGCTCGTCTGCCGTGAGCCCTGCCGTGTCCTCGACGACACGGTTGTAGGCCAGGATCTTGAGTTCGGAGGCCGGGAAGAGGACGGAAAGGACCAAGTTCCAGGGAGCCTTGGAGCTTGCGTTCGGATGCTCTTCGCGGCGGGCAAGGGCCACCTTCACGGCGCTTGCCGCACGGTGGTGGCCATCTGCGATGTAGGCGCAGGGAATCTGCTCGAGCATGGCCTCGATTGCATCGACAGCGTCTTGGCGGGCAACCCTCCAGACGGTCTGGCGCACGCCATATTCGTCCGTGAAGTCATAGAGCGGACGTCCCGACATCGCAGCATTCAAGATGATTGCGAGGACCGGATTGTCGCGGTAGGCAAGAAATACCGGACCCGTCTGTGCATCGAGGGCCGCGATGTGGTCGATGCGGTCCTTCTCCTTGTCGGCACGGGTATTCTCGTGGCGGCGGATCGTGCCATCGACGAAGTCATCGACCGCAGCGGCACAGACGATGCCCGTCTGCGATCGTCCTGCCTGCTCGAGCCTATAGAGGTAGTAGCACTTCCTGCCATCGGCTACGAGCGTCCCGTCCTCGATGCGCTCGTCCAGGAGCTCCTTGGCCTTTGCATAGACCTCAGGGGCATACATGTCCTGGCCGGGCCCGAAGGCGGTCTCGGGACGGTCGATAGCAAGGAAGCTTTTCGGATGCGCCTCGACATAGGCCTTGGCGGAGGCGCGGTCGAAGACATCGTAGGGAAGGGCTGCAAATGTCGACGCCTTGTCAGGCGCAGGACGAAGGCAGCTCATCGGATAGGCATGCATAGGATGGAATCTCCTTCGCTAGGCAGTGCGTGCCGGCTTGATGACACGGACACGGTAGATGCCATCGATCTTGGAAAGCTCATCGACAGTGCCCTCATCGAGGGGCACGTCGGTATCAAGCAGCGTGTAGGCATGCGCTCCCTGTGCTTCGTTTGCCATCCTCTGGATGTTTGCCGTGGCATTGCCGAGGATCGAGGAGATCTTGCCGATCATGCCCGGAACGTTCTTGTGCAGAAGGGCGACACGGCCGCCTGCCTTGCAGGGGCCAAGGTCGCAGGCAGGGTAGTTCACGGAGTTCCTGATCGTGCCCATCTCGAGGTAGGCCTTCATCTCGCCGACAGCCATGTGCGCGCAGTTCTCTTCGGCCTCGTTCGTGCAGGCGCCCATGTGCGGGGTAATCGTCGTGCGTGGCATCTTCGTCGTCTTCGGCGTCGCGAAGTCGCAGATGAACTTGCCGAGCTGGCCGGACTCGAGGGCTGCTGCCACGGCGTCCTCGTCGATAATGTCGGCACGGGCATAGTTCAGAAGCATCGCAGAAGGTGCGAGGAGCGCCAGCTGCTCGGTCGAGATCATGTGGATTGTGTCTTCCTTCGCGGGCACATGGAGCGTCAGATATTCGGCGCCACGGCAGAGGTCATCGAGGCTCTCGACGCGCTTGACGGAGCGGTCGAGCTGCCAGGCATGTTCGACGGAAAGATACGGGTCGTAGCCATAGACATCGGCACCGAGGGCGACAAGGGCATTGGCGACCTTCGAGCCGACAGCGCCGAGTCCCACGACGCCGACCTTCCTGCCCATGAGCTCATGGCCTACGAAGGCCTTCTTGTTGCGCTCTGCATCCTTCACGATGTTGGGGTCGTCCGTGTGGTCCTCGACCCAGTCGATGGAGCCCTGGGTGTCACGGGAGTTCACGAGGATCATGCCGACAACGAGCTCCTTCACGGCGTTCGAGTTGCCGCCGGGGGAGTTGAAGACGACGATGCCGCGCTCAGCGCACTCCTCGAGCGGGATGTTGTTGACGCCGGCGCCGGAGCGGGCGACGCAGCGGACCGAAGGCCCGAAGTCGAGGCCGTGGATGTCGGAGGCACGGACCAGGATAGCATCTGCCTTGTTGATGTCGTCGGTCTTCTCGTAGCCTTCGCCGAGCTCGGCCACGCCGTCTCGGGTGATGTTCTTTGCGATGTTGTCGAGCACCTTTACATAGCGCATGGATGCGTTCCTTTCGAATCTATGAGAAATCAGGCTCTTATGCGTTTGCCTGCTCGAAGTCCTTCATGTAGGCGATGAGGGCATCCACTGCCTCAGGAGAGACGGCATTGTAGCAGCTTGCGCGCATCCCGCCCAGGATCCTGTGGCCCTTGAGACCGACCATGCCGCGCTCCTTGGCGCCTGCCACGAAGGCCGCATCAAGCTCCTTGGAGCCGGTCGTGAAGACGGCGTTCGAGATGGAGCGGTCCTCGGGCTTTGCCAGGCCCCTGTATAGCTTGGAGGAGTCGATCTCGTCGTAGAGCTTGTTCATCTTGGTCCAGTTGCGCTCGCCCATGGCCTCAAGGCCGCCGGTCTTCTCGACCCAGTGGAACACCTTGCCGCAGAGATAGATGCCGAAGGTGTTCGGCGTATTGAGGAGCGAGTCCTTCTCTGCCTCGACGTGCCAGTCAAGGTACTGCGGGCAGATGTCGGCGCGTGCCGGTGCCTTCTCGAGGAGGTCGTTCCGGACAATCAGGACCGTGACGCCGGCAGGGCCGCCATTCTTCTGGGCGCCCGCATACAGCATGCCATAGCGGGAGATATCGAGCGGGCAGGAGAGGAACATCGACGAGATGTCGGCCACGATATCGACCGAGCCCGTCTCCGGCAGCTCCTTTGTCATCGTTCCATAGACGGTCTCGTTCTGGCAGAGATAGACATAGTCGAGGCTCTGGTCGACGGGGCCGGAAATCGTTGCGGTATGGTCGAAGTGCGCATCCTCAGAGGAGGCCAGAAGGTCTGCCGTGCCATACTTGGCAGCTTCCTTGTAGGCCTTCTTCGACCAGTTGCCAGACACGATGTAGCCGGCATGGCCCGTGAACATGAGGTTCATCGGCACGCCTGCGAACTCGAGCGTGGCGCCGCCCTGCAGGAACAGGATCGAGCAGTTGTCAGGAATGCGATAGAGCTTCTTGAGGGCTGCCTTGGCATCCTGGAGGATCTCTTCGAACTCCGGAGATCGATGGCTCATCTCAAGCACGCTCATGCCACTGCCCTGGTAGTCGAGAAGCTCGGACTGGGCTTCCTGGAGCACACTCTCGGGCATTGCTGCCGGACCTGGGTTGAAGTTGAACACGCGAGCCATCTACATGCTCCCATCGTTCGGCACCTGCGCCAAGGCACAGATGCGCCCTCCTGCCGAAGCAGCGAAGGCGAGATGTATAGATGCGAACACTGTAGCTATTCAGTCTGATACAGCTCTGCAAAAAGCCGGAAATTATCTCAACTGTTACCAAGTGCATCCTGCTGGATAGCATACGGCTGACATTTCTGTGGCAGGTTTTTCCTCCATTCCGGCACGCATAGGGGCCGCCTCCGGAAACGGCGAGAAATTGGACGCGCTCTTCGGGTAGAAAGAATGCATATTGGTTGTTCGAGATAAGGAGCTGCCATGTCCGGATTCGATGCATTCGATACTGCGCACAAGATCTTCCTGGCAGGCGTCGGTGCCGTTGCCACCGCAAGCGACAAGAGCACGGAGATGCTCGACGATCTCATCCGCAAGGGCGAGGAGACCGTGAAGCAGGGCCAGGCCTTGAACGAGGAGCTCAGGCACCGCACGCGCGACGTCGTGGACGGCGTTTCGGATGGTGCCCTGAAGTCGAAGATCGACTCCATGTCCGATGAGGAGCGCGACGCGTTCGTCCGCAAGGTCCAGGAGATGGCAGATGCGGCGAAAGCCTCCCATGTGAAGGTCGACGTCGATGTCGAAGACGCCGAGACCGGGGACGCAGACAGCAAGACGGAGTAGAGCGTGGCAGATTCCGGAAAAGCCGGAGCAAGCTCCAAGAAGACAGATGAAGAGGCAGCCGCCGAGGGCAAGGACGCCTACGAGGGCATAAAGGATGCCGCCTTCGAAGAGACGATAGGGCTTCTCGGCGGCCGCCAGGGCGGATATGAGAGCGGGACGCGCGCCTCGCGCAGGAAGCGCATGGGCGAGATTCTTGCTGTCGTGCGCAAGTACGATATCCTGCACGGCCTCACGCCGGTGACGCTCAGGAAGATGCTCGAAGAGCTCGGCCCTACCTTTGTGAAGGCAGGGCAGATCCTCTCGATGCGCTCCGAGATCCTGCCTGAGCCGTTCTGCCAGGAGCTCACGAAGCTGAGGGCCAATGTCGAGCCGATGGACAGGGATGCCGTCCTTTCGGCCCTGAGGTCCGAATATACGATACCGATTGAGGACATCTTCGATGCAATCGACGATGTCCCCTTGGGCTCTGCCTCGATTGCCCAGGTCCACAAGGCCCGCCTCATTACCGGCGAGCTTGTCGCCGTGAAGGTCCAGCGCCCGCATGTGCAGGAGACGATGGCGCAGGATATCGATATCATGCGCCGCCTTGCCCGCTATGCCTCGCGCTTCCTCCCCGATACGCAGGTGCTCGATCTCGGCTCTGTCATCGAGGAGCTCTGGCATTCATTCCGCGAGGAGACGGACTTCCTCGTCGAGGCGAAGAACCTCGAGGAGTTCCGCCACAACAATGCGAACGTGAAGTTCATCGGCTGCCCCAAGCCCTACATGAAATGGTGCACGCACCATGTCGTGGTGATGGACTATGTGAACGGCATACCGATCTCGAACACGAAGCGTCTGGCCGAGGATGGCTATGACCTGAACGAGATCGGCATGAAGCTCATCGACAACTATGCCCAGCAGATGCTCGACGATGGCTTCTTCCATGCAGATCCCCATCCCGGAAACATCATCATCTCAGGCGGCAAGATCGTCTATATCGATCTCGGCATCATGGGCAGGCTCTCATCGCATGACCGCGATGCGACGCGCGAGATGGTATTCGCTGTCGCAGAGAGGAACTCGGCACGTCTCAAGAACGGGCTTCTGCGCTTCGCCGTCTCAGATACGAGCAAGGTCGACCATGCACAGCTCCTGGAGGACCTCGATGCGATCATCGAGGACTATGGTGCGGCAGATCTGGACGACCTCGATATCGCTGCCTTCATGAACTCACTCATAGCTATGGCAAGGAAGAGCGGAATCGAGCTTCCGGGCACGGTCACGATGCTTGCACGCAGCCTTGTCACGCTCGAAGGCGTCGTGAACGACTTCCTTCCTGGTGTCTCCATCATCGAGATCGTGAAGAACCATATCCGTGCGCATGAGACGCCGCTCGACTTTGTGCAGAAGGAAGCGAAGACCTACGCGCGTGAGGCCGAGGCAGCCTCCCATGGCCTTCTCGAGGCAGCATCGGAGGCAGGCCTTGCCGCCAAGATGCTTACGCGCGGCCAGCTCAGGATGAAGCTCGACTTCTCGGACACGACAAGCCCGATATCCGATCTCGCTGCTGCAGCAGACCGCTTGACGATGGGCATCGTCGTGGCGGGACTCTTCATCGGCTCTTCGGTCATCTACTATGCCCGCATCCAGCCTGTCATCTTCGGCATCCCGATCATCGGCTTCGTCGGCTTCTTCTTGGCGCTCTTCCTGGGACTCTGGATTGTCCGCAACATCATGAAGGAGCGCAAGCAGAACCGGCGCTGAGCTGAGCAGACAGAGCGTTTCATGAAGAAGGCGGCCCTCCGAGGAGAGCCGCCTTCCTTGTGTTCTGGATGTATGTTCGCCTAGCTGACGACGCGGTAGCCGACCGTGCCGACACCGGAGAAGCCGAGGGCAGATGCGACTGCAGGCTGCATGTCGATCTGGCGGTTGCCGGAGTAGGGGCCACGGTCGTTCACGACAGCAGTGACGGTCCTGCCGTTGTAGGTGATCTCGATGATCGTGCCGAGCGGCATCGTCTTCATTGCGACGCCCATGGAGGTCGGCGTCAGCGTATCGCCCGAAGCCGTCGTGCCATACATGAGGCCATCGCCCTCGCCGTACATCGATGCCTCGACGTAGGTGTAGCTCGCGGCTGGCGCTGCGCTCGAAGAGGAAGAAGACGAAGAGGCGGGAGCGGAGGCTTGGGGGGCAGAGCTCTGGGAGGAGGTGTCCTGCTGCTGGCTCTGGGAGGACGTCTCCTGTGCCTGCGTGCTCGTCTGAGCAGAGGAGTCGGAGGAGCTGTCCTGTGTTGCCTCTTGGATCTCGGTCACCGTTGCATCCTGCTGGCCCTTGGCCTGCTCGGCCTCATAGGCTGCTTCCTGGGCAGCGGCGTTCTCCATGGCCTTCTCCTTGGCAGCCTCGATGGCAGCATTTGCGCTGTCATAGGCATCCTTGGCGGCCTGGACCTTGGCTTCCTCGTCGGCCTTCTGCTGCGAGAGCTCGGCCTGCTTCTGCGTGAGCTCCTGCTGAGCTGCGACAAGATCGTTCATATCGTTCGTCGCATTGCCCACGATGTGGTTCAGGTACGCGAGCTGCGTGATGAAGTCATTGAACGTGTCGGCAGAAAGCAGCAGGGCCAGAAGGGAGTTCTGGTCCTGGTGAATCTTGTAGGACGTGGCGATAGCGTTCGAGGCGTTTGCCTTGAGCTCGGGGAGCTGGTCTTCGATCTCCTCGATGCGGGCCTCGTTGTCGTCTATCTGCTGCTGCAGGCTGTCCAGCTCCTGCTGGGCCTGGTCGTACTGCTCGCCGGCCGCGATAGCGGCATTCTGGAGCGATTCGAGGTCGGTGTCTTCAGCAAATGCTGCCACAGGCACCGAACTTGCCACGAGGGCAGCCGTGATGGCTGCTACAGCGGCATGGCGAAAGAATCTTGCAGGTGTTCGCATCTCTTCTAACCCATAATCTCGTCGGGGACCTTATCAGGTCCGTTTGCAGATCTGGAATTGGCTGATTGCGCAGTGCTACTTCTCGTCAATTCATGTTCTCTATACTACTCCCGAAGCCGACATGATTGGCGATTATCCAGCTAAAGGCCACAAGTTGCAAAAATGGTGTCCGCCACATGCACAAAATCATGCATATTGGTGGACACCTTATGCAAAGCGCTACCTGAATGCTATCAGAACAGGTTTCTGGAAGCCTATTCGAAGGCCTCTGCTGCGCGCTCGAGCCAGCTCATGCACTTGATCTGCTGAGGGCAGGCGCGCTCGCACTGGCCGCAGTGAAGGCAGGCCGAGGCAAGGGCGCCTTCCTTCGTTGCATCCTCATAGCCCTTCTTCGCAAGCTCCGTCTGGCCCCAGACAAGCTCGCGGTTGAGTGCCGAGAAGATTTCCGGGATATGGATGTGCACAGGGCAGCCCGGCGTGCAGTAGTGGCAGGCCGTGCAGGGCACCTGCTTGATCTCGGCGAGCGCCTTCTGTGCACGCCCGATCGTTGCCTGCTCGTCATCTGTGAGCGGCTTGAAGTGCTCCATATAGGAGACGTTGTCCTCCATCTGCTGCATGTCCGACATG
The DNA here is from genome assembly GCF_036408795.1 of Olsenella kribbiana. Taxonomy (NCBI): domain Bacteria; kingdom Bacillati; phylum Actinomycetota; class Coriobacteriia; order Coriobacteriales; family Atopobiaceae; genus Olsenella; species Olsenella kribbiana. The sequence continues at coordinate 115,825 of NZ_JAZGJP010000001.1, forward strand.
CCGGAAAGCACCGTGATGATACCGTCAAGCGAGGCGACATAGCGGATGGCCCAGGAGGCGAGCGACGCTTCGGGCTCGGCTGCCTTGAGGATATCGGCGACCTGCTGAGGCGGCGCTGCGAGCGTTCCGCCCTTGATAGGCTCCATGACGACAATGGACTTCCCATGGGCACGTGCTACCTCGTAGTTGGCACGGCTCGTGATGGATGGATTGTCCCAGTCGGCGTAGTTCAGCTGGAGCTGCACGAAGTCGACCTCGGGGTGCTTTGTAAGGAGCTCGTCCAGAAGCTCAGGCGTTGCATGGAAGGAGAAGCCCATGTGCTTCACGAGGCCCTTTTCCTTCTGTTCGTGCACGAAGTCCCAGATGTGGTAGTCGTCGTACTTCCTGAAGTTCGAGGTCTGCAGGGCATGGAGCAGGTAGTAGTCGAAATACCCTGCCTGTGTGCGGTCAAGCGATGTCTGGAACTGCCTCTTGCAGGATTCCTCGTCCGTGCATGCCGCCATTGCGTTGATCTTCGTCGCAAGCGTGTAGGAATCGCGCGGATGGCGCTCGACGAGCGCCTGCCTCGCTGCATCCTCAGAGCCCGCGTAGACATAGGCTGTATCGAAGTAGGTGAAGCCTGCCGCCAGGAAGCGGTCGACCATCTGCTTCGTCTGCTCGATATCGATCGTGCCGTCCTCAAGCTTCGGCAGGCGCATGAGGCCGAAACCGAGCTTCGGGACATCCTTTCCAAAGTATTCGCTCATGATTTTCCTCTCCTTGTAGTTCCCCTGCGACCAAGATACCCGCGATAAGAGACTATATGAAAGGAGCCGGGCCATCTGCCCGGCTCCGGACGCTCTCTGGAACCCTCGGCTATTCGAGCTCGAAGGCGCCGGTGTAGAGCTGGTAGTAGGTGCCCTTCTGGGCGATGAGCTCGTCGTGCGTGCCATGCTCGATGATGCGGCCATGGTCGAGGACGATGATCACATCGGAGTTCCTGACCGTCGAGAGGCGGTGGGCAATGACGAAGGTGGTGCGTCCCTGCATGAGGGCATCCATGCCGCGTTGGACGATCTGTTCCGTACGGGTATCGATCGAAGATGTTGCCTCGTCGAGGATCATGACAGGGGGATCTGCGACAGCGGCGCGGGCAATCGAGAGGAGCTGGCGCTGGCCCTGGGAAAGGGAAGCGGCGTTGTCCCTGAGCATCGTCTGGTAGCCCTCAGGAAGGCGCGTGATGAAGGAGTCGGCGCCTGCGAGCTTGGCAGCTGCGACGCATTCGTCATCTGTCGCGTCGAGCCTGCCGTAGCGGATGTTGTCCATGACGGTACCGGTGAAGAGGTTCGTGTCCTGGAGGACCATGCCGAGGGAGCGCCTCAGGTCTGCCTTCTTGATCTTGTTGATGTTGATGTCGTCGTAGCGGATCTTGCCGTCGTCGATATCGTAGAAGCGGTTGATGAGGTTCGTGATCGTCGTCTTGCCGGCACCGGTCGCACCGACGAAGGCGACCTTCTGGCCCGGCTTCGCATGGATTGTCACGTCGTGGAGCACGATGTGCTCGGGCGTATAGCCGAAGTCCACGTCGTAGAGGTCGACCTTGCCCTCGAGCTGGGTGTAGGTGACAGAGCCATCCTCGTGCGGGTGCTTCCAGGCCCAGAGGTCGGTGCGCTCGTCCGTCTCCTCGAGCGAGCCATCCTTGGCGCGCTTGGCATTGACAAGCGTGACATAGCCGTTGTCCTCTTCAGGCTCCTCGTCGAGAAGCGAGAGGATGCGCTCGGCACCGGCAAGGCCCATGACGACGAAGTTGATCTGATGGGAGACCTGGCCGATCGATCCTGCGAAGCGCTTCGTGAGGTTCAGGAACGGGACGATGATGTCGATACCCAGGATCATGCCGGAGATCGAGGGGTTCGGGATGCCGGCGACAAGGAAGATGCAGCCTGCGAGGGCGACGATTACGTAGGCAAGGTTGCCCGTGTTCATGAGGATGGGGCCAAGGGTGTTGCCGTAGATGTTCGCGTTCTTCGAGGCCTGGAAGAGCTGCTCGTTCACCTTGTCGAAGTCAGTTTCGGTCAGCTTCTCATGCGTGAAGACCTTGATGACCTTCTGGCCGTTCATGGATTCCTCGGCAAAGCCTTCCTCGGCCGCAAGAGCACGCTGCTGCGCCAGGAAGAAGTGGGCAGAGCGGCCGCCGAGCACACGTGTCAGGGCCATCATGATTGCAACCATGACCAGGACGACAAGCGTCAGCGGCACGGAATACCAGAACATGATGTAGACGACAGAGATCATGGCAATGATGGTCGTCAAGAGGTTCGGGAGCGACTGACCGATGAACTGGCGCAGGGTATCCACGTCGTTCGTGTAGTGAGACATGATGTCGCCGTGCTTGTTGGTGTCGAAGTAGCGGATCGGGAGGTCCTCCATGTGAGAGAACATCTCGTTCCTGACCTTCATCATCGTGCCCTGGCAGATGACGGCGCCAAGCTGCGTCCAGCCGATGTTGCAAGCGAGGGCGGCGACGTAGCATCCGATGAGCGTAAGGACGATGCGCAGAATCTGGGGCTGCGCCGTTGCCCAGTCGCCGGTCTGGAACGTGTCCTCGACGACGGCGATGGCCTGCTGCATGAAGATCGAAGGCACCGAGGCGATGATGGCGGCTGCCACGATGCAGAGGATCTGGATGGTCACGAGGCCAGGATAGTAGTGGAAGACAAGCGACATGATGCGCTTGAACGTTGTGCCGGGATTCTGTGCACCATGGCCGCGGCCCGGTGCCTGCTGCTTCTTGGTTGCTTCCTCGCTCACTTCGTGGCCTCCTTTCCTGCTTCGGCATCCTTTTCGAGGATGCCCATCTTCTCGTCGTGGGACTGCTTGTTCTGGGTCATGTAGACCTCGCGGTAGATGTCGTTCGTGCGCAGCAGCTCGTCGTGCGTGCCGATGGCATCGATCTGGCCGTCACGCATGACGACGATGCGGTCGGCATCCTCGATAGAGGAGGTGCGCTGCGCGATGATGATCTTGGTCGTGCTTGGGATGAAGCTCCTGAAGCCCTGGCGGATGAGGCGGTCGGTCTTCGTGTCGACAGCGCTCGTGGAGTCGTCGAGGATGAGGACCTTCGGGTTCTTCAGGAGGGCACGGGCGATGCAGAGGCGCTGCTTCTGGCCGCCAGAGACATTCGTGCCGCCCTGCTCGATATAGGTGTCGTACTTGTCAGGGAAGCGCTGGATGAACTCGTCTGCCTGGGCAAGCTTGCAGGCCTCGAGCATCTGCTCGTCGGTCGCATTCTGGTTGCCCCAGCGGAGGTTGTCCTTGATGGTGCCGGAGAAGAGGACGTTCCTCTGAAGCACGACGGCGACCTCATTCCTGAGCGTGTCGAGATCGTAGTCGCGCACATCGTGGCCACCAACCTTGACGGTGCCTTCCGTCGCATCGTAGAGGCGGCTGATGAGCTGGATCAAGGTCGACTTCGAGGCGCCGGTTCCGCCGAGGATGCCGATGACCTCTCCGCTCTTGATATGGAGGTCGATGTCCTTGAGCGCGGGGCGCTCTGCCTTCTCGGAGTACTTGAAGCTCACGTGGTCGAAATCGACGGAGCCGTCTGGCACCTCCATGATCGGGTGCTCGGGGTTGGCAAGCGTCGGCTTCTCCTGCAGGACCTCGCAGATACGCCTCGAGGACTCTTCAGCCATCGTGATCATGACGAAGACCATGGAGAACATCATGAGGCTCATGAGGAGAGAGAAGCCGTAGGTGATGAGCGCGGAGAGCTGGCCCACGCCCATGGCCTGCGACTGGGTCGTGACGATGGCCATCGAGCCGAAGTAGATGACGAAGGTGTAGATGATATCGACTGCCAGCGTCATGAGAGGCGTGTTCCAGGCAAGGATGCGCTCCACGTGCACGAAGTCATGATAGAGGGTGCCGGAAGCCTCATTGAACTTCTGCTTCTCGTAATCCTCGCGCACATAGGACTTGACGACGCGGATGCCGGAGACGTTCTCCTCGACGGAATCGTTCAGGCGGTCGTACTTGCGGAAGATGCGGCGGAAGATCGGCATGGCTGTAAGCGCGATCTTGAAGATGGCATAGCCAAGGAAAAAGGCGACGATCACGTAGACGACTGCCATGGGGCCGCCGGAGATGAATGCCATGATGATGGAGAAGATGGCAAGCATCGGGCAGCGGATGGCCATGCGGATGATCATCATGTAGGCCTGCTGGACGTTCGTGACATCGGTCGTGAGCCTCGTCACGAGCGAGCTTGTAGAGAAGCGGTCGATATTGGCGAACGAGAAGCCCTGGATCTTGTGGAACAGGTCATGCCTCAGGTTCTTGGCAAGGCCGGTCGCACCGATGGAACAGGTGACGCCTGCAGCGGTGCCGAACGCAAGCGAGACCAGGGCGAGGCAGATCAAGATGACAGCAGAAGGGATGATGCCTTCAAGCGGCTCTCCTGCTGCAATCTGATTGATGAGCTGCGCCGTGAAGAACGGAATGGTGCACTCGATGATGGCTTCGAAGGCTACGAGCAAAGGGGTCTCCCACGCATACTTGCGGTACTCGCGCAGCGACTGCGCCAGCGTATGCACTATCTCCCTCAGTCCGTATTCTGGAAGCGTGCTGTCCGTGCCCGCCTCCATCGCATTCTTGATGCTTCGGGTCAATTTCACTCCGGCATCGCCTTCTTTCTCTCGTCTTCCAGTTCATTCCAATGACCGACCAGCCGGTCAAGCGTCTCGAGCAGCTGCGTGCGCTCGTTGTCCGTGAGGATATCGAACGCATGGGATTCGAATGCCTGCCGGCGCTTGGCAAGCGCTTCTGCCTCTTTCCAGCCAGCATCGGTCAGCGTGATATCGAGCTGCCTTCTGTCCTTCTCGGAGCGCGTGCGCACGATAAGGCCTTCACGCTCGAGCTTCGTCAGCACTTCGGACAGAGATGCGGAGCTGATCGGCTCCGAGTTCTGGAGGTCGCGCTGCTGGAGCGTGCCGCCTGCAAGGCTGAGCTTGATGAGCATATGCTGCTTGCCGCTCCTGCCGCCGCTGTGCACATGCATGAAGTGACCGAAGTAGCCGAAGTCCTGCATGATGCTGTGCTCGATTGTCGATTCTGAACGATGCTCAGGGGGCCTGCAGCAGCGTGCCCCCGTTCCGTTTGCCATGTTTCACCTCTTCTGATTCTCGGGCCCGCCTGTGGAATCGCAAGGTGAGCAAATGTTTTTTCCTATAAAATGTTAGGTACCTAGCAAATAGATGTCAAGGTACCTAGACAACTATGTACAGAGTGTGCAGAGGAGGTGCGCCGGGGGAGAGAACCGTGCAGGAAAACTGCCTTTGTGGAAGCCACGCAATGGCTTCCCTATATAAACAGAGTCGCTGAACTGGGATTGTAAAGGACATGTAAGCCGGTATCAAAGCTGCGTAATAGACGGGTGGGCGCAGATTTCGGAGCTCTTTCAGGCCCTAGCATTCAAATCAGCAGAGGGCAGCCGTGCACCATGCAGGAACTTCCGAATATACACGAAGGGCTGCCCAGTCTCAGGAGGGACAGATATGTCAAAGAGCCTTACCCGTCGCGGCTTCCTTGCTATGAGCGGAAGCGCTGCAGCACTCGCAGGTCTCGGCCTTGCCGCCTGCGGCGGTGGCAGCACGTCCACCACAGACTCCAGCTCGAGCGAGACGAAGAATCTGTCCGGCAGCATCACCGCTGTCGGCTCCACGGCACTCCAGCCGCTCGTCGAGGCTGCATCCGAGCAGTTCATGGAGACCTACCCGGATGTCCAGATCACGGTCCAGGGTGGCGGTTCCGGCCAGGGCATCACGCAGATCTCCCAGGGTGCTGTCCAGATCGGCAACTCCGATGTCTTCGCCGAGGAGAAGCTCTCCAACAAGGATGACGCAAAGAAGCTCAAGGACAACCAGGTCTGCGTTGTCGGCATGGGCCCGGTCGTGAACTCTGAGGTCACGGTCGACGACATCTCCATGGCCGACCTCAAGAAGATTTTCATGGGCGAGGTCACGAACTGGAAGGACGTGGGCGGCTCCGATCAGGACATCGTCGTCATCAACCGCGCTTCCGGCTCCGGCACCCGTGCAACCTTCGAGTCCGCTGTTCTCGGCTCCGACAAGGTCCCCGAGTCCTTCAAGCCGCAGGAGCAGGATTCCTCCGGCACCGTCGCATCCATGGTCGCCCAGACCCCGGGTGCCATCTCCTACCTTGCCTTCTCCTACTTCGCTGACACCTTCAAGGCACTCAAGGTCGACGGCGTCGAGGCAAAGGAAGCCAACGTCGAGACCAACGACTGGAAGATCTGGGCCTACGAGCATATGTACACCGCAGCAGATCCTGACGAGACCACGCAGGCCTTCATCGACTACATGTTCTCCGACGATGTCCAGGGCTCCCTCGTCGAGCAGACGGGCTACATCCCTGTCACTGGCATGAAGGTCGCCCGTGACGCAGACGGCAACGTCACGAACAAGTAAGGGCTTTGGCCCAGCCGCCTTTTAGCGGCATGCGAGGCGGCATCTGCGCACATGCGCCAGGTGCCGTCTTGCCATGCAGCTGCAATTTTCAGGAGGAACAGTGTCCACTAACAGTACAGGTGCTGCGGGGAGCATAGCCGAAGGCTCCTCCTCGAAGTACCGGATAGAGCGGAAGGGAAAGATCCTGACCGGAGCCTGCGTGCTCTTCGTCGTTCTTCTTGTCGTGACGCTCATCTTCATGGTCTGCTCGAGAGGCCTTGCGACCTTCACGGCAGACGGCATCAGCTTCGGCTCGTTCATTACGGGCACGACCTGGAACCCGCACCAGACAGGCGATGATGGCCAGCCGCTCATGGGAGCTCTCCCCATGATCGCAGGCTCGTTTGCTGTCACGCTCCTTTCCTGCGTGCTGGCGCTTCCGTTCGCGCTCGGCGCAGCAATCTTCGTCGTCGAGATCCAGCCGGGCTTCGGCAGCAAGGTCTTCCGTCCGATGATCGAGCTCCTCACGGGCATCCCGTCTGTCGTCTTCGGCCTTGTCGGCCTTTCCATCATCGTCCCCTGGGTCCGCTCCTGGGCAGGCGGCACCGGCTACGGCATCATGGCAGGCTCGATCGTCCTTGCCTTCATGATCCTGCCGACGGTCACGTCGCTTTCCACCGATGCTCTCGCCGCTGTTCCTGAGGCCTATCGCGATGGCTCCTACGGCCTTGGCTGCACGAGGTGGCAGACGATCCTGCACGTCGTGATCCCGTCTGCGCTTCCGGGCATCCTGACTGCTGTCATCATGGGCATGGCCCGAGCCTTTGGCGAGGCACTTGCCGTCCAGATGGTCGTCGGCAACGCAGCCCAGATGCCGCAGGGCCTCTTCACGCCGGCAGCGACCCTCACGTCCGTCCTTACCATGGGCATGGGCAATGAGGCCATGGGCACCGTCTACAACGATGTCCTCTGGTCGCTCGCTCTCGTGCTTCTCGTGATGTCGCTCTTCTTCATCCTGATAGTCCACTTGATCGGCAGGAAGGGGGCGGCCAAGAATGACTAGCGAAGAAGCGAAGGCCACGGCCTTCACGGCGACGAAGTCCACGAAGATGGCCAAGACCCAGGACAAGATCGCAACGGGCATCCTGACCGCTATCGTCGTGCTCATCCTCATCGCGCTTGTCGCGATCATCGCCTACATCGTCGTCTCGGGTGCCTGCAAGCTCTTCGATATCCACTTCCTTACGGCGAAGCCTGAGCAGTTCAAGGCAGGCGGTGGCATCGGACCTGAGCTCTTCAACTCGTTCTATCTCTTGATCCTGACGCTACTTATCTCGCTCCCGATCTCTCTTGGCGGTGCCATCTTCCTGACGCAGTACGCACCGGTCGGTCCTGTCACGAGCATCGCGAAGACCGCGATCGAGACGCTCTCGAGCCTCCCTTCGATCGTCGTCGGCCTCTTCGGCATGCTGATCTTCGTCCTGCAGTTCGGCTGGGGCTTCTCGATCCTCTCTGGCGCCCTCGCGCTCACGATGTTCAATGTGCCTATCCTGGTCCGCGTCATCGAGCAGGCGCTCGAGGCAGTGCCGCGCGACCAGAGGGACGCTGCCCTTGCTCTCGGCCTCACCCGCTGGGAGGCAACGACCCAGGTGCTCATCCCTGCCGCCATGCCTGCCATCGTCACCGGCGTCATCCTCTCCGCAGGACGCGTCTTCGGCGAGGCAGCAGCGCTGATCTACACGGCAGGCCAGTCGGCACCGGCTCTCAACTGGGCAGCACCGATCACGAGCCAGGCGAACCCGCTCAACGTGTTCAGGCCTGCCGAGACGCTTGCCGTCCATATCTGGAAGATCAACTCCGAGGGCGTCGTGCCTGACCTCTCTGCCGTGTCTGCGGGCACCGCAGCAGTCCTCATGGTCTGCATCCTTGCCTTCAACATCATCGCCCGCATCGTGGGCAAGCATATGGGGAAGAAGATGACGGCCGAATGAGCATGAATCAGACCATGGCAGCATCGCTCGTGACGCCGGCAGGCAAGAGCAGCTACGCTGGAGGCGAGGCAGCCATCAAGACAGTCGATGTCACCGTCGACTACGGAGAGAAGCGTGCCCTCAAGGGCACGAGCCTCGAGTTCGGCCTCGGCTCCGTCACAGCCCTCATCGGCCCTTCAGGCTGCGGCAAGTCCACCTTCCTGCGCTGCCTCAATCTCATGAACCGCGAGATTCCGAACTGCAGGATCGGCGGCGAGATCTACTACCACGGCACGGAGATCAACCAGCACAAGATCGATACGTTCTCCCTGCGCACCCATGTCGGCATGGTGTTCCAGCAGCCGAACCCGTTCCACAAGTCCATCTACGAGAACATCGCCTTCGCACCCAGGAAGCACGGCATCACGAAGAAGGCAGACCTCGATGCGCTTGTGGAGAAGAGTCTCAGGCAGGCTGCCATCTGGGATGAGGTCAAGGACAAGATCTATGGCTCTGCCTATGCGCTCTCCGGTGGCCAGCAGCAGCGTCTCTGCATAGCACGCACCCTTGCCATGAACCCTGATGTCATCCTTATGGACGAGCCTTGCTCGGCCCTCGACCCGATCGCCACCTTCGCGATCGAGGAGACGATCCGCGACCTCGCGCAGCAGGGCATGTGCATCATCATCGTCACCCACAACATGGAGCAGGCCATGCGCGTCTCCGACCGCACCGCCTTCTTCCTTCTGGGCGACATGATCGAGACCGGCGAGACGGCAGAGCTCTTCTCCCATCCGAAGGACCAGCGTCTCGACGACTATCTGACGGGAAGGTTTGGATAATGGCGACACCAATATCGGTCGAGCATCTCGACCTGTTCTATGGGGACTTCCAGGCCCTCCACGACATTTCCGTGAACATGCCTGCCGGCAAGATCACGGCTTTCATCGGGCCTTCAGGCTGCGGCAAGTCGACGCTCCTGCGCTGCCTCGACCGCATGAATGACCGTGTCCAGGGCTGCAAGGTCACAGGCACCGTCAAGCTCGGCGAGACCGATGTCTACAAGGACATCGATGTCTATGAGCTGAGGCGCCGTGTCGGCATGGTCTTCCAGAAGCCGAATCCGTTCCCCATCTCCATCTACGATAACGTGGCCTATGGCCTCCGCCGTCATGGCCGTCCTTCGAAGTCCGAGCTTGACGGAATCGTCGAGTCCACGCTCAAGGGCGTCGGCCTCTGGGATGAGGTCAAGGACAAGCTCGACCATTCCGGACTCTCGCTCTCCGGCGGCCAGGCACAGCGTCTCTGCATCGCACGTGCGCTTGCCGTGAACCCGGATGTCCTCCTCATGGACGAGCCGACAAGCGCTCTCGACCCGATCTCTACCGGCCTTGTCGAGGAGCTCGCGCAGCAGATTGCCAAGGAGCATACTGTCATCATCGTCACCCATAACATGCAGCAGGCTTCCCGCATCTCCGATGTGACTGCCTTCTTCTATCTGGGCAAGCTCATCGAGTGCGGATCGACGCCGCAGATCTTCACCGCACCGAAGGAAAAGCAGACGGAGGACTACCTCACAGGAAGGTTTGGCTAATATGTCGAGAACCGCATATCTCAAGCAGCTCAATACCCTGTCCGAGCACATGACCGAGCTTGGCAACCAGGTTGTCCAGTCCATTCGCGATACGGCACGCGCCGTGGGCGACGCGGACTCCGGCGCCTCCAAGGATGTCCAGGACCGCCACAATGACTCCGAGAGGCTCCGCCGCAGCATCGAGGATTCCTGCATGAACCTCATGCTCCTGCAACAGCCGCTTGCATCCGACCTGCGTCTCGTCACGGGCTGCTTCCGCTCCATCACAGACCTTGCCCGCATCGATGAGATGGCCTACGAGACAGCCCTTCTCATCGAAGAGTACGATATCGCACATTCCGAGCTTGCTCCCGAGCTGGCGCAGCTCGCCGAGAAGGTTGCCCGCATGGTCGAGAAGGCACTCAAGGCCTTCGAGGGCTCAGACGTTAAGATGGCCGAGGAGGTCTTCCCGCTTGACAACGGCGTCGACGAACTCTTTGAAAAGATCCGCAGCGATGTAGTAGAGTTGCTGAAGACTGGTGCCGAGCCGGCAGCTGTCGCTCCGGAAGTCCTTACCATCGCCAAATACTACGAGCGCATGGGCGACCACTCCCAGAGCATTGCTGACTGGGCAATCTTCAGGGCTACGGGAAGCTACCGCGGCCGCACGATGGGGGACAAGGACTAGCTGTGGTCTACTACGTCGAAGACGACAAGAATATCCGCGATCTCACGATCTATGCGCTGACGCAGGCGGGCATCGATGCCAGAGGCTTCGACTCCGATGTCGAGTTCAGGCGCGGATGCGCTGAACGCGTGCCTGATGCCATCCTCCTCGATATCATGCTGCCCGATACCGACGGCATCCAGATCCTGAAGAGGATCCGCCAGACGCCTGAGCTCAAGGATGTTCCCGTGATGATGCTCACGGCGAAGGATACCGAGCTCGATACGGTCCGTGCCCTCGATATGGGTGCAGACGACTATCTCACGAAGCCCTTCGGCATGATGGAGATGGTGAGCCGTGTCCGCGTCATGCTCCGCCATGTCGGCAAGCACTCGCAGTCGCAGCACGCCGAGGTCCTGAAGTGCGGGCCGCTCACGCTCTGGCCCAGCAGGCGTGAAGTGACCTTGAACGGCGAGGAGCTCCAGCTCACGATGAGGGAATTCGATCTGCTTGAGTTCCTGATGCGCTCGCCGGGCGAGGTCTTCACGCGCGAGACCCTGCTCCAGCGTGTCTGGGGCTGGGACTTCGATGGCGGGTCGCGCACGGTCGATGTCCATGTCCAGACGCTGCGCTCCAAGCTAGGAGATGCAGCCGACCTGATCGAGACGGTCAGAGGCGTGGGGTACCGTCTGAGGGGATAGCATGGCTGAGAAGCATGAGGCCCGGTCTCTTTCCAGCATCATCTTCAGAGCGCTCACAATGTTCGCCGTGGGCGTGGCTGTCGTGGCCACGCTTGCGGCGGCTTTTGTCTTCCATGCGACGCTCGTCGACGATGCAAAGCATGAGTTGACAGACCAGTGCGCAACAATAGCGGCATCGCTCAATTCCGACGATACGACCGATACGGATCAGGATATCGTGCGCATGCTGACACCGCAGAAGATGAGGGCGACGCTCGTCGCTCCTGACGGCACGGTCATCTACGACACAAAGTTCGAGGCTTCGAGCCTGCCGAACCACGCAGACCGACAGGAGATCCAGGAGGCTCTGTCTTCTGGCACCGGGGAGACCGAGCGCCCCTCCGATACCGCAGGCAATGTCTCGCTCTACTACGCGCAGCGGCTTGGCTCGGGCGACGTCCTGAGGCTCTCTGAGGACCGGGAGTCCGTGACAGCGATCTTCACGCACGATATCGGCCTTCTTGTCTCGATTGTCGCGCTCGTCGTGCTCGGTGCCTGGGCGGCAAGCCGCATGCTCTCGAAGCGCCTCGTGAAGCCCATACTTGATATCGATACGACAGCTGCCAAGGCAGAGGCTCCCTACCGTGAGCTTGAGCCTCTGGTAGACCGCTTGAACGACCAGCAGGCAGAGCTCATAGCCCAGATGGACAAGCTGAGAGATGCTGACGCCTATAGGCTCGAGTTCACGGCGAACGTGACACACGAGCTCAAGACACCGATTGCCTCGATCCAGGGCGCTGCTGAGCTGATACGTGACGGCATTGCCCGTCCCGAGGACATCCCTGAGTTCGCCGGACGCATCTACAGCTCGGCCAGGCGCCTCTCGTCGCTTGTGAGCGACATCCTGACGCTCTCCAAGATGGATGAGTCGGAGCGTGCGGGCGACTCGCAGCTCCTGGGCCCCAAGACAGAATGCGACCTCTACCAGATTGCAGGAGACGTTACGGACCGCCTCCAGGACAAGGCAAAGCGTGCCGGTGTGCGCCTTACGCTCGAAGGGCAGAAGTGCATGGTCGTCGGCAATGCGGGGCTGCTCGATGAGATGGTATCGAATCTCTGCGACAACGCTATCCGCTACAACCGCGTAAATGGCAAGGTATACGTCTGGGTGTATCAGATAGCGGGTCGTCCGACCGTATCGGTATCCGATACCGGCATCGGCATCCCCGAAGAGGCGCAGCCGAAGGTGTTCGAGCGCTTCTACCGTGTCGACAAGAGCCGCTCTCGTTCCAACGGAGGAACAGGTCTCGGCCTTGCTATTGTGAAGCATGCTGCCGCTTTCCATAACGCGAAGATCGATCTCAAGAGCAAGCTCGGCGAGGGGACGACCATCACGGTCACGTTCCCGAGTGCCGATGAAGCTATGCAGAATAATGGATAGATTGTCCTAACTTCTACTCGGCACCTGCATCCGCACTGTTGCAGGAATGTGTCCAGAAGGAAAACAACGCAAGCTTGCGGGGCTCATCCACCTCATGCGTGCTAGGATGCTTGCAACAAATCGAAGCCGCCTGATACGTGACTGTGCATACATGAGATTCAAGGAAAGATGAGGTGTTGGTGATGTCCCAGAGCATACGTGCCTGCGTCGTAGGTGCTACTGGTTATGCTGGCATCGAAGCTGTGAGGCTCCTTCTCCGCCATCCTTCCTTCGAACTGGCGATGGCAACAGACAGAAAGCTTGTCGGCACGAAGCTCGCCGAGGTCTATCCCGGCCTCGCCGGCATCACGGACCTGGCCTTCTCGGCACCTGTCGCAGAGGATATCGCCGCAGCAGCAGATGTCGCCTTTCTCGCGGTGCCGCATACGGCGTCTCTGGCACTCACGCCTGCGCTTATTTCAGCTGGCGTCTCCGTCATCGATCTTTCTGCTGACTACCGCCTGAAGGATGCCTCAGTCTATGAGGAGTGGTACGGCGTCAAGCACACCTCTCCTGAGCTTCTGGACGAGGCGGTCTATGGGCTGCCCGAGCTAGCGCGCAAAGACCTTGCAAAGCTCGCCGAGAAGCGTGAAAACGGCAAGGCCGTGCTGGTGGCTGCTCCTGGCTGCTATCCAACGGCGACGGCGCTTGCTTCGGTGCCGGCGCTCGAAGCAGGCTTCGTTTCTGGCGACCTTGTGATCTCCGATGCCATCTCCGGTGTCACCGGTGCCGGCAGGACGCCCAATGCACGCACTCATTTCTGCCACGCCGACGAGTCCGTCGAGGCCTATGGCGTTGCCCATCACAGGCACACCCCTGAGATGGAGCAGACGCTCTCGGCTGCTGCCAGACATCCCATCTCTGTCGTCTTCACGCCGCACCTGGCTCCGCTCAAGCGCGGCCTTCTGGCTACCGTCTATCTGCCCATGGCAGAAGATGCCACGGCAGATGAGTTCTTTGGTGCCTATGCAGCACGCTATGAGAAGGAGCCCCTTGTCGAGGTGCTGCCCCAGGGCCAGATGCCGCAGACTGCCTCTGTGGCTGGCTCCGCACGTGCCCAGGTGGGCCTTGGATTCGATACGCGACGACGACGCATGGCCATCGTCTCCTGCGCGATCGACAATCTGGGCAAGGGCGCTGCGGCACAGGCAATCCAGTGCGCAAACGCCGTCTTCGGCCTCCCGGAAACAGAAGGGCTCGATTTCATACAGCCCCTGGCATGATCGGTCGCGGGCAGAGGAGACATAACTTGCACGTCTCCGTCCATCCGGCAGCAGAAGCTGCCTCTGCTCGAAAGGCCTGAAAAACAAATGAATGCATATGAACCTATTGCGGTCCCTGTCTCTGCTACCGGGGCCATGCCGGAAGGCTTCTCAACCTCAGAAGGCGGTGTCTGTGCCGCTCAAGGCGTGATGGCCTCTGGCGTCCACGCTGGCTTCCGGAAGAATCCCGAAAGGCTCGATCTGGCTGTCGTTGTCGCCGACAAGATGGCTATCTGCGCCGCCACGTTCACGCAGAACCAGTTCTGCGCAGCTCCGGTCCAGCTCGACCGCAAGCGTGCTGCCACAGGCAAGATCCGTGCGGTGATGCTCAACTCCGGCATCGCGAATGCCGCGACAGGAGAGCTGGGACTCGCGCATGCAGAAGAATCCGCCCATATGCTCGCCGAGGCGCTCGGCTGCGAAGACAGCGAGGTCGAGGTCGCATCGACCGGCGTCATCGGCCCGCAGCTCGAGATGGGGCCCTTCGAGTCGGGCATCCCGGAAGCCGTGTCAAAGCTCGCAGCAACCGCTGAAGGCGCGCATGATGCGGCCATGGCAGTCATGACAACAGATACGCACCCGAAGGAGGCAGCACTTCAGGGGACCTTGCCTTCGGGCACGAAGATCCACCTCGGCGGCTTCGTGAAGGGCTCCGGCATGATCCAGCCGAACATGGCTACGATGCTCTCCGTCGTGGCGACCGATGCAAATGTCTCGCAGAAGGCAGCGCATGCAGCGCTTCTTGCTGCGGTCCAGGACTCCTACAACAAGGTCACAGTCGACTCCGATACCTCGACGAACGACTCCTGCTTCCTTATGGCAACAGGGGCGGCTGGTGGCCCTGAGATCCAGGAAGGCTCGGCGGACTTTGCCGTCTTTGCGGCAGCATTGAAGGAGCTCTGCCAGGAGCTGGCGCGCCAGATCGCGGCAGATGGCGAAGGCTCGACGAAGCTCATCACGGTCGATTGCGTCGGCGCCAGGACAGACGCAGAGGCAGAGACCGTGGCGCGTGCCATCGCGAACTCGCCGCTCGTGAAGTGCGCCGTCTTCGGCAATGATGCGAACTGGGGCAGGGTTGCAGCCGCAGCCGGCAAGTGCGGCGTTCCCTTCGACCAGACGAAGGTCGATATCGACTTTCTGGGTGTTGCGGTCTGCCGCAAGGGACAGCCGGTTCCGGTCGATGAGGATGACATGCTCGTGCGCTTCAAGGCAGACGAGGTGCCGATAGCCATAGACCTCGGGCAGGGGAGCGCGCACTGCCGCATCTGGACCTGCGACCTCACGCATGACTACGTTTCGATCAATGGCGACTACCGGAGCTAGCGCTCAGGAAAGGATATTTCAATGAAGGCAGAAGAGCGCAAGCGCAGAAGCGAAGCCGCACAGAAAGCAGAGGTCCTGACCGAGGCCCTGCCCTGGATCAACAAGATGAACGGCCGCACGGTCGTCGTGAAGTACGGCGGCGCTGCGATGGAGAATGCAGACCTCATGCGCCAGGTCGTGGGCGACCTCATGCTCATGAAGCTCATGGGATTGAGAATCGTGCTCGTGCATGGTGGTGGCAAGGCCATCAATGCCCTCTTGAAGCAGCTCGATATCCCTGTGAAGTTCGAGCGTGGACTCCGTATCACCGACGATCAGACGATGGAAGCCGTGCAGATGGTCCTCATCGGCAAGGTCAACCAGACGCTTGTCCGTGGCCTCAACGCCTACGGCAATGTCGGTGTCGGCATCTCGGGTGCAGATGGCATGACGTTCGAGGTGGAGCAGACCGATCCCGCGCTGGGACGAGTCGGCACGATCACCCACGTGAATACCGAGCTCATCGAGTCGGTGCTCGATGATGGCTATATCCCCGTCATTGCAAGCGTCGGCTGCGGAGAGGATGGCTTCTACAACATCAACGCCGATGTCGCAGCCTCAGAGGTTGCAAGCGCCCTCGGTGCCGACAAGCTCGTCTATCTCACGGATGTGGATGGCCTCTTCCGCGATGTGGAGGATGAGGAATCGCTGATCTCGCAGCTCACGAAGAGCGAGGCAGAAGAGCTGCTGGGAAGCGGCACGCTCTCAGCAGGCATGATTCCGAAGATTTCCTCGGTCGTAGAAGCGCTCAAAGGCGGCGTCAAGGAAGTCCATCTGCTCAATGGCACCTTCCCGCATGCATTGCTTCTGGAAGTGTTCACGGATGCCGGCATCGGCACGATGATTGTACAGGATGAGGAGTAGCAATATGGCTGATTTCATGGCAGAAGACGCCGAGTACGTTATGCATACCTATGGCCGGCTCCCGATCGAGCCGGTGCTTGGCCATGGATCCACTCTCGTGGACTCGACGGGCAAGGAATATCTCGACTTCTTGGCAGGCGTCGGCGCGGTCTCTCTGGGACACTGCAACCCGGTCGTGCGTGATGCCCTCGCCGAGCAGGTCGGCAAGGTCTGGCAGACAAGCAACTACTTCTATGCGGAGAACAGGGCGGAGCTTGCGCATGATCTCTCGGACCTGCTCTCGAAGACGACGGATGCAGAGGGTCACATCACGGGCTCTACCGGCACGAAGTGGCAGACCTTCTTCGGCAACTCCGGTGCCGAGGCAAACGAAGGCGCCATCAAGGTCGCACGCCGCTGGGGCGAAGAGGAGCTCGGCGGCGCTACGGGCATCCTGACAGCGCAGCGGAGCTTCCACGGACGTACGCTCGCAACGCTTGCAGCGACCGGCCAGGCAGCCTTCCACAAGTCGTTCCTGCCGATGCCAGCAGGATTTGCGGCCTTCCCGCTGAACGATGCGGATGCCCTCGAGGCTGCCATCGTGAATCCTCCGGCAGGCACCGGTCCCCTCTGTGCTGTCATGCTCGAGTGCATCCAGGGCGAGGGCGGCGTCTGGCCGGCTGAGGCAGCATTCCTGAAGCGTGCTCGCGAGCTCTGCTCTGAGCACCACCTCATGCTCATCATCGACGAGGTGCAGACCGGCTTCTTCCGTACCGGCGCTCCCTTCGCCTACCAGCTTGCCGGCATCGAGCCTGACATCGTCTCCCTTGCGAAGGGCATCGCGGACGGCTTCCCGATGGGTGCTGTGTGCGCTCGCGAAGAGGTCGCTTCGCTCATGCATCCGGGCGACCATGGTTCGACCTTCGGCGGCAACTGCCTTGCGGCGACGGCAGGACGTGCCTGCGTCGAGGAGATGGTCAAGGAGGACATCGGCGAGCACGTGATCGAGGCAGGAAACCATCTGGCAGAAGGCCTCGCGAAGCTTCCACATGTGACCGAGGTCAGAGGGCATGGCCTCATGCGTGGAGCCCAGCTCGATGTACCGTTTGCGACTGAGGCTGTAGACAAGGGCCTTGAGGCAGGCCTCATCCTGAACCACATCGGCGACTCGATCCTGCGCTTCCTGCCTCCTCTTGTCATCACCAACGCTGAGATCGACACGATGCTCGAGCGCCTGGGGAAGATCCTCGAAGAAGCCTAGGATTCCTCGCAGGCCCTTACCATCGTCCGGAAGAGCGCGTCCGTCACATCCTGGGGCGCCTCTTTCGGAAGCGTATGGCCATGGCCTGGGACAATCACAAGCTCTGCGCCTGGGATGGCAGAGGCGATAGCCTCGGTCTCCTCGGGCTTTATAACGTCATTCTCTCCCGCCATGATCGTGGTCGGACAGGAGATTGACATGAGGCTCTTTGCCTCGATATGGGGCTCCTCGTCCATGAGGCGAAGGAGGTCTGCGGTCGTGCGTGCCTCTGCTGCGGCAGGAGTAAAAAGCGCAGGGTCTATGGCACCTGCCGGATCGAGCGACTCTGTCCAGCTTGCCCACTCGTCGAGCTCGCGTGCTGCACCCTCAACATCCCAGCCGTCGCTGTAGATTCCCTCGGGCGAAAGGTTTGCGCCGGATGCCGTGCAGGAGAGGACCCGCTCAGGACAGTCGCGTGCCAGAAGAAGGGCCAGGATGCCGCCATCCGAGAAGCCGAGGATGTGGAACTTGCTTATGCCCCATGCGTCCATCACGGCAAGGGCATCTGCTTCCATGAGCTCATAGGTGAGATGCTCTGATCCCCGTGTGCTCTTGCCCTGGCCACGCGAATCGACACCGATGGCAGGATTTCCGCCTGCCACGACCGCATCGATCGTCGGTCCGAATATGCCATGCTCCTCGCCATTTCCATGGAGGAAGAGGACGGGTGCATCCTCTGGATTCTCTTTCCAGGGCGCATCTGCCCCATAGGCAAAGGCAGCGATCCTCGCGCCATCAGGACGCTCGATAAGCTCAGCTCTGAGAGGTGCCACATGGGGGCGCTCATAGGGCGAGGGAAAATGGAGCTGTGGCGGGACAGGCATATGCATGGGGAAAGGTCCTTTCCAAAGGAAAGCGCCCGCCCGAAGGCGGACGCTTGAAGTGGTCTATTTCTGCCCTGGCTTCTTCTCGAAGAAGTCGTAGCGCGGAGGCAGCGCCACGAGCTCGTGTGCCTCAGGCGTCTCTCCCTGCGCTTCGGCGAGCTCGGTGACGCCGTCGAAGGCGTGGTCCCAGCTGAAGAAGAGCTCGGGCTTGAAGTTCAGATGCTCGCAGATCTTCGCGCAGCCGAAAGGCGTTGCCGGATGCATGAGGAGCGTCACGGTACGAAGCGCTCGGAACGCATTGGCAAGTGCCTGGACATAGGCGTCGTGGTCGTCCTTGGCGGCCTTCGACTCGTCGCCCCAGCGCTTGTTGGCAGCGCGGCAGTACTCTTCTGCAACAGAGAGTGCCGTATGGGCATCGAAGACGGCGCAGGCACGCTCGAAGGCAAGCGTCGCCTCGTTTGCAGCATCGACAACTTCCTGCTCAGGTGCGACTTCTGGCAGGTGCCCGTCGCAGTTGTTTGCGGCACCGTAGAAGCAGCTCCTCGCAAGGCGGTTGAAGATGTTCGTCAGGAAGGCGCTCTCCTTGAGGGCAGGGTCGACGACGCGCGGATCGTCCTTCACGAGAATCTCTTCGCCGGTCTTCTTGTCCTTGTGGCTCACGGAGGTGTCATAGGGCTTCGGGGAGAAGCTCACAGCCTTCTGGTCGAGAGCAAGGCTCAGCCAATGGGTGCGGAGCTGCTCGGGCGTGTAGTGGTCCAGAAGCTCCTCTGCCATGGGCGGTTTGATCTTGCCGGAGCTCGAGGCCTTCTTGTTCATGAAGAGGATGTGGTAGTTCGCGACTGGCGTGTCCTGGAAGAGGCCCCAGTCGAGCGCTTCCCACATCGCAGGCTGTGCGACGCAGTAGAAGTAGATGTTGTCCTGGCCTATGAACTGGAAGACCTTTGCATCGTCTGCACACCACCAGTCATGCCAGTCCGTGGAGGAGTAGCGGCCTTCAGGGGCATTCGCAAGCACGGTCTGGACGAAGGAGATAGGTGCCCAGAGGCTCTCAGGCCAGACCCAGACCGTGAGGTCCTTTGTGTCTTCGAGATCGGGTGCCGGGACGCCCCAGGAGATGTTGCCGGTGAGGCGGAAGGGGAGAAGCGTCTTGCCGGTGCGGAAGCGCACACCTGCCTCTTCGAGGATCTCGCGGGCATGGTCGCGGTCTTCCCAGTTCTCGAAGCTGACAGAGAAGGACTGCTGGTTGCCCTCTGCCGGCGTCACGGTATGGGCCGGAAGCTTCGGCTCTGCAGCTCTGAAGGCGTCCTCGAAGCGCTGCTGGATGTAGATGACCGGGTCGACGAGGCTCTCGCGGACCGTCTTCGTGACAATCGGGCGCACCTGCGGAGCCTTGTCCCACTCGTCCGTGAGCTTCTCGAGGTCCTTGCGGAAGGCAGGGAGATCGAAGTACCAGTTGTCGACAGGACGGAGCTCCGGCTTCGTGCCGGTAAGCTGGCTCACCGGGTCGATGAGCTCTTCGGGGTCGAACTGGTGGCCAAGATCGCACTCGTCAGCGTAGGCCTTCTCGGACTTGCAGCCCTTGACGGGGCAGCGGCCGATGACCTGGCGGCCATTCAGGAACTGGCCTGCCTTCACGTCGTAGAACTGCCTCGTGGACATCTTCCTCAGATAGCCACGCTCATAGAGGCGCTCCAAGATCTCCTTCGAGAGCTTTGCATGGATCGGACGTGCCGGTTCGAGGCCAGAGCCTGCAAAGATATCGAGCGAGATGCCATAGGCATCCAGAGCTTCCTTCTGGAGGTTGTGGTTCGCTTGGACATAGTCGACAATCGTGCCCTCGTAGCCTTCCTCTTCCACCTTCTTGCGGTAGCCCTCCATGATGGGGGAGCCATAGCAGTCGGTACCCGAGACGAAGATCACGTTCTTGCGGCCGATGCGGTCGCGCAGGAAGCGGGCGAAGAAGTCGGCAGGCACGAACACGCCGCCGATATGCCCGAAGTGGAGATTCTTGTTGCCATACGGCATGCCGCCGGTGATGACCGCACGCTTGGGGAACTGCGGGCGCTCTGTGGATGCTTTAGCTGCTTCTGAAGCCATGACCTATCCTTCATTCTTGGCTATACGGCACGCTCTATTGTATGCCACGGCAGGCGGTATGGGCAGAATGGAATATGTGTTTGCTGAAGGAGGGAGAGCGTCTGTGGAAGTCAGAGGAGAGGTCGATGTGCTCGGCGATGCCGTGCTGCAGAGAAGGATGCTTGTGCAGTCTGTGCTCGTGCTGGCCCTGGGCCTGGCTCCCTCGCTCATTGCGGCAGCCTTCGGCGGATGGGCCATCTTCCGTAACGGCTGGGCCGTGCTCTGGACTGTCCTTGTCACGATGGCATGCTTTGCTGTCCACGAGCTCGTGCATGCCCTCTTCTTCCTCATCATGTCCCATGGCAAGTGCCATATCAGCTTCGGGGCTGCGGCAGGCTTCCTCTACACGAGGACTGATGACTGCATGCTGCCGAAGGGGCGCTTCGTCTGCGTGCTCCTGGCGCCGACCATTCTCGTGACGGCAGGCATCGTTGCTGCTGGCTTCGTCCTGTCCTATCCTGCAGAGTCGCTGATTGTGGCAGCGGTGCATCTCTCCGGCTGCGTAGGGGACTGGGACATGGCCGGGACGATTGCCACGACGTCCCATGTCACCCATGTGAAGGACTCCGAAACCGGCTGCATCCTTCTGGGGTAGCACTCAGAGCTCGAGGACAGCAGTGCATGCCTGCGCAAGACCGAAGTCGTGCGCAGCGGGCATGACGGAAGCGCCATGTGCCGTCTGCCCGAGGAGCATGTCGGCTGCCATCTTCCGGTTTCTGGCATCGAGCGGGGCTGTAGGCTTGTCTGCGAAGATCACGGGAGCTTCATGGGGGCACAGGGCGTCCGGAACAGATTCCGGATCTGCTTTGCCGCCATTCTCGGGCAGGGTGCTGATTGCGTCGATTCTCGCATGGCTGCCAATCCCGAAGACCATGCATATGCGGACAGCACTGACGCAGCTGATGATGCCCTTGCTCATATGGAGCATGCTGACCAGGACGTTGCTGCGTGCCTCCATGAGATGAAAGACATTCTGCGTTTAAGGAGGTCTTGCCTCAGTGGTGGGGTCTTTCAGTTCCAAGAGCTCGACCCATACTGTATGACGGCGCCGTTTGTGTTATGGATTTCACCGCATGGGCGGATATCTGCCTTCCGTTCGGCGGTTCATGATAAAGCGCCCTGAAACGCAGGAGCGTTGATAGAAGGCAAACATGCAAGGCGGAACCCCAAAGGATTCCGCCTTGCATGTTCTATGCCTTATGCAGGCATTCCTGCTGGTTCACTAGCTCCGGTATCGTGCCATCATCTCGGAGAAGAGCTCCTGCACCGAAGGCGGCGTGTACGTGATCGCGTTGGCTCCTGCCTCTATTGTGGCCAGGATGGTATCCGGCTTGTTGCCGCCGGTTGCAATGATAGGAACTGTCGGATGCTTGGCACGGATGGCCCGCACGATATTGGCTGTCTCCTTGCCTCCTGCAACATTCAGGATGGCAGCGCCTGCAGCGAGGCGGGCATCGATATCGGTCTGGGGTGTCGCGACTGTCACGACGGTCGGGATATCGACAGCGCGGGAGACGCCGAGCAGGTTCACATTCGAGATCGGCGCATTGAGGACGACGCCCATGGCACCCTGGGACTCCACGTCCTTCGCAAGCGATATTGTTCTCATGCCACGTGTCGTGCCGCCGCCGACGCCGCAGAATACCGGCACGCTCGCAGCGCTGATGATGGCAGCGGAGATGGACTGCTGGGGCGTGAAGGGATAGACCGCAAACACGGCATCCGCATCGCAGTTCTTGATGATGGCAAGGTCGGTCGTGAAGACGAGGCTCTTGATCCTTCTGCCGTAGATGACGATGCCGGAGGCACGTCTTATCTCCTGTGGCATCTTCAGGATGTTGTGGCGGAGCCTCGACTCGATCGAGGGGACGGTACGCTCTTCCTTGGGGATCTGAGGGTTGCCCGAAAGCGGGGGAGCGCTTTCCACGACGGGGGGATTGCCGGGATTGATGGGCGTTGCTTCGGGCATGGGGCACCTCGCTCTGTCTTTGGGATTTTTGCTGCCTTCATGCTACCCACCTGCGCGGGTTTTACGCTTTTCGCAGAACAAATTTCTGTGGCTGCAACAGATGGCTTTGAATGCTACGGTTGTAGCAGCAATAGACCATAAGAGAGGAATCTATGGGCACACCGCTCCTTCTTCATGCCTGCTGCGGGCCCTGCTCGCTCGAGCCGGTGAAATATCTGCGCGAGGAAGGCTTCGAGCCGACCATCTGCTGGACAAATCCGAACATCCAGCCCATTGAAGAGCATGACAAGCGCCTGAAGACCCTGCTTGCCTGGGCAGATGAAGTGGCCCACGTGCCGGTGATCGTTGCAGAGGACCGCCGCGATCTCTGGGAGGCGAAGGTGGCGCCAGCAGGGCTTGCGCGCGAGGCGCGCTGCCGTGCCTGCTACCGCGTGCGTCTCGAGGAGTCCTGCAGGGTGGCGAAGGAAGAGGGCTTCCACTACATCTCGACGACGCTTGTCGTCTCGCCCTACCAGCTCTTCGATGCCTGCCATGAGGTGCTTTCGAAGCTTGCACCGAAGTATGGCCTGGAAGAGGTCTGGCGCGACTTCAGGCCCCATTATCCGGAATCGGTCACCGATTCCCGTGCGCTCGGGATGTATCGGCAGAACTACTGCGGCTGCCGCTTCTCTGCGGCAGAAGCTGCCATCGAACGGCATGAAGCACGCGACATGCGCAAGGCCGAGCACAAGGCGAATCGGGCAGCAGCTCGATGTGTGCCTTGTGCACAGTGAGCCTGAAAGCTCAAAGCGCGCTATCATCAACAAGGCATAACGTAAAGAACAAAAAGGATTATCTCTATGCGCACTGACGATTTCGACTATCCGCTGCCTGATGAGCTCATCGCGCAGGAGCCGGCAGACCCGAGGGATTCCTGCCGTCTCTTCGTGCTGCACCGCGAGAACGGTGGCCACGAGTACCGCACCTTCACCGATATCGGCGAGTACCTCGAGCCGGGAGACCTGCTCGTCGCAAACAAGACCCGTGTCATGCCGGCACGTCTCGTCGGCAGGAAGCGCCAGACAGGCGGCGTCTCCGAGACATTGCTCCTGAAGCGCCGCGAGGACAAGGATCCTCTGGGACATGTCTGGGAGTGCCTCGTGAACCCGGGAAAGCGCCTGAAGCCGGGCAATGTCGTCGAGTATCGTCCCGGTGGCGCCCATGCACCGGAGACGGCTCCGGTCGTCCTTACGGGCGAGATCGTCGACTACGTGGACGATTCGCGCGGCGGCAGGCTCGTGCGCTTTACGCCGGCAGAGGGGCTTACGCTCGACGAGGCCATGCACAAGGCAGGACATGTGCCCCTGCCTCCCTACATCACGCAGTATGAGGGCGACCCCGAGAAGTACCAGACCGTCTATGCCATGCATGAGGAGCACTCCGCAGCAGCCCCGACAGCAGGACTTCACTTCACGCCGGAGCTCATCGAGCGCCTCGAGAAGCAGGGCATCGGCTGGAAGACTGTGGAGCTCGAGGTCGGCATCGACACCTTCCGCCTCGTCGAGGAGGACGATCCTACGAAGCATGTCATGCATACCGAGCGCTATCACGTCCCGCAGGATGTCGTGGATGCCGTGCATGCAACGAAGGCAGCGGGGCACCGCGTGATTGCCGTCGGCACGACGAGCGTCCGGTCGCTCGAGAGCGCCTGGGAGGCAGATGCACCGGTCTCCAATCCTCCGGTAACGGCACGCCGCTTCGAGGATGCACAGGATTCTGCCAAGGTCACGGGCAAGGGCGATATCGTGGAGCGCAAGAACGCCACGACGAACCTCTATCTCATGCCGGGCTCGACCTATCACGTGGTCGATGCCCTGATCACGAACTTCCATGTGCCGCGCTCGACGCTCATGATGCTTGTCTCCGCCTTCGCGACGAGGGACCAGATCATGGATGCCTACCAGGATGCAATCGACCACCGCTTCAGGATGCTCTCCTTCGGCGATGCCATGTTCATCGACTAGGCTATCTGCAACATATCAAGCTACGAAGAAGGCCGGATCTGCTCAGTGCAGGTCCGGCCTTTGTGCTGCCTTGTGGCTGCTTGTCCTAGACGATATGGAGAAAGGCAGCTGGAACCTCATTCAAGAAACAAGGGCCCTCTGTGGGGCATCGTGGGTTAGGCTTCGGTTGTCCGACCGGCTTACCACATTTCGCAGGAGGTCCCAGCCATGCTCTATCGTACCAGCATCGGGCTCGACGTACACGCGCGTTCCATCGCCGCCACGGCCTTCATCCCGGAGACCGGGGAGATAGTCCAGAAGGCCTTCCCGTATGACGCGGGCAAGGTCGCCGAATGGGCCAAGGGCATGCCCCAGCCCGCAAGATGCGTCTACGAGTCCGGCCCCACGGGCTTCGACCTGAAGAGGAAGCTCGACAAGGCAGGCGTCCCATGCGTGGTCGGCGCCGTCTCCAAGATGCTCAGGCCCTCTGGCGACAGGGTGAAGACCGACAGGCGCGACGCCACCTTCCTTGCGCGCATGCTCGCCGTGGGCAACATCGTCGAGGTGGCCATGCCCACCGAGGCGATGGAGGCCGCACGCGACCTGGCGCGGGCACGCGAGGACTGCCGCCACGACCTGATGCGCGCGAGGCATCTGCTCTCGAAGTTCCTGCTCAGGAAGGGGATCGTGTATCCCGGAAAGACCGCATGGACGAAGGCCCACAGGGAATGGCTCGGCAGGCTCGAATTCGCGGACCCCTGCGAGCGGCTCGTCTTCGGGGAATATCTCGAGAGCGTGAGGTCGCTCGAGCTCAGGCGCGCAAGGCTCGACAGGGCCATAGAGGAGCGCGCTGCCGGGGAGGACATGGCCCCTGCGGTCTCGGCCCTGAGGTGCGTCAGGGGGATATCGACCGTGACCGCCTTCTCCATCGCAGCCGAGATCGGGGACTTCTCCCGCTTCCCGGATGCACGGTCGTTCATGTCCTTCGTGGGGCTCGTGCCATCGGAGTCATCGAGCGGGGAGAGCGTCTCGCGCGGCAGCATCACCCGGACGGGCAACATCCATGTGAGGACGCTCCTCGTGGAGGCGGCATGGCAGCACGCACGGCCCCTGAGGCCGATGTCTGCGGCAGCCATGGGCGATGCAGCGGGCGTGCCTGCAGATGTCGCCGAGGCTGCCGCGCGGGCGAACCGCAGACTTCACAGCCGTGCTGCCCATCTGAGAGGGCGCGGCAAGCCTGCCAGCGTCGTGAACGCCGCCATCGCGCGCGAGCTCGCAGGGTTCGTCTGGGCGCTCGCCAGGATGGCCGGATGATGCCGCTGCGGCCCTGGGCCGCAGCCTGACAGATGGGTCCTTCCCGGAAGCCCGCGCCTGGCTCGATGGCGCGTGGGGCAATCCGCGAACGCACTATGCGCAGCCTTCGGGCCACGCGCGATCCTAGACACGCGGAACTCCCCAGCCGGAAGCATCGGAATGCGCTACCCAACGCGCGGATATCAGACTCGCAGTCGTGCGTCGAATCAGACACGCCACAAAGGCGCAGGGCTTCCGGAGGACGATATAGAGAATGGTCCCATCCTCGGAGCGGAATCCGGGGATGGGACAATCATGCCTCTTGACAGAAGGATCTACATATCAGCGCGTCTGCAACGTCAGCGTAGTCACATTGAGATCCGTCACGTGCACCGACTAGGCTCATGGCGCTCAAGTAGGGAATCCTCGGTCCATTCAAAAGCGAGCCCTCGCGGTCGAATCTCTCTAGCAGAAGGACTGAATCCGATCCTATTCTGAGCAGTCTTGCCACAGGGACCGCGAGTCCGACCGCCCTGGCGACGTCGAGGCTGGTCTTCTCCCATGCCATGACGTCCCACTCGTCGCCTGGGTGCGAGAACTTGGCGAGAAGGAGCCTGCCCCCGTCCGTTATCGATGCCTTGGGGCGGGCGCCGCCGAGCGAGCCGGAGCCCGCATCCAGGAGCTCCTTGACCTGATTGTTTTCAATGCTGCCAAGGGAGATCTGGTTCGATGCTGATAGCAGGCGCTTGAGATCAACAAGGGGTGGCACGCTCTCGTTCGGGGAGAGGTATCCGTCCGAGCCGGGAATGCGGAATCGCAGGGCACCTTGCCTCGAGGCATCATATACGCCCAGAAGGTAGTCAATTTCGTCGCGCGTTCGGAGTGCGGACCCGTTCGCATCCGCCTCAAAAACAGCGCGCCTGTCGATGAGATGGCGGCCCCAACGGTCTGGCGCAGAGTCTCTTAGAGCCCCAGGAAGTCCCTCGCAGAATCCTGCTGCGTTCCTTAAGGGGAGCGACGGGTCAATTGCATAGGCTCCCGCCGACGTAAGGTACCCCTGGTCGTAGACAAAGGATGAGCTGATGCACCCCCGACGCAGGCTGAAGTGGCAGGCTCCCACGAGAGCGTTACCTTTGGGACCAGAAGTAAATACCTGCACCGCGGGGATCACTGCCTGCTCCTCACACGCTGCGGAAGCGCCTGGTCGGCCCTCGCGCGTCCCAAGTCTGTCTGATAGGGGTCCGTTGCATCAACCACGGCGTTGAGGGTCTGCAGCGCCCGACACGCGTTAAGGAACGTCTCGAGACTGACGGAGGGGTCGCCGTTCTCCAGGCGCGAGATGGTCGCACGCGAGACGTTGGCCTTGTCGGCAAGCTCCTGCGAGGTCAGGCTGTATAGCCTGCGCCATGTGGCTATGTTCTCGCCGATACTCTTGGCTGCTAGTTTCGTTTTTGCAGACATGGGTCGCTTCATATTGTCACCTGTCATATGTATATCACGTAAAGTACTCTTACGTATAATATTATAAACGTAAATGGTAATACAAGCTCGTCTGTAGGGCTCTGCGGTGACGCGTAACCAAGGATGTCACTCCGCCTTGATGCGGCGGATATATTCCGGAAGCTCCTCGATGGGCATGTTCATGTGGGTTTCACAGCTGGAGCCTTGCACAGACTTCAACGCCCCGCTGGTTTAGGGTGGCGAATCCGCACTCCGAGTGCAACAGGATATTACGAGGTAGCCGCCCAGGCACGACCTATGATGATGCTTGCAGAGACATGCATCATTGGAGGCACCATGGACGGCTACAACCGTCTTGGCATCGCGTAGCGCGAGGACATCATGGTCCGCTGGAAGGGCCATGAGGGGGTCAGCCAGATAGCGAGGGAGCTCCACAGGGACAAGTCGGCCATATCCCGCGAGATCAGGCGGAACGGCTGGCAGGGCCCTGCAGGGCGCCGCTGCCGCGCGCCTGCGGCACAGAGGAAGGCGGACAGGAGGAGGCTGCGCTGCAGGCGCCCCAGGCTCATGGACGAGCCCGAGAGGCACTCGCTGGTCGTGAGGCTCATGCGGGACGAGCACTGGTCCCCGGAGGCGATGGAAGCCGCATAAAATCTGGAATCCCACTGTCCATTATATTGACAGGGCTCACGTCCATACCGTCGCTCCCGGCAGGGCAAGGAGTTCTCGGATGCAGAGGGCCTCCAGGAGGCGCTGGGAGCGCCGGCCTGCTTCTGCCATCCCCACCATCCATGGGAGCGGGGCACCAACGAGAACACCAATGGCCTTCTCAGGGACTGGTTCCCGAAGGGCGTGAGCCTCGACGATGTCAGCGACAGCGAGGTGCAGGAGGCATGCGATCCACTCAACCGGAGACCACGCAAGCGTCTCAAGTGGAAGTGTCCCTGGGAGGTCTACCACCACCAGTAGTTGCACTTGCTCTGAGGATTCGCCACCAATTCCTGCTGCTCGCATCCGCGGTATGGAGAAGAGCTCGGAGAAGCAGTCGTGCGCCGGCTCAATGAGGAGTTGGGACTTCCAGCAGACGCTGTCTCGGGCACAGAGGATCACGGCACCTACGTCTACCGCACCGTCTTTGCTCAGGACCTCATCGAGTATGAGTGCGACCATGTCTTTCTGGCTCGCTGCTCAGGTCAGCCACATGCAGACCCGGAAGAAGCGGAAGAGCTCAGCTGGGTGCCGCTTCGGCAGACAATTGATGAGGTGACTTCCCATCCTGAGCGCTTCACCTCATGGTTCCCAGGAGTACTTGCTCTTGCTGCATCGCACATAGCCTGATAGATCTGACATCCAGGCACATAGCTGAATATCAGGCGTGAATTGCGCCGCCACAGAAGGCGCGGCATGAGTGCGGAGCCAATCTGTAGAGTGAATCAACATCGGCTAAAGACGATGCTCTTGAGCTAGACTGAGCCAGACAGAGGAAGGCTATGACAAGGTTCCTGAAGGGCGCCAAGCGGTCCGGTTCTGCTGGGTATTATGGATCTTCTGGGCCCTGCCTCTGCTCAAGAGATGCTAATCTGAGAGCAGCCTGAAAAGGCATCGCCTCTGCAAGAGATAGAGCTTCTGCGCACAGGAGGGTCTGCATGCTGGATCTGACAGGAATCGCTGACAGCCCTGCTGCCACCGCACATCCTGTCTGGAGCCTCTGGTGCGCTGCTGCATGGAAGAAAGATTGGGTCCATGAACGTCAGATCTGAAATCGGCGTGGGATTGGGGCACCTCGCCCGCTGGGGTCTCCGCACGGTGTTCAGGCGCAACGCTTCGCAGCTGCCGGGACGCATTGCCTTGACCGTCGATCCCGATATCATCTCTCGCCTCGCCGAGAAGCTGCAGAAGGGCTCCATCGTCGTCTGCGGCACGAACGGCAAGACGACCACGAACAACATCATCGCCTCCGCTATCGAGGCGGGAGGACAGCGCGTGCTCTGCAACCGTGCTGGCGCGAACATGGCGCCAGGCGTCGTGGCTGCACTTCTGCCTGGATCGGGCGCCGACTGGGGCGTCATCGAGGCAGATGAGCTCAGCACCGTGAACATCGTGCCGGAGCTCAGGCCAAAGCTCATGGTCCTTCTGAACCTCTTCCGCGACCAGCTCGATCGCGAAGGGGAGATCGACCGTGTGCAGGATACGATCGTGCGTGCACTGGCATCGTCTCCCGAAACGACGCTGCTTGTCTGCGGCGATGACCCCATCAGCATGGGTGTGGCCCGCCGTGCAGCTGAGGCGGGCACGAAGGTGCTTTCCTTCGGCATTGCAGAAGACCTGCATATGCCGCCTGAGCGCGTCCCTGAGGGTGCCTTCTGCCAGGTATGCGGAACCGAGCTTGTCTACGACTATCGCGCCTATGCTCAGCTTGGTGCTTTCAGATGCCCGAAGTGCGGATTCGCACGTCCTACGCTTGACTACCAGGCAACGAATGTCCATGCAGGGCGTTCCGGTGTCGAGTTCGATGCCACCTGCATCGCTACGGGCGACCAGGTGCATCTGCGTGCCAACTTCGGGGGCGTCTACATGGTCTACAACCTGCTTGCCGCCTTTGCAGCGGCGACCATGGCAGGGGTCGATCCGAAGACATTCCAGCGTGCGCTTGATTCCTACAGCCCTGCAAACGGGCGCCTCCAGCACTTCGATGTAGATGGCCGCGAGGTCGTGCTCAACCTTGCAAAGAATCCTGCAGGCTTCAACCAGAATATCCAGCTCCTGCTCGAGGACAAGCGTCCGAAGGCTACTTATATTGTCATCAACGACAACTACAACGACGGACGCGATATCTCCTGGATCTGGGATGTCGACTTCGAGCGTCTTGCTGGCGAGGGAAAGAGCCTTCTTGTCCTTGCGGGGGGACTACGTGCAAACGACCTGCAGGTGCGCTTCAAGTATGCTGGCATCGATGCCCAGATAGCGAAGGATGTCTCAGCGGCGCTCGAGGCGGCCAAGGACATGCCGAAGGAGCAGCCACTCTACGTGCTCACAAACTACAGTGCGCTCTGGCCGGCCAAGGCAGAGCTCGAAAGGATGGGGAAGAGGCATGAATAGCGCGGAGGCAACGTCCGCACCGAAGACCGATGCACCGACGCTCACGATAGCCCATCTCTATCCGGAGCTCCTGAATCTCTATGGAGACTCGGGCAATATCCTCGTGCTCAAGAAGCGCATGGAGTGGCGTGGCATCACGGCAGATGTCCGGGAGGTTCATGTCGGCGATACGCCGAGCTTCGCCGATGTCGATATTGCCTTCATCGGCGGCGGCTCCGACCGCGAGCAGAAGATCGTCTGCGATTTCCTGCTCCAGCAGAAGGACGAGCTCAAGGCCTATGTGGAAGACGGTGGCGTGCTTGGTGCTGTCTGCGGCGGCTACCAGCTTCTCGGCGAGTCCTATCTCATGGGCGAGGAGCGTGTGCCAGGACTCGAGCTTGTCGATCTCTATACCGACCGCGGCACGCCCCGCATCATCGGCAATATCGCAATCAAGAGCGACATCTGCGAACATCCGATAGTGGGCTACGAGAATCATGGTGGAAGAACGCACCTGGGGAGCGGCGTGAAGCCTCTGGGCGAGGTCCTCTATGGACGGGGAAATGACGGCATCACAGGATTCGAAGGCTGTCTCTGGAAGAACGTGCTGGGCACCTATATCCATGGACCGCTCCTGCCGAAGAACCCCGGCGTGGCTGACTGGTTCATTTCTCGCGCTCTCGAGCGGAAGTACGGCAAGGGCGCCATTGCGATCGAGCCTCTTGACGATACGGAGGAGCTAGCTGCGAACAAGGTCATGTTCGACCGGATGATGGCAAGCAGGAAGCAGGAAGACTAGAGGTCTCCTGGCATAGCAGAACAAGAATGAGGGCGGTCTGACAGAAGCCAGACCGCCCTCATCTGCACGTGGCTCAAATCAGGGCCAATGGCATTTTCAGACAGATGCTAGGCAAGGGATGCAAGCGTGCGGTAGAGCCACTCGGCCTTGTCAGGCGTGACGGCAGAAGGATCTGCCTCTGCGGCGAAGGCGAGGACCTGCTTGAACGGCTCAGCGTCAGCTCCGCTGACAGCTGCAGGCTCGTGAGCCGTGACGCCCCTGTGGTCGCTCACGTGCTCGACGAAGGCAAGGATGTTCGGCGTCGTCTGTGCGATGGCAGCATCGTCAGCTGCTGCATAGGTGTTGAGGGCATCGATGATGACCTGGGAAGGGGTGCCGCAGGGGACGAATCCGGGTGCTGCGTCCATTGCATCGGTGATGGTGGCGCCAAGCGCGACGAGGGCGCCGGCAAGCTGGTCCTGTGCTGTGCTCATGAGTGACCTTCTTCTCTCTGGTAGTGGTGCTGCTCACTCGATGATATGCTTGTGGGGAAGGAACTTTCCGAAAATCACAGGATATACGTTACTCGTTTGATAGCAAATATAATTTCTGGAGGAAATCCCGATGGCAAATGCTGAAAAGGTCAGAAGCATGCAGCTCCAGAAGGTCTGGGGCTGCCTTGTCGCGAAAGCCGTCCGTAAAGGCAGGACTGAGGATGAAGTGTATGCCGTAGCCCAGTGGCTTCTGGGCTATGCGAGGGAAGATATCGATCGCCTTGCAGAGGAAGGCTGCACCTACGGCGAATTCTTCGACAAGGCACCTGCCCTCAATCCGAAGAGGAATCTCGTGACCGGCAGGATCTGCGGCGTCAAGGTGGAAGATATCGAAGACCCCTTCATGCACGATATGCGCGTGCTCGACAAGATGGTAGACGAGCTGGCCCACGGAAAGCCGCTTGCCAAAGTTCTCAGGGCAAGCTGAGGAGCCGCCATGCCGGAAGAAGAGCGCGATATCTACGATTCCAGCGTGCCGGTACCCGAGAGCTATGCGTGGGACAGATCTGGCCTTGCGTCTGCACGGCTGGCTGGAGTGCTCGATATCGGCTCGCGCATCCTTTCCGTCTTGCTTGTCCTTGCTGCCCTGTGGTCCTTCCTCGCACATTCAGATGCCTTCTCTGGCATGGGCGCGCTGCTTGCACTTCTGGGTGCTGCCATAATTCTGGGCTGGGGCATCATGCTCTCTACTGCATCTGCACTGCGCCGCCATCTCTGGAAGCTTGCTCCTGCCTCCCGCCATGACTATGCACTCAAGCTCTACCACGGCGTTTCTGGCAAGAACCCGAAGAAGGCAGCAGAGCTTCTTCTGGGCATGGCCCGTGCCGATGTGGAAGACGGGAGGATCGGGCAGGCTGCTGCCGCGCTTTCACATGTGGATGCTGCGTTCCTTCAAGGGGACGAGCTCAAGCTCTGCTATCTTCTATCCTTTGCTGCAGCAGCTCCTGGTGGTGGAAAGACAGCAGATGACGCCCTTGTGCGCTACCTTGCAGTGCCTGCACAGAGATTCGAAGGCTTCCCTGATGAAGGCGAAGCCAGGTCCTGGCTTGAGGATGGCGGCACCGAGGCAGCATCGGCAGCTGTCAAGTGCATCCGGAATTCCAAGCATATGCATCCTGTGGCAATTCTCGCCATCTCTCTCATGCTTTCCCACAGCCTTGCCTTCATCGGCATGCTCTACGGTCTGAACACAGAGGCTGGCTGGAAGCTCCGCTGCGGCTATGCATCGGCTGCTGGCTTCCTTGCCTCGCTTTCGATCG
Source organism: Olsenella kribbiana (assembly GCF_036408795.1). Classification (NCBI taxonomy): domain Bacteria; kingdom Bacillati; phylum Actinomycetota; class Coriobacteriia; order Coriobacteriales; family Atopobiaceae; genus Olsenella; species Olsenella kribbiana. The sequence goes on from NZ_JAZGJP010000001.1 coordinate 148,742, forward strand.
TTGTCCTCGGCATCCTTCTTGCCCGCGCTGCCGCAAAGGCACCTCTCTACGGCAGAAACGGCAAGCCATCGAAGGTGCTGAGGGCATCTCTTGGTGCCTGCGCTGTCATAACCGCTCTGTGCCTTGCCCTCCAGCTGGCAATCGATGGCCCCTTCATGCATGACGGGAAAGAGCGGATTCTTGCAGTGGATGTGCCAGACAGCTATACCGGCCAGAACTATGATTTCATTGCCGTCGACTGGCCTGGATACGATCCGGACGAGACAACGACTGACTACTGGCGGACGCGTGACCTTTTCTTCATGGAGAAATGGAGCGAGGCCAGTTACTACGACAGCGAGAGGCAGCAGGTGACCATGCCGGATGCCGATACGTCCCGTGATGATGCAGATGATGCCGATACCTCTTCTGCCAGCGAGGATGCTTCCGGCGCGACTGCGGATATCGGCATGGCGGGCACGGGGTATGCCGGCATGGAACAGAGGATGCAGGTGCTCGCCTCCTATCTCGCAGAGCATGCAATCGTACCCAAGACAGGCGTCTTCGAGATGGATGCCGACGCAAAGGGCAACCCCTATGCAAGCCTCGGAACTGGCACGGATATCGAGGGGGACAAGTCTGTCACCGTCGAGTACCGCATCCTCTCGAATGGGGAGACGTCCGATGAACAGGGAAATCTCGTCGAATCGTTCGTGGTCGAGAAATGGTATCCGGAAGATGCAGGCAGAGAAGTCGAGATCGTCGGCTTCTATCTCGTGGACGAGAGGACGAATGCAGTGACCGACGAAGAGACGACAAGCTGGTAGATAGAGCCTCCACGCATCCTGCTGCATGATATGGGGTCTTCATACCGCTTGGCTATGATGGAGGAAGACGTGGGAAAGGCGGCAGCATGGCACAGTCGAGGCTCATAATCATGCGGCACGGAGAGAGTGCCTGGACGGACCCCTCTGTCAACAGGTTTGCGGGCTGGGTCGATGTAGCGCTGACTGAGCGCGGACGTGCCCAGGCCAAGGAAGCTGGCGTCCTCATGAAGGAAGCCGGCATAGCACCCGATGCGGTCTTCACATCGCTTCTGAGCCGCTCCATCGTGAGCGCCGATATCGCGCTAGAAGAGCTCGGCCGTCTCTGGATACCGGTCCTTCGGAGCTGGAGGCTCAACGAGCGCCACTACGGAGCCTTCCAGGGCCAGACTCGTCCTGCCATGCGTGCGAAGTACGGAGACGAGCTCTTTGCAGCCTATCGCAGGAGCTTCGACGTGAGGCCTCCTGCGATAGACGAAGATTCCCCTTGGTTCCAGGGTTGCGATCCACGCTATGGAACAGCAGCAGAGGACGGGCTTGGCGGACCCAATCCGGCAACGATCAGGAGCGAATGCCTGAAGGATGTCATCGCCCGACTCGAGCCGTTCTGGAAGTCCTATGTGACGCCACCTCTGCTCCTGGGACAGACGGTTCTTGTCGTGACCCATGGCTCGGTTGTCCGCTCTCTCATCAAGGTCATCGAGGGTCTCTCTGACGACGATATCCGCTCCGTCAATGTGCCGACCGGCCAGCCGCGCGTCTATGAGTTCGAGAGCGGCATCTTCGGCGAGCTCCATCTCAAGGGGCCTGGCCGCTATCTCGATCCAGATGCTGCAAAGAGAGGTGCAGAAGAAGCTTGCGCTCTTGGCTCTGCACCTGCGGCAACGGAATAGCTGTCAGCGGTACTTTGCCTGCATTTCTGGCTTCGGCTCGCAGTGGATGTGTTTCACGATATTGAGTTGATGCATGCAGGATGTACAAGCATGGGTACCTAAGGAGCAGTCTGCGTAGGCATGAAAGAGCCCCGATTATGAGAGCGCCAGAATCGTATAGGAAAGAAAGCAGCATGCCGCAAAGATTGCAAGGGCTAATGCAAAGAAGACGTTAGCTGCATTGTGGCTACGGATTTTCCTGCCCTGAAGCCAGATGAACGCATGCGCCACAAGCGGGAAGGCAAGCCAGAGGTAGACCATTGCAGCAAGCGCTATGAACACATCGTTGAAGAGCCAGGCTTGGCCACCCACATTGAAGGGCAGATACGAGTTGTCCCAGAAAGGATAGTGACCCGTCGCATCAGGCTGGTTCACAAGAAGTCCGATGCCAAGTTCCATGAGCATAGCGAGAAAGACGGCGCAGATGAACGAGACGGGGATGGCCTTCTTCCTTGAGCCAGACTTTCTGACAAGCCAATCCTTTGCTGGCTCGAGCGCCAATGTCATGCCCAGTGCCCCGAAGCCGTAGCACCAGTAGGGATGGAACCAGGGATCGATATAGAGCGCATAGTCTGAGTCGACGATTCCGAAGAGGCTGTTCGTCATCCAGCAGTAGGGGAATTCAAGCCAGTGTCCGATGAGGCAGCAGGCGCAGAATGAGGTGACAAGTGCCTGCCAGAACCAGCGTTTGCGTGGATGGAAGAAGCAAGCCGAGCCATCAGGCATGGAAAGAAGTCCCTGCAGCTTCGACACGTCGAACCTCCTGATTCCGCAATGCAGCATATACGTCTTGTCTCCTTACCCATTCCTTATAGACACAGTGCAGGCTCTGGCAAATGGGACAGATTCTGTATGTTTCGCTGAGGATTGGGCTGGAGGTACACCTGCAGCATATATACGCTGGATAACCACCTTTTCGGTGAATTGCAGAGAAATGCATTTACATGAATATCAGAGCCGTCTGTCGAAATTTCTGCGTACCCATCTACAAGGTGTACTCAAATAACTGTAAAGACACTGCAAACGCAGTGCAGACAGGGGAGTCATTGCTCGGGAGAAAGGTGTTGCGTCATGAGGAATCTGACACGCAGGAACTTCTTTGAAGCAGCGGCAGTGGGAGCGGCAGCGCTTGGCATGGCAGGATGCGGAGGATCGGGATCTGGTTCCAGCTCTTCATCGAGCACAAGCTCCAACAATCTTAACAGGATTGCCAGCCAGGACATGATCGATGCCGGCAAGAATGACGGCGAGCTCGTCGTCTACGGCTCCTGCGAGGAGGAATACCTTGCAGCTGTGACGTCCCACTTCGAGGAGCTCTTCGGCATCAAGACGAGCTACCAGCGCCTCTCCACGGGCGAAGTCGAGGCAAAGATCGAGGAAGAGAACGGCAATCCTTCCGCCGATGTCTGGTTCGGCGGAACGACAGATCCCTACAATGTGGCATCGGGCAAGGGCCTGCTCGAGGTCTACAAGGCCAACAACGCCAGCCATCTCATCGATGACAAGTTCAAGAGCACGAACGATGACTGGTACGGCATCTACAAGGGCATCCTTGGCTTCATGTACAACAAGGACGAGCTTGACCGCCTGAAGCTCGATCCTCCCCAGGACTATCCCGATCTCATCGATTCGAAGTATCAGGGGCTGATCTGGTCCTCGAACTACAATACGTCCGGCACAGCAAAGCTCATCATCAACACGGTCATCCAGAAGTATGGCCACGATGATGGCATCCAGTACCTTGTGAACCTCGACAAAAATATCGCGCAGTACACGAAATCGGGCTCCGGTCCTTCAAAGTCCATCGGCATCGGCGAGTGCACGATCGGCCTCGGCATGCTGCACGACGGCATCTACCAGATCGTCGACCAGGGCTACGACAACGTTGGCCTTGTCATCCCGAGCTCCGGCGCATCCTATGAGGTAGGCGCCACAGCCATCTTCAAGGGCTGCAAGCATGAGGATGCCGCAAAGCTCTGGGTCGAGTATGCGCTCTCTCCTGAGTGCGTGAACCTCGGCCAGGAGAACGGCTCCTACCAGTTCCTTGTCATCGACGACGCGACGCAGCCGGAGATCGCGACCGAGTATGGCCTCGATCCAGACAACGTCATGGATTACGACTTCGAGGATGCCAAGGAGCACACCGAGCAGTATGTCGCTGATGTCATGAATGCCCTCGGCGGCGGCGATGACCGCTTCAAGACCGAGTAGACGCAGCGTACAAAGCTGCTGTGGCGGCAATTCCTGAGAGGGGCCGGCGCAGAGGTTCGCCTCGAGGCGCCGGCCCCTTCCTGCAGCAGGAAAGGCCGCCTGCAGTATGACTGCATCGGCCTTTCTGTTTATCGTCCCTGAGGGAGACGTCTATGGCAAAAAATCAAGGCACCGCGCTCGACCGCAAGAAGCTCATGGCCGACCCCATCATGGTGACGACTATCATCGTGCTCATTGCGTTCCTGACGCTCTTCATCCTCTATCCGCTTGCAATCCTTCTGGTCGATTCTGTTATCACCGACCAGGGCATCTCGCTTTCCGTCTTCCAGCGCGTACTCGCTATGCCTTCCTTCGAGACGGCCATCACGAACACATTGAAGGTCGGATTCCTCGTCTCGATCGTATCTTCGCTCGTCGGCTTGCTCTTTGCCTACGTTGAGGTCTACGTCGAGCTGAAGAGCAAGTTCATGGCAAGGATCTTCAATGTTGTATCGATCCTGCCTGTCGTCTCTCCGCCCTTCGTGCTCTCGCTCTCGATGATCTTGCTCTTCGGCAAGTCGGGCATCATCACGCGCGGGCTTCTGGGCATTCCGGACAACAACGTCTATGGCTACTGGGGCATCTTCGTCGTGCAGACGCTCACGTTCTTCCCGGTCTGCTACATGATGCTCAAGGGCCTGCTCAAGAACATCGACCCCTCCCTCGAGGAGGCTGCCCGTGACATGGGCGCCTCGCGGTGGAAGGTCTTCACAAGCGTCACGCTGCCGCTCATCCTTCCGGGCCTCGGCAATGCCTTCCTTGTCACCTTCATCGAATCCATCGCTGACTTCGCGAACCCCATGATCATCGGCGGATCGTATGACACGCTGGCAACGACCATCTACCTGCAGATCACGGGAGCCTACGATAAGCAGGGTGCCTCTGCCATGGCAGTCGTGCTCCTCTGCATCACGCTTATCATGTTCATCGTGCAGAAGTATGTGCTCGAAGCGAAAAGCACCTCGACGCTCACCGGCAAGGCATCGCGCGGCCGCATGCTCATTACCGACAACTCGGTTCGCATCCCACTTTCCATCTTCTGCGGCATTGTCGCTGTCTTCGTCATGGTCATGTATGCCTGCGTCCCGCTCGGCGCGCTCTTCAAGACCTGGGGCCGCGACTACTCGCTGACGCTCAAGTGGTTCACGCTCGTGTTCACGCGCTACCATGGCCTCGAGGCGTTCAGGGATTCCTTCCTGCTGTCGCTCATTGCAAGCCCGATCACAGCCCTGCTCTCCATGATCATCTCCTATCTGGTCGTGAAGAGGGACTTCCATGGAAAGGGCTTCATCGAGTCTGTCTCCATGCTTGCCATGGCAGTTCCTGGCACCGTCCTCGGCGTCGGCTATATCCGCGGCTTCTCTGGCGGCATCTTCCATACCGGCGTCATGCAGTGGTTCTACGGCTCTGCTGCCATCCTGGTCGTCGTCTTCATTGTGAGGTCGCTTCCGACCGGCACGCGTTCGGGCATCTCGGCCCTGCGCCAGATCGACAAGTCCATCGAGGAGTCGGCATACGACATGGGAGCGAACAGCTTCCAGGTATTCATGACGGTCACGCTGCCCCTTATCAAGGATTCGTTCCTGAGTGGCCTTGTGACGACGTTCGTGCGCTCCATCACGGCAATCAGCGCCGTCATCCTGCTCGTGACGCCGCAGTTCTTCCTCATCACGGTGCAGATCAACGAGTTCGCCGGCAAGGGCGAGTACGGCACAGCCTGCGCCTTCTCCACCATCCTCATCCTTATCACCTATGGCGCGGTCCTTTTGATGAATGCCTTCATCAAGCGCTTCGGCACCAGCGCCAAGACTTCCAAGGAGGCCTGATCCATGGGAAAGCAGAAGAAGGGCGTGCGTCTCGAGCACCTCTCCAAGATCTACAAGGACCCGAAGACCGGCAAGGATTTCTATGCCGTACATGATGCGAACATCACGATAGAGCCGGGAGAGTTCGTGACCCTGCTTGGACCGTCTGGCTGCGGCAAGACGACCATCCTGCGCATGATTGCAGGCTTCGAGAGCCCTGATGAGGGACAGGTCTATCTGGGAGACGAAGCCATCAACGAGCTCACGCCAAACAAGCGCGATACTGCCATGGTCTTCCAGAGCTATGCCCTCCTGCCTCACTACAACATCTTCGACAACGTGGCCTATGGATTGAAGCTCCGCAAGTTCGACAAGGAGACCATAAGGCAGAAGGTCACGAACATCTTGAAGCTCGTCGGCCTCGAGGGCATGGAAGACCGCATGACGAACCAGCTCTCAGGCGGCCAGCAGCAGCGTGTCGCCCTTGCCCGTGCCCTTGTCATCGAGCCGGGCGTGCTTCTCTTCGATGAGCCGCTCTCGAATCTCGATGCAAAGCTCCGTGTCGATATGCGTACCGAGATCCGCCGCATCCAGCAGGAGGCCGGCATCACGGCCATATATGTCACGCATGACCAGAGCGAAGCCATGGCAATAAGCGACCGCATCATCGTAATGAAGAAGGGCCTGGTCGACCAGATTGCAGACCCCAAGACTATCTACTACCGTCCGAAGGACGAGTTCGTGGCAGACTTCATCGGCGAGGCGAACTTCCTGCGTGGCACGCTCGTATCCAAGACAGGCGATACCGGCATTGCAAAGATCGAGAATAGTGAGATTCCTGTTGACGGCGTCGAGGATATGGCGCCGGGATCGAACATCACGCTCGTCCTGCGTCCCGAAGCGGCTCACATCGCCGACGAAGGACAGCTTCCCTGCAAGGTCGTGCTGTCCCGCTTCATGGGCAACTACCAGAACTACCATGTCGAATGCGGCAGCCACCTGATCAAGGTGACGGAATTCAATCCCAAGAACAAGCATGAGTACCATGTGGGGGATAGCGCTTTCGTCCAGTTCACTAAAGACGACCTGCATGCGCTGGCGGGAGAGCCCAAGGACTGAACCTGAAGACCCTCTTTCGCACACGCTCGGCAGGCAGCTGTGCAACGGGCTGCAGAATCCCCCGGTCCCAGGTGGCCGGGGGATTCTGCTGTATATGCCTATCCTGAGGGCTGCGTATGAGCATCTCCAGACAAAGCGGCAGAAGCATCGGCTCTGCTTCTTGAACCAAGCAGGAACATGTAGACCTGCAGCAAGCATCTTGGGGCCGTCTTCCCGGATGCGTTTCCGCTTCTCTTCTCCTTTGTTACAGATGCCCCTTCGCTCGTTCTCTGGTACCTCGATTTTGATACAACAGACTCATCGAAGCGGAACTCCTGTTCATGCGCATGCCGCTGGAATGTCTCTGCAGGGACCTGCCATGAAAGCCTGCATGCAGGCTTGCCGCAGATGCTGCTGCCTTCAAGAGAGGACGCCTGATATGAGCCATAGCAAGACACTGGGGCTTTCTGACATTATCGGTCCCATCATGGTCGGTCCCTCTTCATCCCACACGGCAGGAGCGCTACGCATCGCGCTCATGGCACATGAACTGATGGGGCGGCCTCCGAAGGAGATGCGCTTCACCCTCTATGGCTCGTTTGCCCATACCTATCGCGGCCACGGGACCGACCGTGCTCTCGTTGCAGGCCTTCTGGGCTTCAGGCCGGATGACCTGCGCATCCGCGATTCGTTCGAGATTGCACGGGCACAGGGCATCTCGTTCGATTTCCATGTCGACTCCAAGGCGAAGCCCCGCCATCCCAATACGGTCGATGTCTGGGTACGTGATGCTGCGGGCGAAGTGCTGAGCGTACGCGGCGAATCGATAGGCGGCGGTGCAGCTCGGCTGACCAGGGTCGATGGGATAAAGGTCGAGATAACGGGGGAATATAGCGCCGCTATCATCTACCAGCAGGATATGCCGGGCGTTCTCGGATTTGTGGCATCGACATTGGGTGATGCCGGAATCAATATCGGCAACTCGACAATCCTGCGGGAACGCAAGGGCGGCCTTGCCTACAACGTGCTCGAAGTGGACAGCACGATTCCCGACGAGGTGCAGCAGGTGCTGCTGAAAGATCCGAGAGTGTTGCGCATCCGGTTCATCTCGGCGTTCTCGCTCCCAGAAGGAGCGGGTGCCGCTACGCCGCGCTATACGCCTGAGGAGGCACAGGAGCTCTTCCCGAAGCTCGACTATCAGGATGGCACCTCGATTCTGGCGCATGCCTACACCTGCAACATCAGCCTTGGACGTGCATTCCTCGACCGCGAAGAGCTGCTTCTTGCCATGCAGGGCAAGGATATGTCTGGCACCTACGCCTATCTCGACCGTGTACTCCAAGTGATGAGGGAGTCTGTCAAAGCGCCGCTGGAGCATGGCATGCACACGATGGGCGGACTCATCGGCGGCGAAGCCCATGCCCTGATGCAGCTGTGCGCTGGCGACGGAGAATCTCATGCCTCGGACAAGCTGCATCAGGTATTCAGCGGCGTCTTTCCGAAAGCCGCCGCTTATGCCATGGCGGTGCTCGAGACGAATGCCTCGATGGGCCGCATCGTGGCGGCGCCTACCGCGGGTTCGGCAGGCGTCCTTCCCGGCGTGATTGCCGCTCTCAACGAAGCTGGAGATTTCAGCCAGGAAGAGCTCCGGGATGCTCTGGCCAATGCTGCTGCTATCGGCTATATCGTGACAAGGAATGCGACGGTTGCCGGTGCAGAAGGCGGCTGCCAGGCAGAGATCGGTACCGCCTCCGCCATGGCAGCAAGCGCAGCGACGCAGCTTCTCGGAGGCTCTCCCCAGCAGTGTCTGGCTGCAGCTGCCATCGCGCTCACGAATCTGCTTGGCCTTGTCTGCGATCCGGTCGCAGGGCTTGTCGAGGAGCCCTGCCAGAAGCGCAATGCTTCGGCTGCTGCCAATGCGCTCGTCTCGTGCGAGCTTGCACTTGCTGGCATCCATTCGACCGCTTTCTTCGACGAGACAGTGGATGCGCTGAAGCGTGTCGGACACTCGCTGCCATTCGAGCTCAGGGAGACCGCCCTGGGCGGCATTGCTACCTGTGAAAGCTGCCTCGAATCGTGCCGGAAGGCTCCGCACGGAAGCTAGCTGTCCGCTGCGCCCAGAGGGTTCGCCCTTCGAACGACGGAACACCGCCTTCCGGTGCACAGCATCGTATGGGCAGCCAAGCTGCGTGACAGCATTGAGCAGGCTGTCTGCCCCTTCCGCCTTAAGCTCCGCGTCGTTTGCTTGCAGCGAGCTCGCATGCCTCATGCAGCCAGGCAAAGAGCTCGCTGTCAAGTTCTGCTGCATCGCATATGACCAGATGGTGTGTCCATCTGCCTGGATATGCCTCTGTTTAGGCAGCTATGCGCGCCGATGCGAGTTGGTGGTCCAGTCCGGACGTCAGCGTGATGGAGCTTTGGGGTATCCGTGCCTTGCGGCGGACTGAAAGAGGCGACACGCAGGCGAATGCATGCCTGTTCAAGAGCGTTATCTGCGTCTTCTGGACACGGATGCTGAATTCTGGAAGAGCATCTTCTGCCCGCTGCATGAGTGCCGCATAGAGCGGCAGGGCTTCTTCATGTCCAGAGAAGAGTGATGCTTCTTCGGAATCGAGAGCTAGCCTGCTCCATCACTTCAGCGGCTGGGTGTGTTCCTCGTCGATCTTTGCTACCTTGTCGCGGCGGCGGACATACTTTGCAGCTGTCAGGGGCTCTGTTGCCATCCATGTCTTTGCAATTGCCATGGCAAGCACGGGGCCGATGATCTTGCCGCCGATGCAGAGGACATTTGCATCGTTGTGCTGCCGTGCCAGCTCGGCGCAGACCGGATCCTGGCAGACACAGGCAAAGATGCCGCGCACCTTGTTTGCAATCATTGCAGAGCCATAGCCTACGCCGTCTACGAAGATGCCGCGGTCGCACTCGCCTTTGGCAACGCTCAGGGCTGCAGGAAGCACAAAGTCGGAAAGGTCGCATGATTCATGGTCATAGGTGCCAAAGTCCACGACCTCATGTCCCTCCGATTCAAGCCACTCCTTGATCTGGTTTTTGAGGTCCGTTCCTGCATGATCGTTTGCCATTGCAATCTTCATGGATGCTCCCTCCGCCGAATGACGAGACCAGGCGATTGAATCGCTTTGATGCCACAAGTTTAGATGTGCCAGCATCTGTATGTGCTTCTCATGGGTGGATTCTCGACCGATGGAGATCTGGTGCATGTCAGAAGGCGAGACCGATGACACGGAACAGACTTACGGAAGCTCTGCTATGCATTAAATTTATGACAGGATAGTCATTATAAGCATTACACATGTGCAGCCATCTGCAAGAGACTTGTACCAGAACAAGACTCTGAAGAATGGATATCAATGGATGTGCACACATTTACGAACGCCGACCTCAGGAAGCTCATCATCCCGCTCTTTCTGGAGCAGCTCCTTCTTGCTTTTGTTGGCATTGCCGATGTCTTCGTCGTCGGATTCGTCGGCGAGTCTGCCGTCTCAGGCGTCTCGCTCGTCAACTCCTTCAATACGATATTCCTGAACCTTTTCGTCGCACTTGCTACCGGTGGTGCTGTTGTTATCAGCCAGTACATCGGACGCAAGGACAGGGAGCAGGCAGCAGCTTCTGCCTCCCAGCTCCTCACAGCATCCGTGCTCATGTCTGTCGTGGTCGCTATCCTCGTCCTCATCTTCAACAGGCCTCTGATGGGGCTCATGTTCGGAAAGGTCGAGGATTCTGTCATGGATGCCTGTGTGACCAAAAGCGCGGCGCAAGCCCCTTCCTTCAGGCATGGGGTCAAGCCGCGCATCGCCGTCAGGTGATAGCTATCTGCAAGTGGTATAATGCCCGCATGAAATACAAGAGCAACAACAACGTCGTCTACAGCTGCAAGTACCACGTGGTCTTCTGCCCGAAGTACCGCAGGCCGGTGCTGGTGGACGGCGTGGATGAGCGCTTCAAGCAGATAGCCCAGCAGGTGGCAGATGGCCTCCATTTCGAGATCATCGAGATGGAGGTCATGCCCGACCATGTCCATATGCTCCTGGAGGTGGATCCCCAGCTGGGCATCCACAAGGCCGTGAAGAGGATCAAGGGAAGGACCAGCCACGACCTGCGCGAGGAGTTCCCTTGGCTGAAGAAGAGGCTGCCCACTCTTTGGACCAACTCCTACTTCGTCTCGACCGTGGGCGGGGCGCCCTTGGCAATCGTGAAGCAGTACATCGAGAACCAGAAGGGCGTGTGAGCCCATGGGCGTCTCAATGGCCTACGAGATCCGCATCTACCCCAACGCCGCCCAGCGCGAGCTTGCCGAGCGCACGTTCGGCTGTTGCAGGTGGGTCTACAACAGGTGTCTCGAGACCAGGAAGGCCGAATACGAGAAGACCGGGAAATCGCCGTCTGTCTACCAGCTCCAGAAGCTCGTCACGGCCTGGAAAAGGACGGATGCCCCCTGGCTTGCCGAGGTGGACTCCCACGCGCTCCAGCAGGCGGCCGTGAACCTGGGGAGGGCCTTCGATGGGTTCTTCCGCCGCTGCAGGGCGGGCGGAAAGCCCGGATACCCGCGCTTCAAGTCGAAGCGGGACACGAGGCAGAGCTACAGGACCAACTGGGGCATCTCCGTGCCCGACGCCCGCCACATAAAGCTGCCCAAGCTGGGCCTGGTCAAAGCGCGGATCTCGCGCCCGGTCAAGGGAAGGATCGTATCTGCGACCATCAAGCGCGTGCCTTCCGGCAAATACTTCTGCGTGCTCGGGGTTGAAGACGCGCCTGTTGAAGAATGGCCTGAAGCCAGGACGCCCGTGATGGGCGTGGATGCGGGCGTGAAGGATCTCGCGACGCGCTCAGATGGCATCAAGATTGCAAACCCCAAGGCGCTTGCCAAAGGCGAGAGGAAGCTCGCCCGGGAGCAGAGGCGCCTGTCCCGCAAGCAGAAGGGGTCCAAGAGAAGGGAGAAGCAGAAGAGGAAGGTAGCGCTCGTCCATGAGCGGATAGCCAACCAGCGCAAGGATGCCATCCACAAGGCCACGACGGATGCGGTGCGCGAGAGCCAAGCCATCGCCGTCGAGGACCTGAACGTCAGTGGGATGGAGAAGAACCGCCGTCTGGCCAAGTCCGTCGCGGACGCCTCCATGTCCGAGATGGCCCGCCAGCTGGAATACAAGTGCGCCTGGCACGGGCGGCGTTTCGTGAAGGTGAGCCGCTGGTATCCATCCTCGAAGATGTGCTCGTGCTGCGGGCATGTCCTAGAGGAGCTGCCGCTCTCCGTCCGTGCGTGGACGTGCCCCGTCTGCGGGGCGAGCCACGACCGCGACCTCAACGCGGCGGTCAACATCGCGCGGGAAGGAGCGCGGCTTCTGAATGAAGCAGACGGTACCGCAGGGCTTGCGGGAACCGGGGACGCGAAAGCGCCCCGAACGCTCGTGGAGCAGGCGTAAGACCAGCTTCCGCCGCAAGGCGGAGGAAGGCTATCTGCGTCGAAGCGAGAATCCCCCGGCTTCAGCCGTGGGGAGTGTCAACTACCTGTGCATCTCAGCCTATTCCTATCCGATGCTTGCCATCTACAATGCAGGGGCCGCACTCTATCGCAGCTTCGGCAAGGCGAGCACGACGATGTATATCTCGATCGTTTCCAACATCGTGAATGTCGTCGGCAACTGCATCGGTGTCTTCCTGCTGCATGCCGGTGTCGAAGGTGTCGCCTGGCCCTCGCTCATCTCCCGTACGCTCTCTGCTGTCCTCATCACCGTGTTCTGCTTCTCCGAGAATAATCCGGTGCAGTATGTGCGCTCCTGGATCTTCAGGATCGATGGGGAACTCCAGAAGAAGATCCTGCGCATTGCCGTTCCGAATGGCATCGAGAGCGGCCTCTTCCAGCTCGTGAAGGTTGCACTTTCGAGCATCGCCGCGCTCTTCGGAACCTATCAGATTGCCGCAAACGGAGTGGCGCAGAGCATCTGGACCATGGCAGCACTTGTCTCGGTCTCGATGGGACCGGCATACATCACGGTCATCGGACAGTGCATGGGAGCGCGCGACATCGAACAGGCAGAGTTCTACTTCAGGAAGCTCACGAAGATCACGCTTGCCTTCTCGATTGGCTGGAACATCCTGATCTTTGCTGTCACGCCGCCGCTTGTGGGGCTCTATGCCCTGAGCGAGGAGACGAAGCGGCTTACGATCCAGCTTGTCCTCATCCACAATGTCTTCAATGCGCTTGCCTTCACGTTCGCAGACCCTCTGGGCAAAGGACTCCGTGCGACGGGAGATGTATTCTTCACGACAGCCGTCTCGCTCTTCACGACCATCGTCGTGCGCCTTCTGTTCTCGATCATTCTCGGCATCTGCTTCAACATGGGCGTCATAGGCATTGCCCTTGCTATGGGCATCGACTGGACCGTGCGCGGAATCATCTTCTGGGTGCGCTTCAGGCGCAGTGCCTGGAAGAAGTGCCACGTGATCTAGAAAAGCAATTCATCGTATAGATAGGAGGATGCAGCTTAGCAGAGAGCTGCATCCTCTCTTTTCCTAATCCTCTTCGTTGCGCGCAAAGAACGACGCGGCGTTCTGGAAGAACATGGCCTCTGCGATGTCCTCTCCGAAGCGTCTGGCAACCAGAGCATGGAAGGCTGGCATGTCCTGTGCACCTGAGAGCCAGGACGGCGTCGTCGAGCCGTCGAAGTCGCTGCCCAGAGCGATGATGTGCTCGCCTCCGAGCTCGAGGAAGTGATCGATGTGATAGCTTAGCTCATCGAAGGTGACATCAGGCTGGCCTGAGTCTTTGCCGCTTCCCTGGTTGAAGCGATCGGCGATGAAGGAGCGGAAGTAGTTGATGCCGACAAGGCCACCGCGATCCCTGATAGCCTCGAACTCGTAGTCCGTGAGATTGCGGGGATGAGCACAGACAGAGCGGCTGTTGGAATGCGTCGCCACGAATGGACGGGTGGCATGGGACAGGACATCCCTGAAGCCGGCATCGTTCAGGTGCGAGACATCTGCCACGATATGGAGCTCCTCCATGCGCTTCAAGGCCTTGATGCCGAAGGAGGAGAGGCCTTCTTGCGTGTCGTTGCCGGAGCCGATGCAGTTCTGCCCGTTCCAGGTCAGGGTGATCATCTTGACGCCGTCAGAGCGCATCTCATCCAGGACCGAGAGGCCATTCTCGAGAGGAGAGGCATTCTCGACCGTGAGCATTGCGGCAACACGTCCATCCGAGAAGGCGTCCTCCACCTTCCTGCCATCCAATACCTGGCAGACCTCTGGTTTGTGCTCCTCGAGCTGTTCCCTGAAATAGGATGCGACCTTTCGGTAGAACTCGTGCGGCTTGAGTCCTGTCTTTGAGAGGTCATCTGGCACCCAGACCGCAAAGCACTGGCACCAGCTTCCTGCCTGCGCCATACGCTCGAGCGAAAGCTGCAGGCTGTTATGCGTGAGGTCGTCCCCCTCCCGTACATTCGAGGCATAGCGTGAAAAGGGCTCCACGTCGTGCATGGAAAGACTGTCCAACGTATCGCAATGAAGATCGAAGATGCGGATGCTATCTGCTGCCATATCCTTCTCCCAGCTCGCTGTGCGTCATATCTGATGCTTTGATTCTATGTCAGCATCAGAGGAGGTGCCGATATGGCCTTCCTGCGGCAACAGACAGCAACATGCATCTGAGCAGCTTGCTGCCATTATCCGCTTTGGGCCTGACTCAAGAGTGCATCTGGACTTATCATGGTGCGGAACAGACGAGAGAGGATGGCCTCATGGGCGAAGACGCAAAGCTTGATATCTCTGCTGCGGCCCAGGCTGGCAGAGCGGCCAAGGGTGAAGACAAGCTTGGCAGGCTCTGCGACGAGGTGGATGCAGACACCCGCAGACGAGAAGGATCTCCAGAAAGCCAGCCCGAGTTCGAAGAGCTTGCGCGCACGGTCTGGCGCCTGAGACAGGCCGATGGCTGCCCCTGGGACCGGGTGCAGACGCATGAGAGCATAGCAAGGAACATGATCGAGGAAGCCTATGAGGCAGTGGACACCTTCCAGGCGCACGATGATGCGCATATGCGCGAGGAGCTCGGCGATGTGCTTCTGCAGGTGCTGCTCCATGCGCAGATTGCGGCCGATGAAGGCTCCTTCGATATCCACGACGTCTGCGGGGATCTGAATCGGAAGCTCATCCGCAGGCATCCGCATGTATTCGGAACGCCTGAAGGAGACGTGCCCCGCGTCTCGGCAGAAGGCACTCAAGAGGTGCCGGATATCTGGGACAAGGTGAAGCGTGAAGAGCGCGAAGCGAAGGGCGAGGCCCCCGGCGAGGAGCCTGGACTTCTTGATTCTGTGCCCATATCGCTTCCTGCCCTCATGCAGGCCCAGAAGATATCGAAGCGTGCTGCCAAGATGGGCTTTGACTGGAAGACCACAGATGATGTCTGGGACAAGGTCAATGAGGAAGTGGGGGAGTTCGAAGCTGAGCCCTCTGGCTCCGAGCGCGCCTTCGAAGAGTTTGGCGATGTCCTCTTCTCGCTTGTCAATGTCGCACGCAAGGAGCATATCGACGCAGAAGCGGCACTGGCCTTCGCGAACCGCAAGTTCCGCAGCCGCTGGGCTTCTATGGAGAGTGCTGCCGAGGCTTCGGGAAAGCCTCTGGATGCATGCTCCGATGAGGAGTTCGACCAGCTCTGGAGGCGGGCAAAGCAGGAAGAGCGGGGACAGTAATTCAGTGCAGAGATTCCATCCCGTGTGAGAGCGATAATCTCATTGCATCATGAATGAAAGAGCCTCTCCCGTTCTCTGATGGAATGGGAGAGGCTCTCTATTGCAACCGGTGAAGGGAAACGTTTACGACAGGAGCATGCGGTCGTTGGCAAGCTCGCCGCCCGAGACCTCCTCGAACTTCTTCAGAAGGTCTGCGACCTTGAGCTTTGCCTTCTCTTCGCCGCGTACATCGTAGATGATCTGGCCTTCATGCATCATGATGAGACGGTTGCCGAGCCTGATGGCATCGTGCATGTTGTGTGTCACCATGAGGGTCGTAAGGCCGTTCTCGTCGACAAGCTTCTGCGTGAGCGAGAGGACCTTGGCAGCCGTCTTCGGGTCGAGGGCTGCCGTATGCTCGTCGAGCAGGAGCAGCTTCGGCTTCTTGAGGACTGCCATGAGAAGCGTCAGCGCCTGGCGCTGGCCACCAGAAAGCAGTCCCACCTTCGAGGTCATGCGCGTCTCAAGGCCGAGGTCGAGTTCCTTCAGGCGGTCGACATAGCTTTCGCGCTCGGACTTGCCGATGCCCCAGGCAAGGCCGCGGTGCTGGCCCCTGCGTGCAGCAAGGGCAAGATTCTCGTCGATCTGCATGTCAGCTGCTGTGCCGCGCATGGGGTCCTGGAAGACGCGTCCCAGATCGGCTGCACGCTTGTATTCGGGCAGGCGCGAGACATCCTGTCCGTCGAGCTCGATCGTGCCGCCATCAGGCGGGAAGACGCCTGCGACGATGTTCAGGAGCGTCGATTTGCCGGCGCCATTGCCGCCGATGACCGTGACGAAATCGCCGTCTGCAAGATCGAGGTTCACGCCGCGCAGAGCCGGCTTCTCGTTCACCGTGCCCTTGTTGAAGGTCTTTGTGACATTCGTGAGCTTGAGCATCAGCGCTCGCCTCCCTTCGAGTAGGAGAGACGCTGCTGCCTGCGCTCCAGGATGACGGGGATGACAAGGGCAAGGGCGACGATGATGGCAGAGAAGAGCTTCATATCGTTTGCGTCCATGCCCATCTGGAGGACGATGGCACGGATCAGGAAGTAGACGACAGAGCCGACGACCGCGGAAGTGAGGCGGCTGCCAAAGGCCTGGAGCTTGCCCGGGGTGAGACGGCCGAGCACCTCGCCGATCACGATGGCAGCAAGGCCGATAACGATGGCACCAGTGCCCATGTTGATGTCAGCGTACTTCTGGCTCTGGCAGACAAGAGCGCCAGAAAGACCGACAAGGCCGTTCGAAATCATGAGGGCAAGAAGCTTCGTCACACGCACATCGATGCCGAGCGCGCGGCACATATGCTCATTCTGGCCCGTGGCGCGGAGGGCAGAGCCAATCTCGGTGCCGAAGAACCAGTACAGAAGCACGATGCAGAGCACGGCGACCAGGATGCCGATGATGAAGGATGCGACGCTCTGGGAGACACCCAGAAGCGAAGCAAGACGGGTGAAGACAGTGTCGACATTTAGGAGCGGAACATTGGACTTGCCCATGATGCGCAGGTTGATGGACCAGAGTGCAATCTGAGTAAGGATTCCTGCAAGGATGGCAGGGATATCGAAGACCGTATGGAGCAGGCCGGTGACAGCGCCTGCAATGACACCGGCAAGGGTGCCAAGAAGAATGGCGAGAAACGGATCGAGGCCAAGCGCGACCGATGCGGTCGCGGCGACGCAGCCGCCCAAGGCAAAGCTGCCGTCGACCGTAAGATCTGCGATGTCGAGCATCTTGTAGGTGATGAAGACGCCCAGGACCATGATGCCCCAGAGAATACCCTGGTAGACGGCCCCGGTAAGAGCAAGAAGCATTGAGCTTTCCTCCTTTTCCAAAAGCATGCCCGGCGAAAATGGGCCGGGCACAGAATAGAGCAGCGATACTGGACGGCAGGAAGGTCCTGCCAGAGCTCTGTCCTCTTACTGGATGACAGAGAGGTCGACGCCTATCGCCCTCGCGGTCTCTTCGTTCGTCGAGAGCGTGCATTCGCTGGCATCGAGCGTCTCGATCGGCATGTCAGCAGGCTTCGACTCGCCCTTCAGGATCTTCACGGCCATCTCGCCCGCCTTGTAGCCAAGCTTGTTGTAGTCAATGCCGTAGGTGGTAAGGCCGCCGTTGTCGACCATGCCCTTCTCGCCGCAGATGACGGGCAGCTTGTCCTCGTTGGCGACCATAGCGACCGTTGTCATTCCGGCAGCGATCGTGTTGTCTGTCGGAGCGTAGCAGGCATCGACCTTCCCGACCATGGACTCGACGACCTGCTGGATCTCGTTCGAGCTCGAGACCGAGTAGCGCGTGACCTCGAGGCTGCGCTTGGCTGCAGCTTCCTCTGCCATCTGCACCTGGACATCGGAGTTGGACTCGGCCGTGCAGTAGAGGACGCCAACCTTCTTGGCATCAGGAAGGAGCTGGACAAGCAGGTCGAACTGGTCATCGACCGGCGTGAGGTCGGAGGTACCGGTGACATTTCCGCCCGGGGCATCGTTCGAGGCGACGAGGCCGGAGGCGGCAAAGTCGGTGATAGCGGTGCCGACGATGGGGATTTCTGTCGTGGCGCCTGCCACTGCCTGGGCAGCAGGGGTGGCGATGGCAAGAATCAGGTCGTCGCCGTCGTTCACGAGCTTCTGCGCGATGGTCTGGCAGGCAGACTGGTCATTCTGGGCATTCTGCTGGTCGATCGTGTAGGAGATGCCCGAATCGTCGAGCGCCTGGACGAATCCCTTGTTTGCCTGGTCGAGCGCTTCATGCTCGGTGAGCTGCAGGACACCGATCTTGAACTTCTTTTCGCCGCTCGTACCGGAGCATGCGGCAAGGCCACCTACGGCCAAATATGCTGCAGCACCTCCGAACATTGCAAGTGCACCGCGACGCGTGATGTTTTTGGTCATGCTGACAGCCTCCTCATTGTCGGTGCGCTGCTTTCGGGCCAGAAGTATCCAAGCAGGACGTTCAGCCATCTTCTGCAACGCAAATTGATACTAAAAGCATCCTACTTTCATAAAAGATGTAAAAAGGCAATGGCATGCAAGTGATAACGAGTATTTAACCGCATGGATAAGGAATTGAGCAGCCAGCTTTCCGTCTAGAGCCCAAAGCATGGAAACGAAGGGCCGGCACCGCATTGTGCACCTCTCCCAGACCCGCCGCCCTGCCTTGACGGGCATTCAGGACAGCAGGCCTGGTGCCGAGGCTGACAGGACGCGCCTCATGCATGGGTGCGCCCCGTCCTTTCCAGCACCTCGTCGCTGGGGCTCACCTCTGCTCATGCGAAGCGCAGCGGGCACAGAGAAGGTCGAGGAACTCCTCTCTGATCGCATCGGCCGCAGCATCGTGGCGCACGAGATAGCCGACATTCATGATCTCAACGGTCTCGAGCGACACCGGAATGATGCCGCGGTCAGATGGATAGACTCCTGTTGCGATGTTGTAGCCATCATGCTCCGACAAGAGGCGCGCCAGAGATCCGTTGTCGCTGAGCGCGACATGGCTGTAGCAGGGAAGGTCGGCAGGCGGTTCCTCGGCGAGATCGGCCGACCCTTCCGTGCCCTGCAGATGGGCGAAGCGCGGCATGCCTGCCAGCTCTTCGGGCCTGATGCTTTCCTTCTGCGCGAGATCGCTGCCGGCGCGGACGAACACGTGCGGACGTGCGATGAACAGCGGCCTGAATTCAAGGCCATTCGATTCGATGGAGCGCCCTACGACATGCCTGTTGTAGTCATTCAGGTAGATGATGCCCGCCGAGCTCCTGTGGTCATGGACATCCTGGATCACCTGGATGGTGCTCGCTCGCTCAGGGTGAGATGGCAGGCACGTTCGGTGTGGGCATCGAGCAGGACGCCGAAGGCTTCGACGACGACTTCGTAATGCTGCGATGACACTGCAAAGCGCACCTCGGATTCGCCGCCCTCGGTGAAGCGTGACAGCACGAGATATGCCCGATCGACAATCTGGCGCGCGTAGCTTATTGCCTCGAGGCCCTCGTCGGTGGGACTGACGCCGCGGCTCGTGCGCTTGAAGATCGTGATTCCCAGCTCGCGCTCAGCGTGCCTGCAGTGCTTGGTGTGAGCACATCCATCTTTGTCCTTGTTGCCTGGATAGCACGCACCCGCAAGGCCCCGCTCGGAAAGCTGATACTGCTTGCGGTCTGCGTGGCGCTTGGCTGCATGAATGGTCTAGTGCTGATCGTCTGATAGCAGCTGCCGCAACGGATGCAACAAGAAGCATGACGGAACAGCAGATCAAGATCGCCCGCCCATGCACCCGTGATGCGTGGCTTTCATGAGCTGCTTAGATACGAGACCGGCCATGCAACAGCCGAGCATGTCAATTGCTGGAGCTTCGATCAAGCCGCACCATTTCTCTGAGTGCTTAGCAAGAAGGATGGCGGCAGATATAATCAAAGGCGAGACTGATGACTCTGAACAGGGGCTTTCGCCACACCCGTTCTGGAAGGACGGAGACACAGAAGCGGTCCCGCCAAGCGTCTTCTGGATGCATTGAACCAAGCAGCAGGACGGGCAAGCGATAAGGAATGCGAGCTATGGAGTTTCGGAAGATAAGGAAGAAGAGAAACGAGATCGGCATCGATGCTGCAAAGGATCTGCTGGCTCGTTCCAGACGGGGAGTTCTGGCTGTGAATGGTGACGACGGATATCCCTATGCCATTCCGATCAACTTCCTTTATGACGGAGAGCGCAATCAGATCATCTTTCATGGCGCAAAGGCAGGGCATAAGGTCGATTCCCTGAAGAGGAGCGACAAGGTATGCTTCACGGTCTTTGGCAACGAAACGATCAAGGACGAGCCATGGGCACCATATATGCAGAGCACGGTCATCTTCGGAAGATGCCATCTGATAGACAGCCCTGAAGAGAACATCAGGTACGTGAGACAGTTCGCAATGAAATACTATCCCGATCCTGCTCTGGTGGAAGAAGAGATCGTGCGCTCGGGGCGCGCTGTGCAGATGTTCGTGATCGATATCGAGCATATGAGCGGCAAGGAAGTCCAGGAACGGTAGAGAAGGGCAGCGCGAACCCCCCAAGCCATGATCTTTTCGCTGCAGGACATGTCCTGCAAACCTTTACGTCAATGACGCGTCATCACATGCAGGAATGCCTCGTTGAGCATTTGTTCAATCTGCGTGCCCTATGCAGGCAGTTCCTGCATGCAAATGTGCAGCTGCTACAGCGACGCTATGAAGCGCATCTGCCCCGCGCGCCCGGCTTCATCCCATTTGAAGACGCCGGCATCCTCGAGCACATGCGAGAAGACTTCGCCGACAGCATCTTTCACGATGGCCTGGATGTTGTCTTCTGCAAGCTCCGGATGCGTCTGGGCAAGCCCTCTTGCCCAGACGGCATGGGCGGAAGCGAGCTCATCCTGCCTGAGCTCTTCGAGGGAGGCACCCTTGAGGAGGAGCTCCTCAGTGCGCTTGAGCTCGGGCACGAGGCGGGGAGGGAGGATGGCCAGACCCATGACCTCGATGAGGCCGATGTTCTCGCGCTTGATATGGTGCCACTGCTCATGCGGATGGAAGACGCCGAGCGGATGGTCCTTCGAGGTGATATTGCACCTGAGAGCGAGGTAGGCCTCATAGGTGCCGTCATGCTTCCTGACGATAGGCGTGACCGTATTGTGGGCGCCATTCTCGTCGTGGGCGATGATGCCGAGATCGGGGTCGCTCCAGGCTCTCCAGCATGTGATGATGTGCTCTGCTGCATCGAGGATCTGGCTCCGGTTCTGGGAAGTGAGCCTCAGGACCGAGAGCGGCCACTTGAGGACTTCGCCCTTGATGTTGGGATATCCTGGGACCTCGAATGTCTCTGCCGTCTCTGCCTTCATCATCGCGAATTCATGCCTGCCGCCCTGGTAGTGGTCATGCGAGAGGATGGAGCCACCGACGATAGGCAGGTCGGCATTCGAGCCGATGAAGTAGTGGGGGAAGAGGTCCACGAAATCGAGCAGGCAGGAAAGCGACGCCCTGTCCACATGCATCGGGCGGTGGTGCGCGCTCATAGCGATGCAGTGCTCGTTGAAGTAGGCATAAGGGGAGTACTGAAAGCCCCACCGCTCGTGCCCGAGCTCGATCGGGATGATGCGGAGATTCTGGCGCGCTGGATGGGCGCCGAAGGCATCGGACGCAGGACGGCCCGCATATCCTTCGTTCTCGATGCAGAGCTGGCAGGCAGGATATTTCTCGCCTGCAGGCGCCTTGCCGGCTGCTGCAATCTCTCTGGGGTCCTTTTCCGGCTTCGAGAGATTGATCGTGATCTCGAGAGGACCGTAGGCGCTCTCATATGTCCAGCAGATGTTTCTGGCAATGGCTGACCTGCGCACATAGCCGGCATCGCAGCAGAGGCTGTAGAACCAGTCTGTTGCGGCCTGGGCGCCCTTGGTGCTTCTCTGATCAGCGAACTTCTTTACTATCTCAGACGGCCTTGGCATGAGGAGCCCCATGATCTCCATTGCGATGCGGTCGCGTCCCGAGGCAGTATTCTCCTCCTTGCCGGCAGCAATCGCATGCTCGGCAAGATCTGCCAGGAGCTTGTCGGGGACGTCAGATGACGCAGCAGGGGAGACAGCAGGATCTTCTGCATTCTCGGCCAGTGTCCATGCATCTTGAGGTCCAGGGCCGGTGTGTCCTATGGCAGAAAGCACGCTGTTGTATGCCCAGATGCGGTCTTCCCAGGCTAGCAGGCCGTGCACGGCTGCATAGTCGCAGATGGCTTCGATCTCTGCTGCAATGTCTTCAGCTACTCCCATGATGCAAAAGCACCCCTTTCTGCAATGTGATAGCGGCGCGTGGCATCCTTGCCGAGCCAGGCGTCCATCCTCTCCTGGAACTGGCCTGCTTCTGCAAGCGGGACGAAGCACTGGATCGTGCCGCCGAAGCCGCCGCCGTGGATCCGGCAAGCGCCTTTGCCTTCTAGAAGGCGCTCGGCAAGTGCAAGCGCAACCATTGCCGGCTGCTCGGCATTGCCTGTCGTCACATTCTGGAGATACATGGCAGAGCTCTTGCCCGACGCGCGCGTGAGTGCCAGGAACTCTTCGATATTGCCTTCCTGGAGTGCCTGCCACCTCTTCTGAACGAGCCGGTCCTCGTTCCAGTAATGGAGGGCACGGAGCACCGGCCTGTCGCCGAGCTTCTTCCTGAGCTCCGGCACCGCATCAAGGAACTTCTTCTCGTCCACATCGGCGAGACGGACCTTGCCGAAGGTGCGGGCCACTTCCTGCATCTCTTCGGGGATGGCGGCATAGGCGTCGGTCAGGTCCTCATGGCTCGCTCCGACCTTTGCCAAGATCAGGGCGTATCCTGCATCCTCGAAGTCATAGACAAGCTTCTCTGCCTTGGGATTCTCCTTATCGAAGAAATCGATGAAGGCAAGGCCGCCGAGACAGACCGAAGCCTGGTCCATGAGGCCACAGGGCTTGCCGAAATAGACGTTCTCGACTTTCTGGCACATGCGGGCAAGCTCGAGCGCATCGTAGCTCTTTCCGTCCCAAAACGCTTCCATGGCACGGCCGAGCGCCGCTTCGATGGCAGCGGAGGAGGAAAGCCCGCCACCCACGGGAATCGTGCTCGTAAGGGCGATATCGAAGCCGGAGGGCACCCTGCCATCCTCAGCCATGGATGCCGCCATGCCACGCACAAGCGCAGCCGTCGTATTCTTCTCGTCTTCGCGGATCGAGAGGTCGGAGGCATCGACCGTGACGAGAGGGTAGCCATCGCTTGCAAGGCGGATCAGCGTGCCTTCTGTCTTTCTGGCTACGGCGTCGATTGCGACATCGAGGGCGCCCGCAATGACATGGCCACCCTCATGATCGGTGTGATTGCCGGCGATCTCGGAGCGTCCTGGTGCATGCACCTGAAGCAATTTGGCTCCCTTTTCTGGCTCGCCGAATGCTTCGTCGAAGACTTCGTGCGCCCGCATCTGTCCTTCCGTCATCTTTGAGGATTCCATCTTGTGCTCTCCTTGTCTTGTCTGTCCAACATGCGGCAGCCTATCGCTGCGCATACGTGCCAAGCATCCAGGCAATGCCTATTTCGTAAGGCCTCTCTGGCGTGCAGACGGGCTGGGGCCACGACGGGTGATGTACGCAATCGGGGAAGTACTCAGCCTCGGCCGCAAAGCCAGCGCCTGCTACGTAGCTCGTCCCATCTTTCCCCTCCGGATCATCGAGCCAGTTTCCGGGATAGAGCTGGATGCCGGGAGTCGTCACAGAGATGTCGAGCGTACGTCCGGACTTCGGATCATGAGCTGAAAGGGCATGCCTGAGCTTGCCATCAGGCTCCCAGCCCCTTGCGCAGAAGCAGTGGTCGATGCCATGCCCCCGCTCGAGCTGAACCGATGCCTGACCGAGATCTTGGCCCAATGCCTTGGGAGTCCTGAAGTCGAAAGGAGTGCCTGCCACGGGCAGGATGCGTCCATCCGGCACATGGTCGCCTGCTATCGGCAGGAAGCTGTCTGCATCGATTGCGACAACCGTATCGAGGGCAGAACCTGAAGCATGGCCCGCGAGATTGAAATACGTGTGGTTCGTCACGTTCACGAACGTCTCTTTGTCGCTCTCGCACCGGTAGCGTATGTCGACTCTATAGCCATCCTGCTCTTCTACCCGAGAGAATGTTGCGGTGAAGCGGCGGTTGCCCGGAAGGCCAAGCTCTCCGTCTGCCAGATTGCAGGCAAGCGTCAGAGAATCATCCGACTCATCTTCGATGCGTTCCCAGAGCCTCTTGTGGAGGCCTTTCGTCAGGCTCGAGTGGAGGTTGTTTGCGTTGTCAGGCCCATCATTCCTCTCGAGTGCATATGGCTGCGAGCCAATCGTAAGCTCGGCGCCGCGGGTCCTGTTCGCGACAGGTCCGATTGTCGCGCCGTAGCAGGCGGGGTCATTGAGGTAGCCTTCAAGCCCGGAGAAGCCGAGCACGATATCATCCACGTTCCCGTCCCTGTCCGGAACGGAAAGGCCCAGTACCGTTGCGCCGAAATCGGTGACGGTCAGGGCAGCTTTGCCTGCTGGAATCGTATATTTCATGGCGCAGCTGCCATCTGGCAGCATGCCGAACATCGAGCTCTCGACCATATGCATCCTCCCTGCTTCCGCTACAATGTTAACGTACGCATTGCTCAATTGCAGCGAGATTCTTGGCTCTGTGCTACTGTTTTCGCCAATGGAACCAAATGGCAGGGGAGCGGCAGGAGGGATTCGCGTGACGAAGAGAGAGCAGATGCACCGTCCGGTATCGGCAGCGGATGTCGCTCGTGCCGCGGGCGTATCCCAGCAGACTGTCTCCCGCGTCGTGAACCGGCAGCCCAATGTGAGCGAGAAGACGCGCCTCGCTGTGACACGTGCGATGGAGGAGCTCGGGTTCCGCCCCAACTTTGCCGGGCGCTCGCTCAGGAGCGGCCGCTACCATTCGGTGGGCCTCACGATCTACAACATCACGCAGTACGGCAATCTCTCGACGCTTGACGGTATCGCCACTGCTGCACGTGAGCATGGGTATGCCATAACGATGGAAGAGGAACGTGACGACAGCCCTGTCTCGCTCGAAGCGACAACGAGGCGCATGCTTGCCCTTCCTGTCGATGCGATGATCGTCAGCATGAGCATCAAGGCAGAGGACTTCGATGTCTTCCGTCCGGCACAGGGCTTGGGCTGCGTGCTTCTGACCATGTATCCGCACCCCGGCTGCACGTCAATAGATTCTGACCAGTATGGCTGCTCCCGCCTTGTTATGAATCATCTCCTTTCCCATGGACACAGAGAGATCCGCTTCGTTGCCGGCCCCTCATATTCGGTCGACTCCACATTCCGCGAAAAGGGCTGGCGAGATGCGCTGGAAGAGCAGGGGATTGAAGCAGTGGAGCCCCTTGCCGGTGACTGGACCGCAGACAGCGGCTACGAGGCAGGTGCCGCGCTTGCGACAGACGCGTCAATGACCGCCGTCTATGCAGCAAACGATCAGATGGCCTTGGGCGTCATTGCCGCGCTCGAGGATGCCGGAAGGCAGGTGCCGGAAGACGTGAGCGTCGTGGGCGTCGATGATTCCCTTGGCGGCACCGTACCCAGAAACCGCCTTACGACGGTGCGCTTCGATATGTTCCAGCGCGGCACCCGCGCCTTCGAGGAAGCGCTCAAGGCAGGGGAGCCGGGCTACGAGGTCCAGGACATCCGCATTCCCGGCACTCTCATCGAGCGCTCCACGGTACGGGACATCCGATAGCCGAAGCCGCTCTCGGGTACAATTCATTCGTCAAACGTATTGGAAGGAACCTTCCGTGTTCATTGCATTGTTCTCTACGGTCTTCGGGCTGTGGCTCGTCGGCTGCATCATCGCCTTCTTCTTCAAGCTCGTCTGGTGGACCTTTGCCTTCGCCTTCAAGGCACTCGGCTGGCTCATACTTGCCTGCATCGTGCTGGCTCTTCTGAGCGTACCCTTCATAGCCGCTGTCATCGCCTGTGCAGCGCTCCTCGCAGGCCTTGCACACGCGGGTGCCCATTAGGATGCCTTCGCAGGAAGGCGTCTCCTTCATCCTCTATGCAGGTGACACCCCCGTGGAGGTCACGAAGCGCCATGTCAGGAATCTCAATCTGCGTGTAACCCGTGAGGGACGCTGTGTCATGTCGATCCCGCTTCGCTGCTCCCGTGCTTTTGCCCAGTCCTTCCTGGATGAGCGCCAGGCATGGATAGAGGAGAAGATGGCGGCATCCAGGAGAAGGATCTCTGCCATATCCGCCGAGCGCTACCTTTCCGGCTCCCACACGATGCTCTGGGGCGAGCCCTGCACCGTAATGCTCGAGGAAGTCCAATCAAGCAGGCAATCCGTCTCCTTCGATCTGGATAAGAAGACCGTGACGCTCAGACTCGGCCGCACGGCGCTCGAAGACAGCGATGAGGGGTGCCAGATTCGGCATGATGCCATCCGTGAAGTGCGCAGGCTTGCTCTCGAGACGCGGCTTCCCGAGCTGGCAGAGCAGGCCGAAGTACGCGTCGGAGCAGCAGCTTCCGGCTGGCATGTACGGGACATGAAGACGCGGTGGGGCTCCTGCTCGACCGGCACAGGCCAGATCAGGCTCGCCTCGGCACTCTCCGCCTATCCCATATTCTGTGCCGAAGCTGTGGCCTGCCACGAAGCATGCCATCTGATCGTTCCCAACCACAGCGCTGCATTCTATCGGGAGCTCACCCGCGCCTATCCTGACTGGCAGCACGCACGGCAATACCTCAAGCAGGCGCCACGCCCCATCTGACAAAGGCCATTTCCGTTTCTTGTACGTTGCGCCTCTTCCATAAGCGGCTATATGCTGCCATTCTGGAAACATAAACGCCGATGGAGGGAGGCAGCGTGGCAGAGCTTGGCACAGAAGAGCTCAAGAGGCTCTTTGCCGAGGACCATTTCGCGAGCGATGCCTGCGGCTGCAGGATCGAAGAGGCACGTCCTGGATATGCCCGCGTGAGCTTCGAAATCGAGAGGCGCCACAGGAACCAGAGGAACGAAGTAATGGGCGGTGCCATCTTCACGCTCGGCGACTTCGCAATAGCCGTCGCTTCGAATGCCACGGGCACGGCCCATGTGGCAGTGAGCTGCTCGATCGATTTCCTGACGACCGTAAAGGGCACCCGCCTCATCGCAGAAGCCAGAACGGAGCGTGACGGGCGCCACCTTGCCTTCTATTCTGCCAAGATCACAGATGAGCTTGGCACCTACGTGGCACGCATGAGCTCGACCGGCTTTGCCGTCGGAGAGATTCCCGAAGATGTTCTCGCACGCATATCGGGCACAACGGATACTAAGGAGAGATAGCCATGAAGAAAGATACCGCGGTCCTCGTGATCGATGTCCTCGTTTCCGGAGCAGACGACACGCTCTACAAGCAGGACCCCGCAGAAGCGGCTCTCGTAAAGAAGGCCGCTGCGGTCGTCGATGCTGCACGTGCAGCAGAGCTTCCCGTCATCTTCCTCTGCGACCAGCATATCAAGGGCGTGGACAGAGAGCTCGAGCTCTGGGGAGACCATGGCATAAAGGGCGATGCACGTCCGAATCCAGAGTTCGAGGCAGGTTCTGGCGCACTTGACTTCATCATCCCCAAGAGGCGCTATTCGGGATTCTTCGGAACCGACCTCGATCTGACGCTCAGGGAGCTCGGAGTCACCAAGCTCATTGCCGTCGGCGAGGACACGAACATCTGCGTCCTCCACACGCTTGCCGACGCCTGGAACCTGGGCTATGCGACGGAAGTCGTCACCGACGCAACGAGGACCTTCCTTGTCGGGACGCAGGAAGGGGCGCTCGAGCATATGCAGAAGTGCTTCGGCACGAAGCCTGTCACGGCAGATGAAGCAATGGAAGAGCTTGCGTAAGTACTGAACAGGAAATCACGAACAGGGGGAGTCTGCATCAGCAGGCTCCCTTTTTGCACTTTCATGACTCAATCAGGTACCAATTTTCAGATACCTCAGAAAAATATTGAAGAAATTTGTTCAAGTTGTGTACTTCTTTTGTACAATACTGAAATTGCTGTGTTGGGAAAGCAACAGACGGGAGAGGGTCTGTATGGACAAGAACCAGCGTATCTGCATCGTAGGTGGCGGTCCCGCAGGAACATCGATGGCAATGTATCTGCAGAAGCAGGGATTCCATAACTACACGATCTATGAGAAGTCGGGACGTGTCGGCGGCAAGGCATTCTCGCCGAAGATGGAAGTCACGACAAAGGACGGCAAGAAGGAGCAGCGCACCATCGAGATGGGTGCTGTCATGGGCTGCGATACCTACTTCGCCGTGCATGAGTGCGAGGAGTTCGGCGGAGCCACGCATGCCGATGGCCCGGCCATGGGACGCCGCTTCACGAATACCGATGGCACCCCGATCAAGCAGTCGAAGCTTGCTCTTCTCAAGAAGGTCATGAAGATGCGCAAGCTCTCGAAGCTCCTTGCCACGAAGTACAAGGGCTACGACGTGAATGGACACCGTGGAGTCGCCCAGGGCCGCTATGAGGGCCTCTGCCCTTCGCCCGAGCTCAAGCTTGCCCACATCGAGGGAGAGAATCCGAACCTCAAGGACCTCTCGATGCCGTTCTCGGAGTTCCTGAAGCTCAACCACTGCGAGGATGCAGAGCTCGTCTGGAAGGGCCCCTTCACGTCCTTCGGCTATGGCTACTTCGACGAGATACCTGCAGCCTATGTGCTCAAGTATCTCGATGCCTTCACGGTGAAGCAGTTCCTGTCCACCGGCAAGCTTTGGACCTGGAAGAACGGCACCGAGTCCATCTGGCAGGGCGTGAACAGCCATCTCGAGCATCCGGCAGTCCTCAATACCGAGGTCACCGGCATCAAGCGCGAGGACGGCAAGGTCACGGTCACGCTGAACGGCAAGCAGGAGGAAGTCTTCGACAAGCTCATCATCTGCACGCCGCTCGAGATGTTCCTCGGATACGGCGACCCGACCGCAGAAGAGACCGAACTCTTCTCCAAGATCCAGAACAAGGAATACTTCACGATGGCAGTGAGGACAGAAGACGAGAAGTCGCCTGACATCTCCTACTACTATTTCGCGAACATGACGCCTGAGACCCGCGGACATCTCATGGTCTTCTATCACCGCTGGCCGGACTGCGGCCCCCAGCCGCTCGTCACCTTCACGCTCAGGAACCATGAGGGCATGAAGGACGTGCCGTTCGAAGAGGCCCGCGACACGACGCTTGCCGACATGGCAAAATCGGGCCTTCCTGTCGTCAAGACCGAGCGCATCGATGACTGGTACTACTTCCCGCATGTGTCCTGCAAGGACTATGCTGACGGCTGGTACGACAAGGTCGAGGCGCTCCAGGGCGAGAAGAATACCTACTTCGCTGGCGAGGTCATGGCATTCGGCGACATGGAGGAGACTGTCGAGTACTCCAAGGACCTCGTGCGCCGCTTCTTCACTGATTAGACAAGGCTTGGGTCACATGGAAGAAATCAAGATCATCGAGCTCAAGGAGAGCGTCTTTGCCGACAATGATGCCGAGGCAGAGAAGCTCCGCCAGAGCCTCAAGAAGAGGGGCACCTTCCTCATCAATGTGATGAGCTCGCCTGGTGCCGGAAAGACTTCGACGCTCAAGGCCCTCATCCCGAAGCTCGCCCAGAACCACTCCGTTTCCGTCATGGAAGCAGACATCGACGGTGCCATCGACGCCGACGAGATCCAGGAAGAGACAGGTGCCCATGCCGTGCAGCTCCACACGGGCGGCATGTGCCACCTCGATGCCGGCATGACTGAGCAGGGAATCGATTCTCTCGGGGACATGCCTTCTGACATCGTCTTCCTCGAGAACGTGGGCAACCTCGTCTGCCCGGCAGAGTTCGATACCGGTGCAGCCATCAATGCTGTGATCCTTTCTGTTCCTGAGGGAGACGACAAGCCGCTCAAGTACCCGCTCATGTTCGAGAAGGCAGACGTCGTGATCCTCAACAAGTGCGACGTCCTGCCGTACTTCGACTTCGACCTCGATACGTTCAGGAAGTATCTGAGGGACCGGAACGACAGCTGCGACCTCATCCAGATCTCCGCCAAGACAGGAGACGGCACAGATGAGCTTGCTGCCTGGATTGAGCGCACCTACGAAGCATGGAGGGCCTAAGCCATGTCTGAACAGTTCGAATCCCCTCGCTCCATCTACCAGAACGAGGCGGAGCGCAATGCGGCCGTGGCCAAGCTCGGCCGCAAGATCACGGACGTCGTGAAGCACAAGATCACCGGCGTCTCCACCAATGATGCCGAGTACTGGGGCCTCAAGGAGGTCCTGACCGACGAGATGGTCGAGCTCGGCAACAAGATGAAGGTCAGGAAGTTCTACGAGTTCGAGGACCTCATGAAGCTCGAACCGAACATGGAGCCGGTCCATCTGCAGAAGCTCCTGGACGACATGTCCGTCATCGGCATCCTCGAGTATGACTACGGCGACCACTACGACGACAACGGCCCCATCAAGGATGCACCGCACACGAAGCGCTGGAGGCTTCCATACTTCGTGCCAGGCTCTGCCGAGCTCTTCAATTCGACGAAGGACCGCATCGACAAGAATCCTGCCGTCGCTTCATTCTTCGAGCGCATGACGTTCGTGCCTCTGGCCGGCATCACCGAGATGGTTCCACCCGGAGGAGACGGAATCGGCATGCATGTCATCCCCGTCGAGGAGGCTGTGAATTTCCAGAACGAGGCCATCGACAAGGAGCGCATCTCCTACTGGCTCAAGAAGTATGAGGGACACATCTCTGCCGGCATGTGCTCCTGCCGCTACTCGCGCACGAAGCTCGGCGAGGGCTGCGCTGACGACCCCGAAGACTGGTGCATCCAGGTTGGCGATATGGCTGACTACACGGTCGAGACGCACCGTGCCCACTACATCACGTCCGATGAGGCGCTCGAGATCATCCAGAAGGCAGAGGACAACGGCTTCGTCCACCAGATCACGAACATCGACGGCGAGACGAAGATCTTCGACATCTGCAACTGCGATGTGAAGATCTGCAATGCCCTGCGCACGAGCATGCTCTTCAATACGCCGAACCTGTCCCGCTCTGCCTATACGGCAAAGGTCACGCCGGAGAACTGCGTTGCCTGCGGCCTCTGTGTCGAGTCCTGCCCGGCAGGAGCCGTGAAGCTCGGCCAGAAGATCTGCAAGAAGGATGGCACGCTCCCGAAGTATCCGAAGTCCATCCTGCCTGATGCCATCCACTGGGGCAAGTATGCCTGGGACGAGAACTACCGCGATACGGCCCGCATGCACAATACGTGGCCGACGGGCTCCTCTCCCTGCAAGGCGGCCTGCCCGGCACACGTGCCTGTCCAGGCCTATCTCAGGAAGGCGCGCGAGGGCAAGTACCAGGAAGCAGTCG
Source organism: Olsenella kribbiana (assembly GCF_036408795.1). Lineage (NCBI taxonomy): Bacteria > Bacillati > Actinomycetota > Coriobacteriia > Coriobacteriales > Atopobiaceae > Olsenella > Olsenella kribbiana. Next base: position 180,236 of record NZ_JAZGJP010000001.1, read on the forward strand.
GCCTCATCAAGACGCAGAACCCGTTCCCGGCTGTCTGCGGCAGGATCTGCAACAAGCGCTGCGAGGATGCCTGCACAAGGGGCACGATCGATGCACCGGTCTCCATCGACGAGGTCAAGAAGTTCGTCGCCGACTTCGACCTTGCCCAGGAGAAGCAGTTTGCTGCAAAAAAGGCCGTGCCTTCCGTCGAGGGACACTTCGACGAGAAGATCGCAATCATCGGTGCCGGCCCTGCAGGCCTGAGCTGTGCCTACTACCTGGCCCTCCTCGGCTATAAGCCAACCGTCTTCGAGAAGCATGAGCTTCCTGGCGGCATGATGCAGTACGGCATCCCGACCTACAAGCTCGAGAAGGATGTCATCCAGAAGGAGATCGACCTCATCAGGGATCAGGGCGTCGAGATCCGCTGCGGCGTCGAGATCGGCAAGGACGTCACCCTTGAAGACCTCAAGAAGCAGGGCTATCAGGCCTTCTATATCGCAATCGGCTGCCAGGGCGGACGTCGCCCGGGTGTCGCAAACGATACCGCAGAAGGCACCGATATCGCTGTCCATTATCTGCAGAAGTCCATGGCTGAGGGCAACCCGGCAATGTCGGGCAAGGTTGTCGTGATCGGCGGCGGCAATGTCGCTGTCGACTGCGCGAGGAATGCTGCACGCCGTGGCGCCGACGAGGTCCATATGGTCTCGCTCGAGGCCAGGGATGAGATGCCTGCCTCCGAGGATGAGATCCAGGAGACGCTTGCCGATCATGTCTTAGTCGAGTGCGGCTGGGGACCCAAGGAGGTCCTCGTCGATGCAGCAGGGCATGTCGCGGGCATCGTCCTCAAGAAGTGCACGCGCACGATCGATCCTGAGACCCACCGCTTCTCGCCGCTCTACGACGAGTCCGAGACACGCACGATCGAGTGCGACAAGATCGTCTTTGCTATCGGCCAGGCCATCGATTGGGGCAAGCTGCTTGATGGCACGAAGGTCGAGTTCCACCACGGCAACTATCCGGTTGCTGACGAGCTCACGTTCCAGACGGCTGAGCCTTCGATCTTCGTCGGCGGCGACGTCTACACGGGCCCGAAGTTCGTGATTGACGCAATCGCCGAAGGACACCATGCTGCAGAGTCGCTCCACCGCTTCGTGCATGAGAATGCATCGATGACAATAGGCAGGGACAGGCACGACTACCAGCCCTTCGATAAGGACGACCTCTCCTTCGGCTCCTATGACACCTACCAGCGCCAGGAGCCGGTCGCAAAGCCGGAGGGCAAAGACCGCTTCCGCGATGTCTCCGGCAAGCTTACGCCTGAGCAGGTCGAGCGCGAGTGCTCTCGCTGCCTTGGCTGCGGTGCCTCGGTCGTCGATCCGAACAAGTGCATCGGCTGCGGCATCTGCACGACGCGCTGCCAGTTCGATGCCATCCACCTCTATCGCGACCATCCTGAGATGAGCTCGATGAGGAAGGCAGAGGACAAGGTCGGAGGCCTTGCTGCCTACCAGCTGAAGCGCATGGTCAAGATCGTCGCAAACTCGGGCTCCGAGGAAGCGAAGATCATGCGCGCGAAGCGCAAGGAGTACGAGCGCACGCACGGCAAGGATTGGCAAGCAGCCCATCCGAACACCGGCAATGCGGTCGAAGAGGAAAAGCACTAGCACAAATCTCGGTGCGCCTGGACGTCTGCAATCCAGGCGCACCTTCCAGGAAGGAATCCGCCCATGCATGAGCTCGGCATCGTCGTCCATGTGATCGATATGGTCGAGAAGGCGGCCGAGGAGAACCATGTGCACAAGGTCATGAAGCTCGACCTCGAGGTGGGGGAGGTCTCGACGATCGTTCCCGACTACTTCCGCGACTGCTACCAGTGGGCCATCAAGAAGACCCGCTATATGCAGGAGTGCGAGCTCAACCTCATCGTCGTCGAAGGAAAGTCGTACTGCCAGGACTGCAGGAAGACCTACCGCACGACAGAATATGGCAAGGCATGTCCCTACTGCGGCGGCTACCATACCTACCTCGTAAGCGGCCGCGATGTGATGATCCGGGATATCCAGGCTGTCTGACAGGCATCTGCATATGATTCTGTGGCCCTCCGGTCTCAAGCAGCCGGAGGGCCTTTTCCATGCGTGCAGAATCCCGCATCTCGGATAGGATAGAGGCAGGCAATTCCTAGGTCTCCTATTTGAGGAGGAAGGCCATGTCCATACGTTTCCGCAAGAGCATCAAGCTCGGTCCGGCATTCCGCATCAATATCTCGAAATCGGGACTCTCGTTCTCGGCCCATGTGCCCGGCATGAAGGGCCTCTCGGTCAGCACCGGACAGAAGGGCACCTATCTCAACGCCGGACTGCCTGGCACAGGTCTCTCGTCACGCACGAAGCTCTCCGACAAAGGCGTCGGCGTGAACTTCAAGGACGTCGTGAAGAAGATCCAGGGCGGAAGCGCAGAAGGGGAGTGCGAAGAGAGGGAATCGCGGAAGCTGCCTGAGCGTGACGTTGCATCGGCAGAGACGCACGAGGTGCCGCATCCTCTCAGAGAGGTGCTTGCTCCCTATCTGGACCTCTACCGCACAGCTCCTTCCGTGGGACCGCTCGATGAGGCAGTGCCGCTTTCAGAAGAGCCTGTCGAGGCATCCTGCGAGAAGATCCTGAAGGACGTGCAAGTGCCCTATCTCTTCTCTGCCTCCTATGAGTTCGATGCGGAAGCGAGCACGCTTCTGCTCGATGTGGATCTGCCAGAGATCGAGGATATTCCCGACGAGGAAGAGAGCCTGACCTCCACGGGCAAGCTGACAGAGCACCGGATTCCTGCAGCCGAAGTGCATGAGAACTATGTGCGCTGCATAGAGAGCCTTGCCCTCTATCTGGCTGCATCGATCTTTGCGGCTAATGCTTCGCTTCCTGGCATAATACTTTCCGGCTATACGCAGCGCCGGAACAAGGCAGGGGAGCTCGAGGATGCCTATGTGCTCTCGGTGCGCTTTATACGCGGGAGCTTCGTTGGGGAGAGCCTAGCCGAGACGGACAATCCCGAAGCATTCCTGCTTGGCTTCGAGAACCGCATCGCGAAGACGAAGACCGGGCTCCTCAAGAAGATCGTTCCGTACGGGAGCCTCCACGAAGAGAAGAAGAGCTGAGAGGAAGGATCTGCCATGCTCCTTGCGAACTACCACACCCACACGACGCTCTGCGATGGCTCGGATACGCCCGAAGCGGTAGCTGCCGAAGCCTACTCTCGCGGCATGAGGCATCTCGGCTTCTCCGGACACATGGATCCTGACATACATATGGTCTGGCCGGACTATGTGAAGGCCATCACAGCTCTCGAGCAAGAATACCAGGGCCGCATGGATATCCTCATGGGCGTCGAGCTCGACAACATGTACGATCCTGCCTCCTGCCCCGGAGCGGAATACGTCATCGGCTCCACGCATTTCCTCGATGTCGAGACGCCCGTGCCCATGAGCGTCGACAGCTCCCCCGAGATAATGCAGAAGCTTGCAGACGACTATTACGGCGGGGATTTCTATGCACTCTCGAAAGCCTACTACGAGCTCGAGGCGAAGGTCTATGACAGGACGATGTGCACGTTCATCGGGCATTTCGACCTCGTGACCCGCTTCAACGACGACATGCACTTTCTGGACGAGACCTCGAAGCGCTATCTCGGCCCGGCCCTTGAAGCCATGGAATACCTCGTCTCGGAAGGCGTTCCCTTCGAGATCAACTGCGGCGCCGTGAACAGGGGTAGGAAGAAGGAGCTCTACCCGAGGACGGAGCTTCTTCGTGCGCTCCATGGCTTCGGTGGAGAGATCTTCATCAATTCCGATGCCCACCAGAAAGAGCGGCTCCTCGGTGCCTTTGACCAGGCCGTAGCGGCTGCCATTGCAGCTGGCTTCACGCATGTGAACATCCTCGTGCACGACGATTCAGGCAAGGTATCAGCGAGACAGCTTGCACTTGACAAGCTCTGATTGCCCTCTGCTGCATAGAACAAGGCCCGGATATCTGCAGCGATATCCGGGCCTCATGCATGCATGGGAGAGTTCGGTGAAAGCTATTTCACCTCGAACGGCGTCTCTTCGCCCCTGCTGAAGGCAAGAAGGGCTCCCGTGGAGCTTGTGATCATGTTCTTCACGTCTTCCCTCGTGTAGAACGCCATGTGCGGCGTCACGATCGCGTTCGGGAAGGCATCGAGGATGGCGCGATCGCGGTGGGGGAGGATGTCGCGCGAACGGTCGAGGTAGTAGAGCCCTGCCTCGTTCTCGATCGTATCGAGGGCGCAGGCACCGACGTGTCCACTCTCGAGTGCTGCGATAAGGGCATCTGTATCAATCAGGGAGCCGCGCGCGGCATTCACGAGCACGACGCCCTCCTTCATCTTCGCGAGAGCGGCAGCATCGATAAGATGGTAGTTGTCAGCTGATCCCGGTGCATGGAGGGTGATGATGTCAGAGGAGGCATAGAGCTCGTCGAGCGAGACATAGTCTGCGAACTTTGCCACCTCATCCTTCGGATAGGGATCGTTTGCCAAGAGCTTGCAGCCGAATGACGAGAGATGCTTCACGACCGTAGCGCCGATGCGTCCCGTGCCGATGACGCCGACCGTGGCAGACGAGATATCCAGGCCGATCTTGCCCTTGAGGCCGAAGTCCTGGACAAGGTTCTCGCGCTCGATGAACTTGACCTTCCTTGCTGCCATCATCATGAGCATGATTGCGTAGTTCGCGACGCCTTGGGGCGGGTAGGCGGCATGGGCGATCTTCATGCCGAGCTTGTGTGCATACGCGACATCGATGTGGTCGTAGCCGATGGAACGGGTCGCGATGGCCTTGACGCCAAGCTCATGGAACTGGTCAAGAATCTCGGGCGTCATCGGATTCGTGATGATGGATACTGCGTCAGCGCCTTTGGCAAGGTCGAGATTGGAAGCATCAGGATAGTCGGCCGTCCAGGCAAACCCGAATCCCTGCTCCTTCGCAAAGTCTTCCATATAGCCAAGCTCATCGTATGGTCTCAGAGCATAGGCAAAGAGCTTCATGTGATTGCACCCTCTTCGATAAGCAATTCCTGTCTTTCATTCAAGTCATGTTCCATGGAAACACGCATGTTTTCGGCTACCGAAAGATTTGTGCAATCCGAAATATATTTGGCGCAAAGATTTCAAAGATTTTTGGATTTTTTGACTCCGATTCAATTATTATAGCAACGTGCAGAAAGGTCATCTGAGAGGGCTTGCCCTAGGCAAGAAAGGATGTGCGTGACCATGCAATCGAAGTTGGCACATGCTGCAGAGCGCAAGGCATTCAGCCTTGCCCTCGATGCGGCAATAAAGGGCGTCAAGAGCGACCACCCCGAGGAGGCTGTCGAGAAGTTCCTCGATATGGGCGTGAAGCTTCTTTCCGACACCGCACCGGATATGGCAATTTCGCTCAGGAAGGCTTTCTATCCAGGCTCCAAGTGGGAAAACTTCCTGATCGGGCTTGCCAACCGTCTCGATCCGAACATCCTCAAGACCGCAACGCTCAATGGTGCCTATGAGGCAGCATTCCGCGGCCTGCGCGAGACGACGCAGTCTGCCGAGAAGTATCAGTGCAATGTGCCCTGGATCATCATCTTCGACCCGACGAGCGCCTGCAACATGCATTGCGTCGGTTGCTGGGCTGCTGACTACTCGAAGTCGCTGAACCTTTCCTTCGACGATATGGACAAGATCGTCTCCGAGGCAAAGGAGCTTGGCTGCCACTTCTTCATGATGACTGGCGGCGAGCCGATGGTCCGCTGGAAGGATGTCGCAAAGCTCGCAGAGAAGCACAATGACTGCATCTTCGGCCTCTTCACGAACGGCACGCTCGTGACCCAGAAGGTCTGCGACGACGTCAAGCGCCTCGGCAACATCGTATTCTCGCTCTCCCTCGAGGGCTTCAAGGATGCCAACGACGGCCGCCGTGGCGATGGCTGCTTCGACAAGGTTATGGCTGCCATGGACCTCATGCGCGAGAACGGCCTTGCCTTCGGCGTCTCCACGGCCTACACAAGAAACAACGTCGAGTCTGTCACTTCCGATGAGTACTACGACCTCATCATCGAGAAGGGCGCGCTCTGGGCATGGTACTTCCACTACATGCCGGTGGGCGAGGGCGCCAATGCCGACCTCATGCCGACGCTCGAGCAGCGCAAGTACATGCTGCACCGCATCCGCGAGGTGCGTGACTACGAGGGCGGCAAGCCGATCATGGCAATGGACTTCCAGAATGACGGCGAGTTCGTCGGCGGCTGCATTGCGGGCGGCCGCGTCTTCTGCCACATCACCGCTCGCGGCGATGTCGAGCCCTGCGTCTTCATCCACTACTCGAATGCGAACATCCACGACAAGTCGCTCCTCGAGTGCCTCCAGCAGCCGGTCTTCCAGGCATACCGTGCTCACTGGCCCTGGAACGACAATATGCTCCGTCCGTGCCCGATGCTCGAGAACCCCGAGATCCTTCCTGAGATCGTGCACGAGTCAGGCGCAAAGTCGACCGAGTATGTGACGCCGGAAGATGTCGACCACCTCTGCAAGAGGACCGCTCCTTACGCGAAGGCATGGGCTCCTGTGGCCGATCGCCTGTGGCGTGAAGAGCACCCCACCGGAAAGAAGGTCTATGAGGACAACATCTCGATGATGCCTGTGGACCAGAAGGCAAAGCGCCTTGCCGAAAAGGATGCCGAGCTCGATTCCGCAATTGCAGCCGGCACCGAGTTCACGAAGTAGCCTTCGCAGCCAACACGCAGCAGAGACAGGAAAGAGCCCCGGGTGACCGAGGCTCTTTCTTTCTGCCATGATTGCTGATGGGATGGCCTATTCTACTGCGTGCTGTCTGACCATGCGCAGGAATGCATCCACGGCAGCACGTCGCACGGCGGTGAGCGCAGACGGACGGGCAGCGGACCAGTCTATGGGGTGTTCCTCGATCATCTGGCGCGCTTCCGCTATGACCTGCTCGCCTGTTCCTGCCTGGAACGCGTCGTCTCCTGAGACCGGCAGATTGATATAGATGTCTGCTGCCTGCGAGTAGATGCGGTCAAGCTGGTTGGCTCCGCAGTTCATCGTCTTCTTTGCAATCGAGAGTGGCGTCATGTCAGGAATCGGGCGGGCATGGCGGATCATGCCGACACCGACGACAGCGTCCACCATGGAGCGGTCGAAGAGCGGCGTCGGCAAATTCATGCGGCACCCGCCATCCATGAAGGTACGGCCAATATAGGCGGTAGGCGTGACGACAAGCGGATAGGAAGCGGAGCATGTCACGCACTTTGCGACCTCGAGCTTCTCGTCGGAGAGGATGCGCCAGTTGCCATTCTCGTCGTGGAAGAGTTCAGGGTCGTTCGTGAAGACGCAGAGCTCACCCGTGACCACATCCACAGCACAGAGGGCAACGGGCTTCTTGAAGTCTGCAAAGGTATAGATGCCCGCCTCATCGAGAATGTTTCTTGCAAAGCGCTCCATGATGGCAGAGTCGATGATGCCATGCGTGCCGACAGCATTGAAGAGCTTGATGGGGTTCATCTTGAGGACGCCCTCATCGACGATCTTCTGGTCCATCATGACAAGGAGCTCTTCCATGCGCCGGGAGTCGATGCCTATACCGGCAAGGGCAGCGACAAGGGCACCCATCGATGTGCCAGCAACTGCGCCGATCTCGATATTGTTGCGCTCCATATCCTCGATAGCGGCAACTTCTGCAAACGAGCGGAAGCCGCCACCGCAGAAAGCGACACCTACACCCTGGATTCTGGCCATAGGACCCCCTTTGTCAGAGTCTGTGAAAGCAAGCTTAGTATGCCCGATTTTCTGGAGCATCGACGATAATTGTGGCGCCTGGTGTCCTGAATTGCGTTTCTCGACATTCATTGGGTAGTATGGATAAGTCACGAGCTCGATTGAAAGACATGAGGCAACGCTTTGTCATTGAGGAAACAGATAGAACGCAGCGCAAAGGCGAAGGTCGCACCTGAAGTTCTTGCGAAGCAGGAAGCCGGGCAGGATCTGGGTCCTGTTGGCACTCCCGACAACCCTTCGAACCAGATTCTCACCGCTGCGAACGTCATAACGCTCTGCCGCTTCATCCTGACAATCGTCTTCCTCATGCTCTTCATCCAGCATGAGCACAGGGTGGCAGCGCTCACCTGCTATGCAGTGGCAGCAGTCACCGACTTCCTCGACGGCCAGGTTGCACGCCGCACGCAGACGGTAAGCTGGCTCGGCAAGATTTCCGACCCCGTCATGGACCGCATCCTTCTCTTCACAGGCGTCCTTGGCCTTGTGATCACCGGCGAGCTTCCGCTCTGGGTTGCCATCTTCGTGATCGGACGCGACGTCTACCTGTTCTTCGGCATGCTTGCCCTCCAGAAGTACCGCAAGCGTCCCGTCGATGTCATCTATATCGGCAAGGTCACGACAGCGCTTCTGATGTTCGGCTTCTGCGACCTTCTGCTCGGCGCTCCTGTCATCCACGGGCTGGGGCTTGTCTCTGCCTCCTGGCTGCCAGGACTCAACAGCGTCGCGGCGCCTCTCGGCATCTTCTTCGTCTATGTCGGCATCATCACCTCGACAATCACTGCCGTCATCTATACGAAGGAAGGCATCGGCTACAAGCACGAAGCGCTTGCCGCACGGGAGCAGGAAGAGCAATAGCGAGGCCAGAAGATCGAAGCAGGAAGCCTCTGGCAGGAAAGCAAAGAGCATGAAGCAGCAGCACGCGAAGCATCTTACGAAGCAGCCGGGCAGCAAGGCTGAAAGCCGCAGGCAAGCAGTCCTCATCGCTCTTGTCTGCGCCGCTGCTGCCGTGGCGCTCCTGGCGGTCTGCGTCTTCCTGCCTCGGAACTCAGCCACCCCGGCCCCATCTTCTGCTTCAGCAACAAGGACCGCGACCATCACCCGTGCAGTCAGCGCCTCCAAGGGGACCGCACCTACGCTCTCTGAGGCAAAGGCGGCCATCGTCACGGATAGCGACGGCAATGTGCTCTGGGAAGAGAATGCCGACGCCGAGATGCCCATGGCATCGATTACGAAAATCATGACAGCAATGGTCGTGCTCGACAATGTCGATGATCTTGATATGCCGGTTACCTGTTCTGACATCACGCTCGAGGAAGGCGCCCAGGCTGCCGGCTATGCTGCAGGAGATGTGACGACCGTGCGCGAGCTCTTGAAGGTCATGCTCGTCTATTCGGCAAACGATGCAGCAGAAGAGCTTGCTGCCAATGTCCTTGGCAGCCGCGAGGCCTTTGTCGCAGCCATGAATGCCAAAGCTCAAGAGCTCGACATGACCCACACGCATTTCATGAATCCCTCAGGCCTCGAGGAGGATGGCCACTACTCGGCAGCCGCAGACCTTGCCCTCATGGGCCGGTATGCGCTTGCGAACTATCCCGTCATCGCGCAGACGATACGCCGCTCTTCGGTCACTACCGCAATCGGCGGCACGCAGAAGACGTTCAAGAGCACAGATACGCTGCTCCAGACGGCTGCAGGCATGCTCGGCATCAAGACCGGCGCAGTCGAGAGCGGCACGGCCTTCCTCGGTGCCTATGAGCAGGACGGCACAAGGGTCTATACATGCGTCCTTGGCTGCACAACAGAAGAAGGCCGCTTCACGGATACGAAGGCGCTCATCTCGTGGGCATTCTCCGATGCCTTTGAGACGCTGCCGCTGGCAGAAGCCAGCACGAAGGCAGCCACGCTTGCCTTTGCCGACCACTTCGGCTGGGTTCTCGATGTCACACCTATCGAGTCTGTCACAGGCTATGCAGAGTACGGTGGAGACGACATCGTGGAGACCAGCATCACGAGCACGCAGGCAGCAGCGCTTCCCGGCTCCTGCTGGCAGAGCATCGTCTGGACGCAGGGCACACGCCAGGTTGCCGAGGCCACCTATGTGGCGGGATATCCCTATCCCAAGCAGCGCAGCATCGATGAAATACTCATTCCAATGGAAGCTGGTTTTGCCGCATGGCAGATGAAGTGAACGAAGAAGAGAAGATCGTCCTCGAGGCAGAGCATCTTCTGCTCGGCGCCCTCATGGGATCTCTGGACGAAGAAGGCCCGGACGTGCCTCTTCGCTATGCCGATCAGGACGCAGAGGCATCAGCGCTTGCAGATGGCACGGCGCTCTGCGATCTTTCAGGCCTCTATGCGCTGAGGATCGCAGGAACTGCGGCAGAGGCCTTCTGCTTTGCTGCCTTTGGCGGCAGTAAGCTTGCAGTCGGGGAGTGCGCCTTCGAGCCTGTCTTTATGGGCGATGGCAGGCTGGTCTCCGTGCCGCTTCTGGCAAGGACCGGAGACGAGGAATACGTGCTCTGGGACGCGAGCCCTTCTGCCGATCTTCTTGCAGCATGGCTCTCGTTCCTGTCGGATATCGAGCAGAATGGCTACCGTCCCTACGCTGCACTCGATCTTGAAGAGGAGAGCACCGCACTCGTGCCGCTCCTTCTCTGGGGCGATGCTGCCACATCCATCCTGCACGACTATGTGAGGAAAGACGATGAGCTGCCCCGTGCTGGACATATCTCCGACGTATCGCTCGATGGGACGATAGCGACGCTCGTGCTCTCGCCTGAGCTTGATAGCCGGCCGAGCTACCTCGTGCTCGTTCCTTCTTCATACGCACGCATCGTCTGGAGGAGCCTTCTTTCCTTCCAGGCACTCACACCGGTGGGGCGCGTTGTCTGCCGGCAGCGTCTTTCCGAGACGCTGCCCTGGGGCAAGCTCCTGCTCGATGCAGAACCCCATGAGGTGGATGCATCGAGCCTAAAGGCTTGGGGAATCATGAGGAAGGACCATGATTTCGTCGGCGCTCGCGCGCTTCTGTCCTGAGAGAGCATCTCGAGGAGGTCTTCATGAAGTATGCCATCAATGCCCACGGCTTCCCTGACGCTATGGGATCGAGCTCTCAGGGAACGACTGCAGGACGCTTCGTCTTCATATCGGGACAGATCGCCCTCGACAAGGTCGACCCGGAATGCCTTGTCGCAGGAGGCATCGAAGATCAGACAAACCGCGTCATCGATCTGGCCGAGCAGCTTCTCGCCGAAGTAGGCTGCCAGCTTTCCGATGTCGCGCAGACAACGGTCTATCTTGCGCATATGGAGGACTTTGCCGCAATGGATGCCGTCTATGCAGAACGGTTCGGAAGGCCGGCCCCCGCACGCTCCGTCGTGGAGGTCTCGAAACTTCCTCTTGATGCCCTCATCGAGATGGACTGTGTCGCCTGCAGATAGCGCTAGAATGGAAATGTTGAAGAAGCACTGTGAAGGGAGCCTCAATGCAGCCTCAAGCAAACCCTCCCGAGGGCGATAAGACTGAAATTTTCCGTATGCCAGCAACCGATGCCACGATTCCCGATCTCATGGGTGCGGCACGGCGGAAGCACCCTTCGCTCACCATCGTCAAGGGTCCCCAGAGCGGCGAGACCTTCGAGCTTGAAGATCCCGAGATCACGCTTGGCCGCGATCCTTCCAACAGCATCTTCCTGAACGACATGACGGTTTCCAGGCATCATGCCGTGATCGATCTTTCCGGCCTCGACTCCGGAGCTGTCACGATTCAGGACCTGGGCTCGCTCAACGGCACGTGGGTGGATGGCGCAATCATCAGCAAGGCCTATATCAAGGATGGCTCCACCATCCAGATCGGCACCTTCCGCCTGATCTTCCATACGAACCGCATCCCCTCGAGAATCGAGACCGGAGCGTAGACGCATGGCAGATGCGGGATATCTGACAATCGGCAAGGTCGTCAAGAAGCTGCAGCCTGAATATCCCGAGCTCTCCATCTCGAAGGTACGCTATCTCGAGGATGAAGGGCTCCTGACTCCTGCCAGGACCCCTGGCGGATACCGTCTCTACTCACAGCGCGATGTGAAACGCCTCGAGACGATTCTGTACCTCCAGAAGACGCGCTTCATGCCGCTTTCCGTCATCAAGGAAGAGCTCGGCAAGCACGAGAATGCAACGACTGCGGAGCTCGAGCAGGCGCTCTCCCAGGAAGCGCAGGCACAGGGCGCTAGCACCGTCGCATCTCTTCCTCTGGACGACGAGGAGACGATCTCGAAGCTCCATCCAATCGACCGCATGCCAGAGCTTACCGGAGCTCCCGTGAGCTTCGTGCGCCAGCTAGCCGACGCCGGCGTCCTGGCACTCAGGAAATCGCCTCATGGCAGAGACCTGGTGGACGGCAAGGACTTCACGATCATCCGTGCGGCCGAGCGTCTCCGCCATTACGGCATAGGACCCAGAAATCTCCGCATGTATGTCGTCGCAGCGAACCGCGAGGAGGGCATGTTCGAGCAGGCGCTCGGTACGCTCTATGCCAAGAGGGGAGAGGACCCCTCCGCTTCCCAGCGCATCGAGTTCGCTCAGGCAACCGACGAAGTGCTTGCGCTCACGGACACGATCCGCGATACGCTGATACGCCGCATGCTCAGCAAGGCTTTCAAGGACATGGAGCTCGGCTCAGACCAGCAAGATGTCCTGGAACATAGATAGACCGATCACCCAAGGAAAGGACCTGCATTGTCGAGCGTCGATTACGAGAGCCTGATTGTCAGCATTCCTGACTATCCTGAACCAGGCGTCATCTTCAAGGACATCACCCCGCTGTTCGCCGATGCCCAGGGCATGGCTGCAGCCATCGACGATATCGCCGATCACTTCATCAACAAGGGCATCACGAAGGTCGTCGGCGCCGAGGCCCGCGGCTTCCTCGTGGGCGCCCCTGTCGCCTACAGGCTCAATGCTGGCTTTGTCCCGGCAAGAAAGCCCGGCAAGCTTCCGCGCGAGGTCTATTCGCAGACCTACGCACTCGAGTACGGCACGGATGAGCTCCAGATCCACAAGGACGCTCTCACGCCTGATGACCGCGTTCTGATTGTCGACGACCTCGTCGCCACCGGCGGCACGGCTGTCGCTACGGCAGAGCTCGTCGAGAAGAGCGGCGCCAAGGTCGCCGGCTTCTCCTTCATGCTCGAGCTCACCTATCTCCATCCGCGCGAGGAGATCGCCAAGAAGTACGACGAGGAAGTCTTCACCCTCATCCAGGTGCAGTAGGGCTATCCTAGAGCTAGCATCGATTTCTGGAAGCTGCCGGAATGCATGCCGGCAGCTTCCTTTTCTTTATCTGGGAGGATAGGCCGCGTGAAGCATCTGGGATATCTCGAGAGAAGCCTTTCCCGTCCGAACCAGGCCCGGCTCGTCTTCGAAGGCGCCCTTGTCGGCCTTGCCGGCGGCGGCATCGTCGTGCTCTATCGCATGGCGCTCTCGGGCGCAGAGAAGCTCATGAGAGGCATCACCGGAGCCGCAGCAGGCCATCCTCTCCAGATCCTTCTCTGGTTCGTCACGCTCGCAGCCGTCCTCATCATCGTCTCGAAGCTCCTGCTCTGGGAGCCCTATACGCAGGGCTCGGGCATTCCGCAGACCGATGCAGAAGCCATAGGGCGCATCGATATGCCCTGGTACCGTGTCATGTCAGCAAAGTTCGCCGAAGGCACGCTCTGTGCCTTTGCCGGCCTCTCGCTTGGCCGCGAAGGCCCTTCCGTCATGCTCGGCGGCATGGGAGGAAAGGCAGTCTCGAAGGCCCTCCACAAGGACCGCGACCACGAGTCGCTGTTCGTGACCTGCGGCGCTGCAGCGGGCATGGCAGCAGCCTTCCATGCGCCGCTTACCGGCGTCCTTTTCGCCGTCGAAGAGATCCACAAGGTCTTCTCGGCATCCCTGGTGATCACGGCGATGGCATCAGCGATCATGTCAGACTTCCTTGTCTCTCAGGTGCTCGGCGTGAGGCCAACGCTCAACTTTGCGCTCGTCACGAACCTGCCGCACGTCTCATATCCGCTCGTCGCTGTCATGGGCATCTACTGCGGCATCCTGGGTGCGCTCCACAACGCTGGCATGTTCGGCTGCCAGGCGCTCTATGGGAAGATCAAGCACTGGGTACCCTATAGCAGGCTCGCCATTCCTTTTGCCATCTCCGGCGTCATTGCCTTCACGCTGCCCGACCTCATGTGCGGCGGCGATGCCATCATCGAGAAGCTCATGAATCCGACGGCACTCACCTGGGAGGCAATCCTCTTCCTGCTGATAGGGAAGTATCTCTTCACGACCATCAGCTTCGCTTCGGGCGCACCTGGCGGCACGCTTTTCCCGCTTGTCGTCATGGGTTCGCTTGCAGGCGCGCTCTTCTGCCATCTTGCAAACGCTGTCGGCGGCACGTCGACGCTCTATATGATGAACTTCATCTATCTCGGCATCGCAGGGCTCTTTGCAGCGGTCGTGAGGGCCCCTGTGACCGCAATCGTACTTGTGTTCGAATTGACAGGAAGCCTCGAGAATCTGCTGTCCGTAAGCATCGTCGCAATGATTGCCTTCGTCACGGCGAATCTGCTCAAAATCGACGCATTCTACGAGCATCTGCTCACCAAGCTTCTGGGCAACCTCGACCCGGAAATTGCGGCACAGGAAGAGCACGGCATTGCACTCAGGACCTATCATGTAGCGCTTGGCAGCCAGGCTGAGAACAGGACCGTGGCAGAGCTGCCGTGGCCGAAGGGTACGCTCATCGTACTTGTGGAGCGCGCCGGCGAGCGTATCACGCCGCACGGCACGACGAAGCTCGAACCCACTGATGTCATCACTGCTATAGTCCCCAAATCGTCATTGCTGGAAGATGACCGAAAGATTCAGGAACTCTGCCGGCCGACCATCTTCAGACGCGATATCGAAGGCACGGCAGATGCGGATCGAAGCCCGCAGGACCATTCATAGCCATATTCCTGCTTTGGATTCGTCCGTGAGAAAAATCCATACGGCATGCTGCAAAACAAGGCTCTGAGAGCCTGTTTGAGCAACGCTGGCAGTCATACACGAACATCGGTTATGTTTGGGATATATCGGCGTCTTAGAATGCCTCTCAGAAGCTCTTAGAGGAATATGGCCTAAAGTGCCTTGAAGGCCCCATCATGATAGCAAGGGGAGCATCTATGTAGAAGCTTCTGAGAGTCTTACTTTACATAAGATATATTATCAGACATTTCTGGACGAAAAGAGAGGGGACTGGAGCTGCTCTCTCCAGACCCCTCTCGAAGCATATATACTCTCTCGGAAGCCTTCTCACGAATCGATGTGCTGGCCGAGATACTCTGCTGCAGCAGTCGCAGCGTTTGCGCCATCGGCTGTAGCCGTCACGATCTGGCGGAGCTTCTTCTCGCGGATGTCTCCTGCAACAAAGAGGCCCGGCGTCTTCGTCTTGCCAGTCTCGTCTGCCACAGCATAGCCACGTTCGTCGAGATCTGCCATGCCCTCGATGAGCTTCGTTGCCGGCACGCGGCCGACAAATACGAACACGCCGAAGGAGCCAGCCGGATATGTCTCGGTCGTCTCTTCGCCGGTCTCGTTGTTCCTGAACGTGATGCGCTCAGGAAGCGTCTCGCCCTCGAGCTTCACGACGCTTGTCATGTAGCGAATCTCTACCTTCTCGTTCTCCTCGATCTTCTTGAGGACAGCAGCCTGGGCGCGGACATGGTCCTTGCGGACGATGACAGTGACCTTGGAGGCAAAGCGCGTCAGGAACAGCGCCTCCTCGAGGGCTGAGTTGCCGCCGCCAATCACGAAGACCTGCTTGTTGCGGTAGAACATGCCGTCGCACGTGGCGCAGTACGACACGCCGTGGCCACCAAGCTTCTCTTCGCCCTCGAAGCCGGCATGGCGAGGAGTCGCGCCGCCTGCCAGGATGACGGTCTTGGACTCATAGGTGCCCTCCGCCGTCGTGACCGTGAAGATCTTCGTCTCAGGGTCCTGCGTGATGGAGCTCACCTGGTCGGATACGATTTTTGCACCAAGGTCCTCAGCCTGGCCGCGCATCGCGTCAGCAAGCTCGAAGCCTGACGTATGCGGCACTGCTGGATAGTTGTCCACATCGGCGGTCAGCATAATCTGGCCACCCACGGCCTCCTGCTCGAGGACGACGCTGTCAAGCATTGCGCGCTGTGCATAGATGGATGCAGTGAGTCCTGCAGGACCTGCACCGACAATGACAAGATCGAGTACTTTGTCGCTCATGGCATATCTCCTTGCTCTTGTATTCGCTGCTCAAAGGATGCCCCTTGGGGGCATGGTCTATACATGAGAATGCTATCCCCCACATAGCATATCCATATTATATTGCGCGCAATATATCTTTGCAAGAGAAAAGAGCCTTCCAGCAGCAGATAGACTGCATGTCAGAAGGCTCTGAGAGGCGATTTGAGGCCCTATCTGCTAGACAAGCAGGAAGTAGACCACAAAGGCAATGGTTGCAACCCACATGAGCGGCTTGATGTTCTTTGCCTTGCCGGTCGCGAGGTTGATGAGGACATAGGCGATGAAGCCGAAGCCGATGCCGTTGGAGATCGAGTACGTCATCGGGATGCCAGCGATGATGAGGAATGCCGGGAAGGCATCCGTGATCTTCGTCCAGTCGATGTCGACGACGTCGCCCATCATGAGGTAGCCGACGACCACGAGGGCGCCGCAGGTTGCAGCGGAGCTCACGATGGTGATGATCGGTGCGAAGAAGGCAGCGATGATGAAGAAGATGCCGGTGAAGACCGAGGTCAAGCCGGAGCGGCCACCATCAGCTGCGCCCGAGGAAGATTCGACGAATGTCGTGATGGAGGAAGCGCCGCAGAAGCCGCCCACAGCAGCAGCTGCGGAGTCGACGACCAGAATCTGCTTGATGTCCTCGACAGAGCCATCGTCGTTCAGGAAGTCGCCCTGCTTGGCGACTGCCATGGCAGTGCCCATCGTGTCGAAGAAGTCGGACATCATGAGCGAGAAGGCATAGACAAGAAGGATGGGCGTCGTTATGACTTTCGCAATGCCCATGACACCATTGGCATCGGTCTGGAACGGAGCGCCGAAGCTCGAGAAGTCGAGAGCGGAAACGACGCCGTTAGGAGCAGCCGTGACGCCCAGAGGGATGCCGGCGATGACAGCGATGATGATGCCGATGAGAAGGGAGCCCGGCACCTCCATCGTATAAAGGATGACCGTGGCGATGATGGAGATGAGGCCGACGATGAAGGTCGGGCTCGTCACCTCGCCGAGGCTCACCATCGTGGACTCACTGGCGACGATGATGCCGCCGTCCTTGAGGCCGATCATTGCGATGAAAAGGCCAAGGCCGACGGAGATGGCATGGCGAAGAGGCACAGGGATTGCATCCATGACAGCCTCGCGCAGGCCACAGAGAACGAGGACGAGGATCGCGATGCCCTCGATGAAGATGACTGCCATGGAGGCATGCCAGTCTCCGCCATCAAGAGCGGTGAGCGAAAAGGCAACAATTGCGTTGATGCCCATGCCGGAAGCGCAGGCAAGCGGGCGGTTTGCGAAGACGCCCATGAGAATCGTCATGATGCCGGCGCCGATGCACGTTGCCGTGACAGCAGCATTGGCAGGCACGCCTGCGATGACCATGAGCGCGGGGTTGACGGCGATGATGTAGGCCATCGCCAGGAACGTTGTAAGGCCGGCACGTGCTTCCTGGCCGACAGACGTTCCACGCTCCTTGAGCTTGAAGAATTGCTCCATCCTTGAGGTCCTTTCCTATTTGAAAAACCTTGCAGGGAAAGCATGCGGCGCCCGGCTCGGAAACGGGCGCTGCATGCCGATCGACGACGCCCCTCTCAGGCGCCGGAAGATCCGAATCCGCCCACTCCGCGGTCTGTCTCATCAAGCGAATCGACTTCCATGAGGCTGACGCGGGGGACTTTCTGTATGACAAGCTGGGCTATGCGCTCGCCCTTCGTGATATGAATCTCTCTTTCAGGGTCGAGATTGATGGCGCAGACCTTGAGCTCGCCACGGTAATGGGCATCGATGAGGCCTGGCGTGTTTGCCATCGACAGGCCCTCACGAAGCGCGAGACCGCTTCTAGGCTGCACGAAGCCTGCATAGCCATCAGGAATGGCGATGGCGAGGCCTGTACTCACAAGACGGCGCTCGAACGGCTTAAGGACCACATCTTCGGCGGAACGCAGATCGAGACCAGCATCACCCTCATAGGCGTAGCTTGGCAGTTCCACTTCTTCGTCAAGGCGCTTTATCGGCAGGATGATATGGTCTTCGCTCATTTGCTCAGGCTCCTCAGCTCTTCGTTGAACTCATCGATATCTTTGAAGTCGCGATAGACGGAAGCGAAGCGCACATAGGCAACCTTGTCGAGGTTCACGAGGCGCTTGAGCACCATGTCGCCAATCTCTTTCGAGCTCACTTCGGAGACGCCGGAATCACGAAGCTCCGATTCCATATCGTCGATAAGCGAATCGAGCTTCGATATAGGTATGTTCCTCTTGACGGTTGCGGCAACAAGGCCGCGCATGAGCTTCTGGCGGTTGAATGTCTCCTTGGTGCCATCCTTCTTGAGGACAGTAAGCGGAGTCTCCTCTCGCCTTTCATAGGTCGTGAACCTGTAGCCGCACTGGATGCACTCACGCCTGCGGCGAATGGCATCGTTGTTTTCAGAGGGCCTCGAATCTACTACCTTCGATTCTTCGCACCCGCACTTTGGACAGCGCATGAATCCCCCTTGTGCTCTTCAACAGAAAGAACATATCACATAAAGCGGGGTCCGCGCTGTCCGTATTTAAATTTGAGTCGAAATGTAATACAGCAATTCGTCGTGCAGACGGTCGCAGCTTATGCCTGAGCAGCAGAAACGGTAAGCGTCTGGCCCGGCTGGAGGAAAGAGGAATCTAGGTCGTTCTCGTCCTGGAGCCAGTGTACCATCTGGTCGGTGCTCATGCCTTCAGCACCATGTGCCGCAGCAATGCTCCAGAGCGTATCCTGGTCCTTCACTGTATAGCTCTCCGTTTCGATGGAAGCCTCTGCCTGGCGAAGCCTTGCATTCTGGAGTGCGTCTCCTGCATACCAAGCGCCGAGGAAGGCAGCGGCGATCGCTCCGGCAGCCAGAACAGTGAAGACCTTGCTGCCGCGTCCAGGCTTTGCCTGTTCCTCGCGATGCGCCCTTCCCTCGTGCAGGACGAATGCGGGTGCTGGGTCCATTGCAAGTGCTGCGTTGCCATCGAACAGTGCGCTGTTTCCATCGATCATGTTGGAGCCTTTCTCTCATCGTTGCTGCTGACGTTTATAGCAATCGCCGCCGACAGCATTGCATGAGCGAACATCTGTTTTGTATACTATTGCTCGAACACTAGTACGTGTCAATAGTTATCAGAACATTTGTTTGCAGATTAATGTGAAATATCGTATGATGGAACCAGGGAAAAGGAGGACTCCCATGAAGAAGAAGCTCAGCAAGCGCCAGCAAAGCATCTACGAGTACATCTGCTCCTATAGCGCCGAGCATGGCTATCCACCCTCGGTACGCGAGATTGGCGCCGCAGTCGGTCTGGCATCGCCTTCGACCGTGCATATGCATCTCCAGGTCCTCCAGGAGCAGGGCCTCATCAAGAGGGATTCAAAGAAACCCCGTGCCATCGAGGTCGTGAACAATCCTTCCGAGCACGACGAGGGCCTGCATCTTGCCAAGGTCACCGAAGACCCAGACAGCAATACGATCTCGCTTCCGCTCGTCGGCCGCGTCGCTGCAGGCCAGCCGATTCTGGCTGAGCAGAATGTTGAAGAGCGCCTCAATCTGCCAACCAGCATCGTCGGCGATGCATCATCTTTCGTCCTGCGCGTTCATGGCGAGTCCATGATCAATGCCGGCATCTTCGACGGTGACTACATCGTCGTGAAGGAAGAGCACGATGCACATGACGGCGAGATCGTCGTCGCGCTTATCGACGATTCTGCAACCGTGAAGACGTTCTACCGCGAAGATGGCCGTATCCGCCTCCAGCCGGAGAACGACACGATGGAGCCGATCTACGCCGAGAACCCGCGCATCCTGGGTCGTGTGACGGCACTCATCCGCTCAATCAGCTAGCGCCGTGTCGGAATCCAGGCGTCTCCGCCTCTTCGATATCATCCGTGGCTTCTCTGTCATTTCGATGATGGGGTTTCATGTCTGTTATGACCTGACTGCTATCTTCGGCTTCAGGCTTGCATGGTTCGCGCCGCCTTTCGAGGATATCTGGCGAGACTCCATCTCCTGGACTTTCCTCTTCATCGCAGGCGTCATGTGCAGCTTCTCGAGGAACAACCTGAAGCGCGCAGGACGCTATTTGGCACTTGCTGCAGCCATCTGGACTGTCACGACCATTGCAGCTGTCGATACGCCGATAAATTTCGGCATCATTTTCTGCATGGGCGCCTGCACGCTCATCTATGCGCTCCTGCAGAAGGCAGGGCATGTTCCTGATGGATGGAAAGCTGCCATCCTTCTCTGGGTCGCCTTCTTCATCTCTTATGGACTGCCGAGAGAATCTTTCGGGTTTCCTCCCCTTGCCGTGCCGTTCCCCCGCGCCCTCTATCAGATACGTGGCCTTGCATGGCTCGGCATTCCTGGACCAGGCTTTGCCTCGGGCGACTACTATCCCGTGCTCCCCTTCCTCTTCATGTATCTCTCGGGGGCAGCGTTGGGAAAGCTCTGGAAGCGGCAGGGATATCCTGATGCCGCAAGGAAGCTTGCCTGCCCGCCACTCGAATTCGTCGGCAGGCACCCGCTTGCGTTCTATATCTTCCACCAGCCTGCAATTCTTCTCATCTGCGCAGCTGCTACCGGGACACAGCTCTTATGATGCATCCCGGCACCACGAGGCTTTCTCAGCTCTCCAGACGGTAAGGCTCGAAAGTGCCTGCAAGGCGCTCAGGAACCTTGGCAGTGGCTCTAAGCCCGCCTTCGTGGTATTCCTCATGAAGTATCTGGCATCTCTCATGGAGCATGCTCATGAGGATGCCCTTTTCATACGGCACTTCCACCGTCATCGTTATATCGCCCTTTGCAGCTTCCTGTGCGATGCGGAAGAGCAGGCCGCGAAGTCCCTTGCCATCGAGTGCCGAGATGAAGACAGCATCCGGATGCATTGCCTCGAGCTGGCGCAGAGCCTCCTCAGGCACAAGGTCGCTCTTGTTATAGACAACGACGCTTCTGATCTTGTCGGCACCGATCTCTTTCAGGATGCTGTCGACGACCGAGAGTTCCTTCTCCGCATGCGGGTCCGAAATATCGACGACCTTGAGTATCAGGTCGGCGTTGATAGCCTCGGAGAGTGTCGACTTGAATGATTCCACCAGCAGGGTCGGAAGCTTCTGGATGAAGCCGACGGTATCCGTGATAGTGATCTTTCGGCCTTCTTCAAGCTCGATGGCACGTGTTGTCGGATCCAGCGTCGCGAAGAGCTCGTCCTTCGCATATACCGAAGATCCGGTAAGCTTGTTGAGTATGGTCGATTTGCCTGCATTCGTATAGCCGACGAGGGCGACCCTCCAGACACCGGATTCCCAGCGTGCCTTCGACTGGGTATGGCGCTGGGAGGAGAGCTCCTTCAGCTCCTGCGTGAGGAAGCTGATGCGCTTCCTGACAAGACGGCGGTCCACCTCGAGCTGGCTCTCGCCCTGGCCGAACCTGGAACCGATGCCACCTCTCGTCTGCTCGCCGACAAGGTGGCTCCACATGCCTCTCAGACGCGGCAGCAGGTAGTTTGCCTGGGCCAGCTGAACCTGGAGACGTCCTTCCTTCGTCGTTGCATGGGCAGCGAAGATATCGAGAATGAGGGCGGTACGGTCGATGACCTTCACATGGAAGCCGACAATCTTCTCGAGATTTGACTGCTGTGACGGAGAGAGCTCGTCGTCGAATACGACGACATCCGCGTCGAGAGAGCGCGCAAGGTCCCTGAGCTCCTCAGCCTTGCCAGAACCCAGATAGGTGCGCGCCACAGGAACCTCGAGACGCTGTGCAAGCGTGGCGACAACCTCTCCCCCATCTGTCTCGACCAGGCGCCCCAGCTCAGCCAGCGACTCGTCGAGAGACCATTCGCCGGTCCCAGTATCGACACCGACAAGAATCGCGCGATCCGGTTCGAGCTTTGTCGGCTGCGCCTTGAATCGGGGCATCAGAGCATCTCCTTCTCCATGATCATATCTGCAGCGCCGTTCGTGTCCATCTGGTCCAGATCGAGCCATTTCACGCGGCCATCGCGCTTGAACCAGGAGAGCTGCCGCTTTGCATAGCGGCGAGTGCGCTTCTTGATCTCTTCGGTCGCTTCGGGAAGCGTGCAGGAGCCTTCGAGGCAGTCCACGATCTCCTTGTAGCCGATGGCCTGCATCGCGGTAAGCGTGTCTCTGAACCCAGCAGCGACAAGACCTTCCACCTCATCCACGAGGCCGTCTTGAAGCATCTGGTCCACGCGTACTGAGATCCTCCTGTAGAGCCGCTCGCGATCCATGGCTATGCCCCAGATCGAAGCGTCATACCATGGTGCCCGTTCATGGAGGCCAGCGTGCTGCACGGCGTAGCTCTTTCCCTCATCGAGGAGCTCAAGCGCCCTGATGACACGTCTCACATTGTTCGGGTGTATGAGTTCGGCAGAAGCAGGGTCCCGGCTCTCGAGGAGTGCATATACGGCCTCGCTGCCCTCGTCTTCAGCCATCTTCTCATAGCGCTTGCGCGTCTCGGACGACGTATCGCCCTTCGGGAAGACCATATCGTCTATCGTGGCATCAAGGTAGAGTCCCGTACCACCGCAGAGGATGGGGAGCTTTCCTTCCGAGCAGAGGCTATCGATGCAGCTGCGCGCTTCCTCCTGGAAGAGCTGCGCAGAATAGGCATCGCCAATATCTGCGACATCGACCATAAGGAGCGGACGCCTGCGTTCCGATACCGGTGTCTTTGCTGTGCCGATATCCATGCCGCGATAGACCTGCATCGCATCGACAGAGATGACGGAGGTTGCAAGACGGCATGCCAGCTCATCTGCAAGCGCACTCTTGCCCGATGCAGTAGGGCCGACGATGCAGAGGACACGGTCGCCTTTCACCGGGGATCGCCTGTCTGCATGCCTTCGAGATACCAGGACTTCGCTTCATCGACCTTCACATCGACGAGCTTGCCGACGAGGTCTTCTGCCTTCTGGCCTTCGCGCAGCGGGAAGTGGACGGTCTGAAGCTTGCGGCTGTGGCCGACAAGCATCTCGTCATTCCTCTTGGAGGGACCCTCGACAAGCACTTCGGAGACCGTACCAAGATCGCGCTGGTTTGATGCGTAGGAGAGGTCCTCGACGAGGCGTGCCAGCCTGTCGAAGCGCTCCTGGATGACCTCGTGAGGCGTCGTATCTTCGATCTTCGCTGCAGGAGTTCCCGGACGCTTCGAGTAGATGAAGGTATAGGCCGCATCGAAGGCTGCCTCGCGGACGAGCGAAAGCGTATCCTCGAAGTCCTCTTCTGTCTCTCCCGGGAAGCCGACGATAAGGTCGGTCGTGAGAGCAAGGTCCGGCATGGCAGAGCGCAGGCGTCCGACAAGGTCGAGATACTGCTCTCTCGTATAGCGCCTGTTCATGGCCTTCAGGACTCTCGTAGAGCCGCTCTGGACAGCAAGATGGAGCTGGGGCATCACATTGGGCGTCTCTGCCATGGCGGCAATGACATCGTCTGTGAGGTCCATGGGATTCGAAGACGTGAAGCGGATGCGGTCGACACCGGTCTCTCCTACCTTGCGGAGAAGCTCTGCGAACCGGGGCTTCCCGTAGATGTTCGTGCCGTAGGAGTTCACGTTCTGGCCCAGAAGCGTGATTTCGCGCACGCCGTCAGCGACAAGCCCGCTGCATTCGAGGAGGATGGACTCCATCGTGCGCGAGCGCTCGCGTCCACGGACATACGGCACGATGCAGTAGGTGCAGAAGTTGTTGCACCCCGTCATGATCGGCACCCAGGCGTGATAGCGGAGCTCTCGATGGCTCGGAAGCTCGGTCGAGAAATGCTCGGTGTCTTCCTTCGTATCGACGAGCACCTTGTGCTTCTTCTCCGAGTAGGCCTCGACAAGAAGCTCAGGCAGCGATGCCAAGGCGCCGGTGCCGAAGACGACATCGACACTTGGTATGTTCTTCTTGAGCTCTGCGCCTGCACGCTGAGCTACGCAGCCACCGACGGCCACGATGCGTTTGCCAGAAGGCGGAAGCGCAGCCCCTGCTGCATTCGCTGCAGTGCCATAGAGCCTCGTATCGGCTCCTTCACGCACTGAGCACGTCATGAATACGACGATATCTGCCTCTTCGACGGTACCGACCTCGAGGCAGCCACACGAATCAAGCAGGCCCGCCACCCGCTCAGCATCGTGGAAGTTCATCTGGCACCCGAACGTCTTTACATAGTAGGTCTTTCCTGCCAACTGCGGGTAATGCTGCATGCTATGAAACCGTCCTCGTATCAGTAGGGGCTGTCTGTGAAAGTGTCTGCGGCGTCAGCTTGTGGACGTAGATTGCAATGCGGATTGCCGTCCTGTTCTCGCCGCAGATCTCGATATCGGAGAAGGTGGGAGCGCAGGAGATGTCGACTCCTGTCGGTATGAGAAATCCGCGGGCGATGGCAACAGCCTTGATGGCCTGGTTCACCGCACCTGCACCGACGCACTGCACATTCACGGGCACGCCGTCCTTCACCATGCCGGCAATGGCGCCCGCGACCGATGCGGGGGAAGATTTGCTCGAAACCTTGAGGAAGTCCATACCTGCTCCTGGAAGTTCGCTCTATCTTGTGCCCCTCATTCTCGGGACACACTGCATATGGTCTTGCCATATACCACTTCGTACATCTTATACTTTACGGCCTAGTCATCCTCGGCAAATTCGAACGTACAGGAAAGCCGGCCTGAAGAAACACGGACCTCGGGCGGTGCTGCAAGCTCGATATAGTAGCGATCCTCCAGATACTGGAAATCGCGCGCCAGCATGCCACGGAACTTGTCGAGATCCTCCTTCGAGATCTTGATACTTCGGGCATCCTTCTCGAGGTCCACTTTCCGGGGACTGCGGCGTGCTGAAACCTTCTTGCCTCTGAGATACGCATAGGCGCCCTGCGCCGGCGCAATCTCGCCAGAAAGAATCCTTTGCGCGGTCCTCTCGGAGATTTCGAGGCCGAGAGCTGAGGCAATATCGGCAAGCTCCTCAGCGTCAGGCGCGAGCCGGAGCTGGAGCAGAAGCGGCATGTCGCAGATCTTCATCTGGAGGATGCGTTCGCGTACAGCGCGCGGAATGCGGACATGTCTGCGTGCTGCCGCTATGGTCTCTGCAGGAGAGCCTATATAGACCTCGCAGGCGCCCTTGTCCTCGAGCGCAAACTCGCAGGAGCAGCGCAGGAGGTTATGCGGGCCGCGGACAATCTTGATTGCTCCGTCTTCGTCCCGCTCGCACTCGGGCCAGGACGACTGGTCTGCCTTTTCGGGAATCTTTGCCGTATCGAAGGAAACCTGGATCGAGGTGCCCTTGCCTGGATCTGATGCAACGACATGGGATGCTTCGGCGTTCTGCCTTATCGAGAAGAGCGCCATGCCCCTTCCATGCACGCCCCAAGCGTCCATATGCATCGTATCGAGCTTCGAGGTGACACGGGCATCGAAGATCCGTTCCTGCATGTCGTGAGGGATTCCTCCGCCATCATCCACAACCGTGAGCGTCCGCGTGCCTTCGGTCTTCTGGAGCGCAAAGAGAATCGTATGGGCTCCGGCATCGCGGGCATTCCGCAGAAGCTCTATTGCTGCATCTTCGACAGAACGGATATCATGCTTCGCCTGACGACGCTCGGCTTCGTCCACCCGAAGGCGGACGAAGCCGTCACCGTAGCTCTCTTCGACGCGAAGCGAAGCTGCATGTCCCGTCTTTGCAATGAAGGCGGCAAGGCTCTCAGCGTCTGTGCCCATTGCCTACTTTGCCGTATCCACTGCGCGTGATTCGCGTATGACGACGACGCGGACCTGGCCAGGATATTCCATCTCGTCCTCGATCTGCTTCGCGATATCGTGTGCAAGCACCGTTGCCTGGGCATCGGAGATCTTCTCGGGCTCGACCATCACATGGAGCTCGCGGCCTGCCTGCATCGCGTAGGTGCGTTCGACGCCCTCATGGGCATTGGCGATCTCCTCGAGCTTCTCGAGGCGCTTGATGTAGTTCTCGGCAGACTCGCGGCGGGCACCCGGACGTGCAGCGGAGATGGCATCGGCTGCCTGGACAAGCACATCGAGGACTGTATCCGGCTCGACATCTGCGTGGTGTGCCTCGATAGCGTGGACGATCTCCGGCTTCTCGCCGTAGCGGCGGGCAAGGTCTGCACCGATGACGGCATGCGGACCTTCCACCTCATGGTCGATGGCCTTGCCGATGTCATGCAGGAGTCCTGCACGCTTTGCCGGTGCCTCGTCCATGCCGAGCTCGGAAGCCATGATTCCGCAGAGCGTCGCGACCTGGACGGAGTGCGAAAGGACATTCTGGCCATAGGACGTGCGGTAGCGAAGGGCACCCAAGGTCTTGATGAGTTCAGGATGCAGGTCGTGGATACCCATATCGAAGGCAGCCTGCTCGCCAGCCTCGCGGACGCGCTCGTTCACGAGGGTCTCGGCCTTCTTGTACATGTCCTCGATGCGGGCAGGATGGATGCGTCCGTCTGCGATGAGGTTCTCGAGCGTGACGCGTGCCGTCTCTCGGCGGACCGGATCAAAGCTCGAGAGCACGACGGTCTCAGGCGTATCGTCGATGACAAGGGAGACGCCGGTTACCTGCTCGAAGGTGCGGATGTTCCTGCCCTCGCGGCCAATGATGCGGCCCTTAAGGTCGTCAGACGGAATATGGACGGACGTGACCGTGATCTCGCCTGCCTGGTCGGCAGCACAGCGCTGGATGGCCGTTGAGACGATCTCGCGTGCCGTCTTGTCGGCCTTGGCACGGACGCGCTGCTCGGACTCGCGCAGGATCTGTGCCTCCTCGCGCACGCTCTGCTGGCGGATCTTGCCGATGAGCTCGTCGTGGGCCTCGTCGCTCGAGAGGCCAGCAATGCGCTCGAGCTCGGTTGTCGTCTTCTCTTCCATCTTGTCGAGATCGGACTTCCTGCGGTCGAGCTGGCCCTGATAGCTCTGGAGCTGGTGCTCGCGGCGGTCGAGGGAGTCGTTCCTCTTGTCGAGGGACTCCTCGCGCTGGACGAGACGGTTCTCGAGCGTATGGATCTCGTTCTTGCGCTGCTCCTCCTCATTGAGGGAAGCCTGTCGCATCTGCATGATCTTCTCTTTGGCTTCGATCAGGGCCTCGCGCTTCGCGCTCTCGGCTGCGCTCTTGGCATCGGCAGTGATCTTCTCTGCCTGGGTGCGGGCATCGCCGAGCTGCTTCTCTGCCTCGGCCTTTGCATCATCGACCTGTCGGCGTGCTTCCTGCACCTTCGTGCTGCTCTGCCTTGTCACGGCGAAATAGCAGACGAGGGCACCCACCGCCAGACATGCAATCGCAACTAGTACTGTCATGGTGACTCCTCAGTCGTTCATCTTCTCATCAGCGGAGTCCGCACATGCGGGCCCCTCCCACCTGAGGTGTCACTGCCGGCAGCAGGGAAGACTGCCAGAACGCACATACCATTGTTATATGGACAACGTCTTGCGGAGCTTGCCGAAGGCGTGAATCACCAAAGCTGGTAATTCAATCGTATGTTCGACATCTGATACTGTCAAATGTTCGTAAGGTCACAAGCTCTTCTTTTTTTGTGGATGGCAGCTCAGATATCTTCTGAGCCGCGCCTCTCGGCAAGCGCCTGCTTTGCGGCACGCGTCGCGAGCTCGAAGCTGTAGCCTCTGCCTGCAAGATAGCGTACAAGCTTCTGGTACTCGTTGCCAGAAGAGACGTGCTTCCTGCGCGCAAACGCAAGGGCGCGCTCAGCCTCGTCCTCGTCGCCTGCCGCCTCGCTCCAGCCGATGTCCTCGCCGAGTGCAACGCCGCGCCGCGCCAGCTCGAGCTCAATCTTGCGCCTTCCCCATCCCGCACGGATCTTCTGCTCGCAGAAGCGCTTCGCGTATCTCCTGTCATCTACGAGGTGCTTCTTCTGGGCAATCGCAAGGGCAGAGTCGATGGCAGGACGTCCGTAGCCCCGCTCGGCCAGGCGCTCTGTGAGCTCCGATACCGTGCAGTCGCGCCTGTTCAGGGTCTCGGCCGTCTTCTGCCAGGCGCACTGCTCCTCGATCTGGCCCTCGGCTTCAAG
The DNA here is from genome assembly GCF_036408795.1 of Olsenella kribbiana. Classification (NCBI taxonomy): domain Bacteria; kingdom Bacillati; phylum Actinomycetota; class Coriobacteriia; order Coriobacteriales; family Atopobiaceae; genus Olsenella; species Olsenella kribbiana. The sequence goes on from NZ_JAZGJP010000001.1 coordinate 208,375, forward strand.
GAGCTCGTCTGCCGACATATAGCCAGAGCTCCTGTCAGCCTCAGCCTTCTTGAGGGCACGGGCGACTTCGACAGGAATCTTCCTCTTTCCCATGCCATCGGCTTCAAGCGTCGCCTGCGGCCGCCTGCGGTCGAAGGAGGATGCCTTCTTCTCGGGCATCGTGCAGGACCAGCTGAATGCCTCTGCTTCGGTTGCCATCTCGCCTATTCCTCGTCAGACGGCTTCTTGCCAGCGTCCACGACAGGCTCGCCGACACGTTCGTCTCCCAGCACGAGGCCGCAGGCAACGCGTACCTTGTGGTCGATTTCCTGGGAAAGATCGGGGTTCTCGCGCAGGAACTCCTTGGCAGCCTCGCGTCCCTGTCCCAAGCGCTCCCCCTCATAGGTGAACCAGGCACCGGACTTGTCGACGATACCGTAATCGACACCCATGTCGAGGATGGAGCCTTCCTTCGAGATGCCCGTGCCATACATGATGTCGAACTCGGCCTGCTTGAAGGGAGCTGCGACCTTGTTCTTGACGACCTTGACGCGCACACGGTTGCCGACGACCTCGCCGTTCTGCTTGATGGAGTCGATGCGGCGGATATCCATGCGGACCGATGCGAAGAACTTGAGCGCACGGCCGCCTGGCGTCGTCTCGGGGTTGCCGAACATGACGCCGATCTTCTCGCGAAGCTGGTTGATGAAGATGCAGGTCGTGTTCGACTTGGCAAGCGATCCGGCAAGCTTTCGGAGCGCCTGGCTCATGAGACGTGCCTGCGCGCCGACCGTCGTCTCGCCAATCTCGCCCTCGATTTCGGCACGGGGCACGAGCGCTGCGACAGAGTCGACGACCACGACGTCTATGGCGCCGGAGCGCACGAGCATGTCGCAGATCTCGAGCGCCTGCTCGCCGGTATCCGGCTGCGAGATGAGCACCTCATCGATATCGACACCGATGCGTGCTGCATAGCCCGGATCCAGGGCGTGCTCGGCGTCGATGAAGGCGACAACACCGCCCATGGCCTGGGCCTCAGCGAGAATCTCGAGCGAGAGCGTCGTCTTGCCCGAAGACTCGGGACCGTAGATCTCTACGATACGTCCGCGTGGCACGCCGCCGATGCCGAGCGCCGCGTCGAGCGCCAGAGATCCTGTCGGAATCGCCTCGATATCGAGATTCTGCGCACCGTCGCCGTACTTCATGATGGAACCCTTGCCGAACTTCTTCTCGATCTCGGCGGTCGTCGCTTCCACCATCTTGTCGCGCTCTTCGCCGTACATCTTCTGATGGACTTCACGTGTCACGGTCTTCTTAGCCATTGCTACTCCTTGCTCTGTGCCAGCCTCTGCCATGCTAGACGAACAATCGTTCGCCGTCAATCGTCTTTGTCCAGCATACAGGAACTGCCTGACAGCCTTCGCATGCCGGGAAGGCAGGTTTCTGGCACGAATCTTCCATGAGCAGAAAGCCGGCCGGAGACCTTGGCCCCCAGCCGGCTTCATCTTCGATCAGAGCGATTCGAGCCCCTCGGCGAGAAGGCCCAAGGCAATCCGTACTGCCTTCAGGCGTACGGTCTTGCGGTCGCCTGAAAGGAGGTGCATCTCGCTTCTCGTGAATCCGCCGCAGGAGAGCCCGAACCAGACCGTGCCGACAGGCTTTCCCGGCTCCTCGCCGCCAGGGCCTGCGATGCCCGTCACCGACACAGCGACATCGGTCAGAAGGACGCGCCTGGCGCCTTCTGCCATGGCCTCAGCACACTCGGAGGAGACAGCACCGACACCAGGAGCATCGAGGATGCCATCAGACACGCCGAGCACGGCGTGCTTTACGGGAATCGCATAGCTCGTGATGCCGCCCTTCACGACAGCGGACGAGCCAGGCACTGCCGTGAGCGCACCTGTCACAAGGCCGCCTGTGCAGGACTCGGCCGTTCCGACCGTGAGGCCTTTCCTGTGTCCGAAATCGAGCACGCGCTCTGCTGCCTTGTAGAGCTCCTGATCGTCTGGAACCTCGATATCGCCTTGATCTCCCTGCATGATCTATCCCTCCGTAATGTAGCTCCAAGATTTCACGAGATAGTCCACACCGGACCAGATGGTGAGGATCGTCGCCGCAACGAGTATCCACCAGCTGAGGCCGTAGAGCACCGTCTGGAAGAGGCCCGCTCCGAAGGAGCGCGCCAGAAGCATGACGCAGATGCCCACCATTGTCGTGGCGGTCTTCGCCTTGCCGAGATTGCTTGCGGCAATCACGACCCCCTTGGCTGCAACGACCATGCGCAGGCCCGATACAAGCAGCTCGCGCACGATGACAACAAGCAGCATGAAGGGTCCCATGGAACCCTCCATGAGGAGATAGACAAGGGCAAAGATCACGACGAGCTTGTCGGCAATCGGATCGAGGAACTTGCCGAATGTCGTGACCTCGTTTCTCGAGCGCGCGAGATACCCATCGAGTTTGTCTGTTCCCGATATCACGATGTAGAAGAGCGCGATGCCGAAGGCGGGCACCGAGAAGCTGCTTGTGGCAGCTGGTAGCTGTGCTGCGAGGATGAACCACACCGGAATGAGGACGATACGGATGCAGGTGACGATGTTTGCGGGTGTCCAGAGCTTCTTCGACGATGCTGCCACGTCACTCGCTCCCCAGGAGCTCGCCGACGAGCTCGTAGCAGAAGCTGTCCACGAGCTTCACGCGCACGATATCGCCGACAGATGCCTCGCCGCTCTCGATATGCACCGCGCCATCGGAATCAGGCGCCTGGAACCAGGCATGTCCGATGAGCTCGGGGCCGTTGTCGCCTTCCTCGATGCCGTCGACGATCACATCGACCGTCTCGCCGATATGCTTGGCCGTTGCAGAGAAGCCCATCTCCTCGGCGAGGTCGATGAGGCGCTGGGTGCGCTCCATCTTCACATCTTCGGGGACCTGGTCCTCCATCTCGGCAGCGCGGGTGCCTTCCTCGGGCGAGTAGGCAAAGACCGAGGTGTAGTCGAACTCCTCATCCTTCAGGAAATCGAGAAGCTCCTCTGCCTCCTCGTCGGTCTCTCCCGGGAAACCTGCCATACCGGTCGTCCTGAGCACCATGCCAGGAATCTCGCGGCGGAGCCTGGCGAAGAGCTCGCGGAGCTCAGGCTCTGAGCCGGAGCGGCCCATGCGTGCCAGGATCCTCTCGGAGCAGTGCTGGATGGGGATATCGATATAGGGAAGCACTTCAGGCGTATCGCGAATCGTCGCGATGAGCTCGTCGGTCATGCCCTCTGGCTGAAGATAGAGCACGCGGATCCAGCCATGATAGGGACGCACAGCCTCTGCAACCTGGCGAAGGAGCCAGGCAAGCGTCTTCTTGTCTTCGAAGTCGGAGCCCCAGATGCCGGTGTCCTGGCCGATGAGCACGACCTCACGGACACCGCCCTCCATAAGGTGCCTCACCTCTTCGAGAATCTCCTCGACCGGACGCGAATGGTAGCGGCCGCGGATATAAGGAATGGCGCAGAACGCGCAGAAGCGGTCGCACCCTTCAGAGATCTTCACATAGGCGCTTGCGCCCTCGATCGTACGGAGCGCCCCGGCGTCGATGGCAGGACCCTCCTTGGGCACTTCGCGACCGAGGACCTTCGACACGACCGAGACGATGCCGTCCTCCTCGTCAGCCTTCACGAAGGCCGAGACCTCCGGAAGCTCTTCGGGAAGCTCTGCACCATAGCGGGACGGCACGCAGCCACACATGACGATGGGAAGGCCACGGACGCCTTCGTCTGTCGCTTCCTCGGCAAGCTGGAGCGTTGTCTCGATCGACTCGGACGTCGCCGAAGCGAGGAACGAGCACGTATTGATCAGTGCCAGATCGGCGTCTGCCACCTCATGGGTCTCCGCATACCCAGCACGTCCGAGAAGCGAGCGCATGCGGTCGGTATCGACCTCGTTCTTTGCGCAGCCGAGCGTGATATAGAGGATGCGGGGATCTTCGGTGCTAGCGGTAGTTGACATATTGGAGCGGCTGTCCATATTCCTGCTCTCTGAGATAGGCGATGGTGGCCTGCAGCGCATCACGCGAGGCGGAGCTCACGCGGAGCTTGTCGCCTTCGACGGTCGCCTTGACCTTCTGCTTGGTGCCTCGGATATCCTTGGCAATGCGCTTTGCCGTGTCCTGGTCGATGCCCTGGACAAGGGTAGCGCACTTCTTCACGGTTGCTCCTGCTGCCGGCACGGCCTCCTGCCACTTGATGGCAGAAAGATCGATGCCGCGCTTTGCAGCCTTCGAATTCATGATGTCGGCAACCTGGCCAGCGACGAACTCGGACGGTGCACTGATGGTGATGGTGCCGTCCTTCTTCGAGTACTCGATCGAAGAGCCGGTGCCCTTGAGGTCATAGCGCTGCGAAAGCTCCTTCTGAGCCTGCTGGAAGGCGTTGTCGACCTCCATGAGATCGACTTCGGAAACGATATCGAAGCTCGATTCCTTTGCCATGTTCCCTCCTTAAGCCTTGCTGGTCGTGGTGGAGGCGCTCTTCGTGCTCGTAGCCGAAGCGCCGTTCGTAGTGGCAGACGTGCTGCCCGTGCTGGTCGTGCCGTTCGTCGAGCTGGACGTGCCGGACTGTGTGGAGTCGGTCGATGTGCTCGAGGAATCCGTACCCTTCGAATCCTTGCTCGCATCGGTCGATGTTCCATCGGTCGTGGTCGTCTGCGTCTGCGGCACCTTGATCGTTATGGTACCAAGACCCGAAGTCTTCGCATCGAAGCTCTGGTTCTCGCCGTTCTTCGTGACCGTCACTGCAGACGTATCTCCGACCTGGATGCTCATCGACTGCTTCGGCTCGTAGGTCTGCGTCCAGGGACCCGTCACGGACTCGGCGACGACGCTCTTGCCGTCGACGACGATCTCAACCCAGGAGACGCTGCTGTCGGTGACCGTCACGACGACTTCCGTCTTCTCCGGCGTCGTCGTGGTGCTCGAAGACGTGCCGTCAGACTTCGTGCTCGTCGTCTGGGCAGAGGTATTCGAAGAGGAGCTCTTCGTCCCGGAAGCATCAGAGCTCGATGAGGTCGAGCTCTGCGAGCTCGTAGTGTCAGCTGTGGAAACCGGTACCGAGGAGCTTGCTGCCGAGCTGCTCTCCCCTGCTGCCATATTCACGCAGGAGCTCACCGACATCACGATGATGATCGTCAGAAGGATTGCGACGAGTATGCCAAGGCCGATCACCATGTTCTCGTTCGAGAGGAACGACTTCGGACGCTGGGGATGGCGTCCAGGCTGCGGACGCCTCCTGTCCACATTCGGACGCTGGACGTTCGCGATGTTCCTCGACGACACGCGGCCACGGACAGAGTTTGCTGCCTCATAGGGAGAGGTCGTCTGTCCGTACTTCATATCGTCGGTGTAGCCCCGCTCGACAGGGCGCGTCTCTATGCGCTGGCCCTGCCTCCCGAAGCGCTCTGTCCCATCGATGTAGGGATTTCGCTGCTGCGAAGGATAGCCCTGCTGCGGCACACGCTGCGAATAAGGCTGTCCCTGCGATGGACGTCCATATCCTCCCTGCGGAGCAGCGCTCCTGCTCCTCGCAGCGGCACCCGAGCGCTCACGGCTGCTGCGGTCCGAATAGCTTGAGCGCACCTGCTCGCGGGAGCGTCTTCGCCTTTCATTGTTTCCGTGCTCGTACACGTATAGGTCCTCATTGAATTGACGTACGACTGCAGAATCATCAAGTCCAAGATAGCGCGCATAGGAGGCAAGCATCCCCTGCGTATAGCCATTGCTCGGAATGGACGCAAAATCGCCTTCCTCGAATGCCTGGAGTATTTGCTCCTTCATGCGCAGGTCGCGGGCTGCCTTGCCGAGCGTGATGCCCAGCTGCCTGCGGCGTTCAAGAAGTATAGCGCTATAGCGTGCTGCCATTGCTATACGACCTCCCGGTACTTTTCCTCAGCTATCCTGAGCTCTTCGAGGCCTGCCTCGTCGAGCAGGACTTCGCGCGGCTTCGAGCCATCAGGCGGCCCGACGATGCCCTTTGCCTCGAGCATGTCCATGATCCTTCCGGCACGGGCATAGCCGACCTTGAGGCGGCGCTGGAGGCCAGATGTGGAGCCGAGCTGCGAATCCACGACAATCTGCGCTGCCTCCCAGACGAGCGGGTCGTCGTCCTCAGGCCCCTGCGAGCCGCTCGACTCTCCAGGAAGAGCTCCCGGAGCGACAGCGGAAAGAATCTCGTCGTGCATGTCGCTCTCGAAGTGGTCCTTCACGAAGGCGACGACGGATTCAATCTCATCGTCCGAAACATAGCAGCCAAGCGCACGCTTCGGCTTCCTGCCGCGGAGACGGTAGAGCATGTCGCCGGAGCCGAGCAGGCGCTCTGCTCCCGTCGCATCGAGGATGATGCGGGAGTTCACGGACGAGTCGACAGAGAGCGCGACGCGGTTGTCGATGTTCGCCTTGATGAGGCCTGTCACGACATCGGCCGAAGGCCTCTGCGTTGCGACAATCAGATGTATGCCCGCAGCGCGGCCGAGCTGAGCGATACGGACAATCGAGGCTTCGACATCCTTGCGGGCGACCATCATGAGGTCAGAGAGCTCGTCGATCACGATCACGAAGTACGGCATGTGCTCGGGCGGATGCTCCATGTCAGCCCACTTGTCGCCGTCGATATTCGCATTGAATGTCTTGATGTCGCGGACCTTGTAGTGCTCGAAGACCTTGAGTCTGCGCTCCATCTCGGAGACGCCCCACTGGAGCGCTCCTGCAGCCTGGTGCGGATCGGTCACGACCGGAACATAGAGATGTGGCAGGCCATTGTAGCCCGTGAACTCGACGCGTTTCGGGTCGATCATGATCATGCGGACCTGCTGGGGCGTCGCCCTCATGAGCATCGAGACGATGATCGTGTTCAGAAGGACCGACTTGCCCGAGCCGGTCGTACCAGCAACAAGCAGGTGCGGAAGCTTTGCGATATCGACCGTGATCGGCTTTCCTTCCGTATCGCGGCCGAAGGCGACCTCGAGCGGGCTCTTGCTCTTTGCATACGGCAGGACATCGCCCAGGCACACGCTCTGCCTCTCATGGTTCGGAATCTCGATGCCGACAAGCGAGGTGCCGGGAATCGGCGCGAAGATGCGGACCGAGGTAGCGGCAAGCGAGAGCGCGATATCGTCTTCGAGGTTCGTGATGCGGCTCACACGCTCGCCCTCGCCCATGGAGATCTGGAACGTCGTGACGATAGGGCCAGAGACCCACCCCGTGACCTTGGCCGTGAGGCCGAACTCCTCAAGCGTGCTCTGGAGCTTCTCTGCCGTGGACCTGAGCTCTTCCTGCGAGCTCATGGACTGGGCAGAATCAGGATTCGATTCAAGAAGGGAAAGCGGCGGAAGCTCTCCGGGCTCGGCTGAGGAAGCTGCCGCAGTCTGGGCGGGAGCTGACGCATCCTTCTTCTGGATCTGTGTCTTCTTGCCCTCGGCACGCGCCGCTGCCTTCTTCAGGAAGTCAGGCACTGCCTCATGCGCAGGTGCTGCTGCAGGTGCAGGGGCTGCTGCCTGCGCTGCAGGCTCATCCTCATCGGGCGTCTCGTTTGCTGCATCGGAGGAATCCTCGATATCGGCAGCGGGCTGCACATGCTTGAGCGAAAGACGCGGATGGCGCCTCTTCTGTGCCTTCTCCGTCTTGCTGTCTGCATTCTCTTCTGCATCGACAGGCTTCTCGGTCTCCACCGGAGCCTTATTGCGGTTCCTCTTGAGCACGGTCGTCTTGCGGTCGCCGATATAGGTCGTCTTGCCGTCACCCAAAGGATCGAAGAGCGTCGTCGGCGCGGTGCCATCAGGATCCTGTGCATCGGCAAAGAGCTCGTCGAGATCTGCAACAGATGCCGGAGCAGCCTCCGCCTTCTGGGCACGGGACATTTCGCGGCTCTGCTTCAGGGCGGACATCTTCTCCTGCATCTCGGACTTCAGCTTCGTGAGCGAAAGGCCGCAGACAAGGGCGCCCGTGACAATGAGGCCCACGAGCACGACATTGGAAACGATGCGTCCGACAAGGACGAGGAGCACCCAGGCAAGCGCTCCGCCGAGAAGGCCTCCTGCCCTCTCCATATAGGCAGGGTCGAGCACCTGCTGAGGTGCTGATTCAGGAACGCCGGCATTCACGGAGATCAGGGCGAGGACGGCAAGCACGATGAGGCCAAGGCCCACTGCCACGCGCTTCGAGCCCAGGATCGAGCGGTCCATGAAATGCGTCGCAGCAAAAAGCGCAATGGCGAGCGGACAGAGTATGGCACCAACGCCGAAGAGCAGCGACAGCGCACGTCCGAGAAGCGTCGTCACGACGGCAGAGGTCGGCGTGACGAGCGCTACGATCATCGCGACGGCAAGCACGATCAGCAGCACGGCGAGGATGTCCTGCTTGACAGAGGGCTCTATCACAGGCGCTGCACGATGCTGCACCTGCGGCTTCTGGGCCCTGGCAATATTCTTCTGTGCTGCTGTCTTGCTCTTTGCTGCCAACCTACACCTCCAGCACGACCGGAATCACCATCGGCCGCGTGTGCGTCTTGTTCCAGAGATAGTTCGAAAGGCCGTTCCTTGCCGCCTTGCGCATGGCATCGACCGTTGCCGTATCGGCAATCTTCATGACTGCCGTGCGTACGGAATCGACCGCGCCATCGGAGAGCTCCACATCGTTTGCCGAAGAGAAGCCACGGCTCGAAAGCTCGATATCGGCGACCTTGTGCGTGCGGCTCGAGATCGTGACGACGCAGGTGACGATGCCATCAGTTGCCAGGCGCTTGCGGTCGCGCAGCACGACAGGATCGGCATCGGACACAGAGCCGCCGTCGACGTAGACGACACCGGAATCGACCGAAGGGCCACGGCGGACCTTGTGGCGGCGCATCTCGAGCGTATCGCCGTTGTCGACGACGAAGATGTGGTCGTCGTCCATGCCCATGTCGCGGGCAAGCTGAGCGTGTGCCCTCAGGTGCACTGCCTCGCCGTGCACCGGCATGAAGTACTTCGGGTGCACCATAGCGAGCATGAGCTTGAGCTCCTCCTGGGAACCATGGCCGGAGACATGCACGAGCGTGTTGCTCTTGTCGTAGATGTAGCAGCCGAGCTTCGAGAGCGAGTTGATGACGCCCTGGACGCTCTTCTCGTTGCCAGGGACCGGCGTTGCAGAGATGATGACGGTATCGCCCTTGTGGATCGAGAGCGACTTGTGCTCGCCGTTTGCCATCCTCGAGAGTGCCGAGAGCGGCTCGCCCTGGGAGCCTGTGCACATGACGACGATTTTGTCGTCAGGGATGTTCTCGACGTCGTAGGCATCGATGATGTTCTCGTCTGCGATCCTGAGGTAGCCAAGCTCGCGTGCGATGGCCGTGTTCGTCACCATGGACCTGCCGGTCACGACGACCTTGCGGCCGACAGCCGTCGCAGCGTCGCAGATCTGCTGGAGACGGTGGATGTGGCTCGAGAACGAGGCGACAAAGACGCGGCCCGGCGCATTCTTGATGATGTGGCGAAGAGCGGGGCCGACGGCTGCCTCAGAAGGGGTGAAGCCGGGCCTTGTCGCATTCGTCGAATCGGAGAGCAGAAGGTCTACGCCCATGGAGGCGAAGCGGTTGATGGCGGCGTAGTCGGGACGCACGCCGTCGATCGGCGTCTGATCGAGCTTGAAGTCGCCCGTGTGCATGACGGTGCCGGCAGGCGTCTTGATGTAGACGCCGAGAGATGCCGGAATCGAGTGCGTCATCGAGAAGAAGCTCACCGTGAAGGCGCCGAGCTCGATCTTCGTGCCATCGGTCACCTCGCGGAAGTCCGGGTTCTTGAGACGATGCTCTTCGAGCTTGCCCTCGATGAGCTTCAGGGTGAGCTTGCTCGAGAAGATGGGCACGCGGTGTGTGAGGTCCATGATGAGGTACGGAAGCGCGCCGGTGTGGTCCTCATGGCCGTGGGTCACGATGATGCCACGGAGCTTGTCCTCGTTCTCGAGGACATAGGTATAGTCGGGAAGCACGAGGTCGACGCCCGGCATATCGTCATCCGGGAACATGATGCCGGCATCGACGAGGATCATATCGTCGCCGTATTCGAATGCCGTCATGTTCTTTCCGATGCCATCGAGGCCTCCGAGAGGAATGACTTTGAGAGGTATGGATTCAGTTCTTGCCATATATCTGCCTGCTCCTTCCATGTAGCGATGTGATGCAGATCATTTCATGCAGCCAGCTGCGTCGATTCTGCCAGGCTGCATTCCCATGCTGATAGCGTGCGGCCAAAGGGCCGGCACAAGGCTTTCTATGATAGTACCCGAGCAGGCAGTGCCAAACGACGCTACCAGCAAAGCGCCATGATTATTCTTGAGAACAAGGGCGGGAACCCCGAAGAGCTCCCGCCCATGCTGGATGGAACTTTGATTCTGGCTTGCTTCAGGCCTTATGCGTCGTGGTGGCGACGGGGCTGGCGTCCACGGGGAGCATCGCCCTCATTGGACTGTGCCCTGCGGCCGCCATTGTCGCCCGGACGGCGCGTGTGGCGCGTCCTGTGCTCGTCGTGCTCGCCGTTCTCGCGGCCCTTGCCGGAGCCTTGAGGTGCCTCAGGCTTGTCGAGGCGATCGAGGCTGATCTTGCCCTTCTCGTCGACCTCGAGGACCTTGACCTTGACCTCGTCGCCGATGTTCAGGACATCCTCGACCTTGTCGACACGGCCCTTTGCGACACGGGAGATGTGGAGCAGGCCGTCCTTGCCCGGAAGGAGCTCGACGAAGGCGCCGAACGGCTGGATGCCGACGACACGGCCGGTGTACTCCTCGCCGACCTCGGGGACCTTCACGATAGCCTTGATGCGCTCGGCCGCTGCATCTCCTGCACCATTGATGCCGGAGATGAAGACAGTGCCGTCCTCCTGGACGTCGACGGTGGCTCCCGTCTCCTCCTGGATGCCACGGATGACCTTGCCGCCAGAGCCGATGACATCGCGGATCTTGTCGGTCGGAATGTGGAGGCTGATGATCTGCGGAGCCGTCGGCTTCGTGTGCTCGCGCGGTGCAGGGATGGCATCGAGCATCGCATCGAGGATGAACATGCGGCCCTCGTGTGCCTGCATGAGTGCAGCGCGCAGGATCTCAGGCGTGAGTCCCGTAGCCTTGTTGTCCATCTGCATGGCCGTAATGCCCTTGGTCGTGCCCGTGACCTTGAAGTCCATGTCGCCGAGGAAGTCCTCGAGGCCCTGGATGTCGGTCAGGACGACGGTCTTGCCTTCCTCCTGGATGAGGCCCATGGCAACGCCGGAGACCGGACGCTTGATGGGGACGCCTGCATCCATGAGGGCAAGGGTGGAACCGCACGTCGATGCCATCGACGAGGAGCCATTGGACTCCATGACCTCGGAGACGACGCGGATCGTGTACGGGAATTCCTCCTCGGAGGGGATCACCGGCAGAAGGGCGCGCTCGGCAAGGTTGCCGTGGCCGATCTCGCGGCGCTTCGGGCTGCCCATGCGGCCCGTCTCGCCCGTGCAGAACGGCGGGAAGTTGTAGTGGTGGATGTAGCGCTTGCCCTCGACCGGCTCGATCGTGTCAAGGCGCTGCCACTCGTTGAGCATGCCAAGCGTGCAGACCGAGAGGACCTGGGTCTGTCCACGCTGGAAGAGGCCGGAGCCATGGACGCGCGGCAGATAGTCCGGCTTCACCATGAGTGGCCTGACCTCGGTGGCCTTGCGGCCATCGACACGCTCGCCGGTCTCGACGACCATGCGGCGCATTGCATGCTTCTCGAGGCTCTTGAGCTCGACCGGAATGGCACGGCTCCAGGTCTCCTGCTCTTCGTCGGTGAACTCTGCCGTGATCTTGGCCTTGAGGTCCTCGACCTTGTCGATGCGGGAGAGCTTGTCCGGATCCTTGAGGGCTGCGCTCATCTCGTCGTAGTGCGCGAAGATGCGGTCGTGCACCTCAGGGATGGGCTCGTCGAGGATGTAGTCATGCTTCGGGAACGGGCCGTTGGCCTCCTGGACCTTCTGGAAGAAGATCTTCTCCTGCTCGCAGAAGGCAGCGATGGCCTCCTGGCCGAATGCCATGGCTGCGAGCATGTCGTCCTCGGAGATCTCCTGAGCGCCAGCCTCGAGCATGGAGATGAACGTGGCGGAACCGCCGAGCTCGAGGTCGAGGTCGCTCGTCTTGCGCTCCTCGTACGTCGGGTTCACGAGCCACTCGCCCGTCTCGGTGTTGCGGCCGATCCTCACGCAGGCAAGCGGACCCTCAAACGGCACGCCGCCGACGGTGAGGGCAGCAGATGCTGCCATGACGCAGATGGTGTCGACCGGGTTGATCTGGTCTGCGACGAGCGTCGTCGCGACGATCTGGACCTCGTTCCTGAAGCCATCCGGGAAGGACGGGCGCAGAGGACGGTCGATCATGCGGGCTGTGAGGGTTGCCTTCTCGCTCGGACGCGCCTCGCGCTTGAGGTAGCCGCCCGGGATGCGGCCCACGGCGTACATCTTCTCAATGAAATCGACCGTCAGCGGGAAGAAGTCGTAGTCCTTGCGCTCCTTGGAGACGACCGCCGTCAGAAGGACGGTGGAATCCCCAGCCTTCACGAGGCAGGAACCGGTAGCCTGCTTCGCGAGCTCGCCTGTCTCGAGCGTGTAGTGCTTGCCGTACAGGTCGAATTCATGGGTTACTTTCATTTTTCCCCTTATCTCCGTCTGCCCCATTGCAGACGGGCCGTCTTGCATGCATCTCTGCATGCGGCATCCCCGCTTCTCGGGGATGCATATGAAAGAAGAGGACGCCTCGATGGCGCCCTCTTCCAATGACCCACTTACTGGATGTTGTCGCGGATGCCCAGGCTCTTGATGAGGCTACGGTACTCTTCGATGTCCTGTGCCTTGATGTAGCCAAGCAGACGACGACGCTTGCCGACGAGCATCAGCAGGCCGCGGCGGGTGTGGAAGTCCTTCTGATGGGACTTCATGTGCTCGGTCAGGCCCTTGATACGCTCGGTGAGGAGAGCGACCTGGACGGCGGCGGAGCCGGAGTCCTTCTCGTTCTTGCCGTACTGAGCCATGAGCTCGGCCTTGCGCTCCTTGGTAACTGCCATGTGTGGAACCACCTTTCATGAGATTCGCCCTGAACTGGGTTCGCCGTCTGGCATGAACGTGCGACCAGGTACAGGGTACGTACAACGAGAAGTACTTTACCACAGGGAAAGGCGTGAGCGTCCAAGAACCTCGAGCCGCATGCGAACTCACAGGCTCCGCACAAGCAGACGCCGCACGTCCTAGAGCCCGCGCCAGAACTCCCATGCCTTGAGGCGGCAGTCGAGATGGGTCTGCCCCCATTCATGGGCAAGCATCAGAAGAAGGCGGGCGGTCGCTGCATCGATTGGAGCGTCCTTCAGCTCCTTGAAGGTCGCCGCCAGAAGCGCCCGCATCCAGGCGAAATCGTTCTCTGTGAGCTCATGCGCCCCAGCAACCTCGCGGGCACAGGATGCACAGAGCGCACCTCCTGCAGCCGCAGAGAAGAGCGTCGGATGCGGGTCTCCGCAGGCGATGCAGGACTCAAGCTCCGGCTTCCACCCTTCATGTGCAAGCACCTTGAAGGCATAGGCAGAGACCAGCACTATCTGGTGCGGTTCATCCGCTCCTTCGAGCGAGGAAAGCAGGGCCGACAGGATCTTGAAGAGGAAGGGGTCCGGCATGTCCTCGTAGGAGCTCTTCTCGGCAAGCTCTGCTGCCGCCGATGCGGCGCTCAGGCTGTCGAGATCTTCCCTGAGCGGTGCATGGGCACTGACCAGCGAGGCTTCCGAGACGATTGGAAGAGGTCCTCTTCCGGCAGAGAGCAGAAGGTCCGACTCGCAGAGGATGTCGCAGCGCGATGCAAAGCGGCCGCCGGGCTTTCTGGCACCCTTCGCGACCGCCCGCCTCTTCTGGCCATCCTCCCCGATCATCGTGAGGATGAGGTCCTGCTCCTTGAGCTTTACCGTATCGAGCACGATTGCCTTCGTGTGGAGCGTGCGGCGCACTGCTACTCGTCCGCCTCGAGTCCGAGCTCGCGGATCTCGTTCGCATCGCGGCGCCACTCGGGCTGGACGCGGACCTTGAGATCGAGATAGGCCTTAGCGCCGAAGAGGCGCTCGATGTCCTTGCGGGCTGCCGTGCCGATCTTCTTGATCATGGAGCCGCGGCGCCCGATAAGGATGGCCTTCTGTCCCTCGCGTTCGACGAGGATCGTCGCCGTGACGGAGAGCTGGTCGCGCTTCGGCCATGAGATGTCTTCGACCTTCACAGCCACCGAGTGCGGCACCTCCTGGCGGCAGTTCAGGAGCACCTTCTCGCGGATGAACTCGCCGACGAGGTCTTCGTCCGTCATGTCCGTATCCATGCCTTCGGGGAACCAGCGCGGACCATATGGCAGGTGTGCGCTCACTATATCGATGAAGGAATCAACATTGAAGCCTTCGCGGGCAGATACGACAAGCTCGTCATCGAAGGGGGCAAGGGCACGGGCCGCTTCGAGCTGCTGCTGCACGGTCTCGGGCTCTGCCTTGTCTGCCTTTGTTATCACGAGCAGCTTGAAGGGAGCCTTCGAGGCCGCGACATGCTTTGCGACCCACTCGTCTCCCCTGCCGACCGGACGCGTCGCATCGATCAGGAAGGCCACGACATCCACATCGGCAAGCTCTGCCAGGGCGACCTTGTTGAGCTCCTTGCCGAGGGCATCCTTCGGCTTGTGGAGGCCCGGGGTATCGACGACGACGAGCTGGCAGCCGGGGCGGTCGATGACAGCACGCATGCGCTTCCTCGTCGTCTGGGCGACAGGAGAGGTGATAGCGATCTTCTCGCCCATGCAGGCATTGAGAAGCGTCGACTTGCCGACAGACGGCCTGCCGACTAGGGCGACAAAGCCGCTCCTGAAGTCAGAATCCTCCTCGCCTTTCGCCGGAGCTGCTGCGGCCCCGAACTTCTCCATCATTGCACGCTCTTCCTCATCGAGGTCGAGCCCGTCTTCATCCATCTCGTTCATGGGCACCTTCTTCTAGGTCAGGAGGGCATTCAGGAATACGATCGCGCCGACAATAGCGACGATCACGGAGAGCACATAGACCGCTGCGGCCGCGATATCCTTCGCGTGTCCTGCAAGCGGATGGTATTCAGGAGAGACGAGGTCGACGACCGTCTCGATAGCGGTGTTCATGAGCTCGGCAGAGATCACGCAGGCACAGCACAGAAGCACGATGGCCCAGGAAAGAGGATCGAGGCCTACGATGAAGCCGCAGACGATGACAAGAGCGCCTGCCGCAAGCATGACCTTGATGTTGCGCTCGGTCCTGAGCGTGAAGCGGAATCCCTGCATGGCGAAGAGGAAGCTCCGGCGGAAGGTCGGATGGTTTCCCTTCTGTCCGGGGATCATGCATCCTCCCGGTGCCTTGTAAGTATCACATGGCCCAGGTTCTCGTCGGTCGCGACCTTCTGGAGAAGCTCGTCCTCGCGGGCCTCCATGACCTCAGCCTCGTCGTCTGCGATATGGTCATAGCCCAGAAGATGGAGCATGCCATGCACGAAGAGGAGCCGCGTCTCATCGGCTGCGGTCGTGCCGAGCTCTTCTGCCTGGCGTTCGATATAGGCAGGGGCAAGCACGATGTCGCCGAGCTCGCAGGGCTCCCCGTCAGCCAGATCGGGGTCGTCTGGACGCTCGCATTCGAGCGAGAGCACGTCGGTCGCACGGTCCTTGCCGCGCCACTCGAGGTTGAGCTCATGCATCCTGTCATCGTCGACCACAGAGACCGACACGAGGCAGGGACGCGTCACCCCTTCCTCATCGAGCACGAGCGCAGCAATCCGCTCCATCTCGTCTTCCGCGATGGCAGGGGTCGTGCCTTCCTCCACATCGATGTCAACCTCATGCTCCATGGGGACCATCCTTCCTGGCTGCCTTGTCATAGGCTTCGATGATGCGTGCAACGAGCGAGTGCCTGACCACATCGGCACGGCCAAGATCGCAGAAGGCGATGCCCGGTATGCCGGAAAGTATCTGGCGGGCCGATTCCATGCCGCTTGGACCCTTGAGGTCGCGCTGGGTGCTGTCGCCGGTGACGACGAAGCGTGAATGGAATCCGAGACGGGTCAGGAACATCTTCATCTGGACCGGCGTCGTGTTCTGCGCCTCGTCCAATATCACATAGGCATTCGAGAACGTGCGCCCGCGCATGAAGGCAAGCGGTGCCACCTCGATCGTCCCCTGCTCGACAAGCGAGAGCGTCGTCTCCTGGCCAATGAGGTCGAAGAGTGCATCGTAGAGGGGCCGCACATAGGGATCGATCTTCTCTTCGAGCGTGCCGGGAAGATAGCCCAGAGACTCCCCTGCCTCGACGACCGGACGGGTGAGCACGATGCGCTCCACCTCATGTCTTCTGAGTGCAGCCACTGCCAGCGCTACCGCGAGATAGGTCTTGCCTGTGCCAGCAGGCCCCGCTGCAAACGTGATCTCATGCGTGCGCGCTGCCTCGACATAGCGCTTCTGGCCCTCGGTCTTCGGCTTGACGGCGATGCCTTTCCAGCTCAAGAGGATGGCATCGCGCTCGCGCAGGAGCGGCGCGCCCTTCTCTGCCACCGCCGCAAGCGCCAGGTCCACATCGGTCTCGTTCGGAACCTCTCCCGCCTCGGCAAGCTGGATGAGCTGTGTGAAGACAGCCGTGAGGTCGTGGATCTCCTCAGGGTCGCCTTCGATGGAGACGACATTGCCGCGCACCGTGATGATTGCATCAGTGGCAGCTTCGATACGCCTGAGCAGGCTGTCGGCAGGCCCCATGAGAAGCGCTGCATCGACAGAATCAGGTATGGTCAGACGGACGTGTGTGGGCTCCATGCTCCTCCTTGCTGGTTCATCTCAAAGGATAGCGCGACTCTCGCCGAGAGCAAAGAGCGCGATATTCCTAGAGATGTTCGGCAACGACATGTCCCCGCTCATCGGAAGAGGCAATCCTCATGCGCTCGAGCGTATCCACAGGAAGCGCGGGGTCGACCTCTGCCTCGAAGAGGCCGCCTGTGACGCCTCTGCCCTTTGCCTGGACAAGCACGAGCTCTTCCTCGCCGACAAGGCGCTTCGCCTCAGCTGCGCGCATCTGGGCCGCCAGGTCATGCATGCGCTTTGCACGCTCTGCCATGATGTGGGGATCGACCTGGTCGGGCGCCTCTGCGGCGGGCGTGCCGGGACGCTTCGAATAGCGGAAGATGTGCATCTTGGCGAACTGCATGCGCCGGCAGAATTCGAGCGACTCCTCGAACTCTTCATCCGTCTCGCCCGGGAAGCCGACAATGAGGTCGCAGCCCAGCGCCAGATGGGGAATCTTCGCCTTCGCAGCTCTGACAGCATTCTCATAGAGCGCCGTATCGTACTTCCTGCCCATACGGGAAAGCACGGAGTCCGATCCTGACTGGAGGCAGATATGAAGGAAGGGGGCAATCCGGTCAGGATGCGCAGCCATCACATCGATGAGACGCTCGTCCACATCAGGCGGCTCGATCGAGGAGAGACGGATCCTGCCAACCGCGGTCTTCTCGAGGATTGCTTCCAGAAGCTCCGGCAGGCGGAGCTCTGCCCCCTCTTCCACGACATGGTACTGGCCCAGGTTGATGCCCGTGAGCACGACTTCCTTGGCGCCCATGGCAAGGGTCTTCTCGACCTCTGCGATGACCTGGCCAAGCGGCACGGAACGCCCGGTGCCACGCGCCTTCCAGACGATGCAGAACGTGCAGCGGTTGTCACAGCCATCCTGCACCTTGATGCCAGGACGGGTCCTTCCGGTAGGCGTCGGGGCAGCACCCGTGCAGGGCAGCGCATCGGTTGCCGTCTCCGGAAGCTTTGCAAGCACATGAGACGGCACCTCGGCCTTGAGCGGCACGACCTCGAGCGTATCGCCGAGCTCTGAGAGCTCGTCAGCAAAGAGGCTTGCCGCGCAGCCTGTCGCCACGACATAGGGCTTGTTCGGCAGGTTCATGGTATGGCGGAGGGTATGGCGGGTCTTCGCTTCGGCCTCGCCTGTGACGGCACAGGTGTTCACGACGACCGCATCGGCCTCTTCAGGCGTGCCTATCTGGCAGCCTGCCTCCTCGAGCGCAAGCGCAATCGTATCCGTCTCGACCCTGTTCACGCGGCAGCCCAGATTGATGAAGGCTACCACCGGTGCTTTCTCGCTCATCTACCGCCTTCCGAACGGATGCTTGCGGTGGCCTTCCTTTGCCTTGTGGCTCTCATGCGCCCGCTCCTTGGCATCCGCCTTCGCGCTCTTCGCCTGCCTCCGCTCGAGGATGCTCCTGAGTGCCTCTTCATCCTCTTCGGTAAGGTCGTCAGGCACGGTCACACGCACGACGACGACAAGCGAGCCTCTTGCCTGGCTTCCCTGGCGCGGCATGCCGTAGCGCGGGATGCGGATCTGCTGGCCATACTGGCAGCCAGAAGGAACATCGACTTCGACCTTCTCGTCTGGAAGGATGCCGCCGATCTCCATCGTGCAGCCAAGCATTGCAGAGATTGCGTCGACATCCTCGGTGCAGTAGAGGTCGTCACCCTGGCGCTGGAAGCGCTCGCTGTCTTCGATATCGATGCTCACGACGAGGTTGCCGCCTGGAGCGCCGCGGAGTCCTGCCTCGCCCTTGTCCTTGATCGTCACGGTCTGGCCCGCATGGATGCCTGCCGGAATCTCGATCTTCACGCTCTCATGCGAAGGCGTCCTGCCCTGCCCCGAGCAGGTCTCGCAGGGGTGGTCGATGACCTGACCCGTGCCGCCGCACTCAGGGCAGACCGTCGTCGACTGCATCTGTCCCAGAATCGTGCGCTGCACGGTCGTGACGTGTCCGGTGCCATGGCACTTCGGGCAGGTCGTGGTCTTGCCGCCTTCGGCAGCGCCGGTGCCGTTGCAGTCGTCGCAGGGTGCGAGCCTCTCGTAGGAGATGGTCTTCGTGCAGCCTTTGGCAGCCTCTTCGAGCGTGATATGGAGCGTGATGCCCATATCGCGGCCGCGCGAGCGCTGCTCGCGGCGGGCCTGGCCGCCACGGCCCTGGCCGCCGAAGAACGAGCTGAAGATATCGTCCATGCCGAAGCCATTGAAGACGTCCGACATGTCCACGTAGTCGGATCCGAAGCCAGAAGGCCCGTCAGGCGTGCCATAGCGGTCATAGTTCGCGCGCTTTGTCTCGTCAGACAGGATGGTGTAGGCCTCGTTGACTTCCTTGAAGCGTGCTTCGGCATCCGGTGCCTTGTTCACGTCTGGATGCAGCTCGCGCGCCTTCTTCAGGAATGCACGCTTGATGGTACGGGCGTCAGCATCATGCTCGACCCCGAGAATCTCGTAGTAATCCTTGTTCGAACTCACACTCACCATACTCCCACAGCACAAAGCGAGGGGCGCGCTTGCGCCCCTCTGTAACTACCATGCAAGGTGTACCCACCAAAGCCGTGCGTCTTGCACGCGATAGGATACCTATCATTCGCTTCTATCAGTAGTGCGGCACCATACGCGATCCATAGCCCGAAGCGCCGAGGCTTGCCGTGCACGAGACCATGGCCGTGATGAAGATGGCAATGAAGAGGCCCTGCACCGCCCCGTTCATCATCGCAGATCCCGCATTCTTCCACCACGTCTTGCCGTGGCCCGTGACGCCGCCCGAGGCAGCAAAGATGAAGCCGATGAGAGCAAGCACGACAATGAATATCCAGAGGCCGGAAAGCACGTCCATGAGGGCGCCGAAGACAAGGAACGGGATATCGAAGCCGAGCACCTGGAAGCCCATGGCCTGACGCGGCGTCAGGCGCTCTGCTGGCACGCCGACGCGGCAGACGAAGTCTCCTGATGTCTCGCCATTCGTGCCGGCGTTGCCCATGCCCTTGATACGGACCTCGTCCCCGTCATGCGATCCTGCCGGGATATCGACGACGAGCTCGGATGCCGTGAGGACGCGGCCCGAGCCTCCGCAGTCCGGGCAGGGGTCGACCACGACCTTGCCTGTGCCTTCGCACTCGGGGCAGACCATGTCCATCACGCCGAAGCCGAAGAGGCTCCCCAGATCGAGGTCGATGTGTCCTGTGCCGTGGCAGGTCGGGCAAGTCTCTGGATGCTCTGCAGCAATGGAGCCGGTACCGTGGCAGTGCGTGCAGCTCGTGTAGTGCTGGTAAGTCACGCCACGCTTGACGCCGCGCTTTGCCTGCTCGGGGTCGAGCTCGATATGGTAGACGAAATCGGCACCTGCCTGCGGGTTGAATGCACGCGACCTCTTGCTCTGCGTGCGCCTGCCCGAATAGCCATAGTTCATGCCGCCAAAAGGCCAGCCGCCCCAGCCGGCGAAGGGGTCGGTGCCATAGGGGCTGGCATATCCCTGTGTGCCAGGGGCAGCTCCCTGCGAGAACATGGAGCCGGAGCGCATCGCGTCATAGCGCTTGCGCTTCTCCGGATCGGAGAGCACGGCGTAGGCTTCGGAGACTTCCTTGAAGCGCTCCTCTGCGTCAGGCGCCTTGTTCACATCGGGGTGGAGCTTGCGCGCCTTCTGCTGGAACGCCTTCCTGATCTCATCAGTCGATGCATCCTTCGAGACCCCGAGGATTGCGTAGTAGTCCTTTTCGTTCATGGATGCCATGGCTAGGCTCCTTGCTCAGTAATTCTCTCATCGATATGCACATGGCCTGATTGTATCCACGAAGGAGGCCATAAAGACACGGAACGGCAAAGCTTTGCAGCTTCAGGGCCTATAAAACAGCTTCTCTACACCGCAAGCGTGCGTGTCGGAGCCGCTCCCGCAAGATCCCAGAAGAGCTCGAAGAGCTCGTTTCCAAGAAGCCAGCCCCGTTCTGTGACCGCCAGGCCCTCTCCCAGAAGCCCTTCTTCCTGGGCCGTCTGGATAGCACGATCGAGCGTTCCTCCAAGCTCTGCACGTGCAGCAGCAAGGAGGCTTGCGTCAATCGGCTCGGACATGCGCGCCGCCAGCATGAGGTCCTCGGCGAGCGCCTGGCGCCGGTCGAGAAGCTCGATCGAGAAGTGGAGGCGCTGCAAATGCCCTTCTGCATAGTCCGGCCTTGTGGAGGTATTCCTGAGCCGCACGCGATAGATATCATCTGCGATATCGGGAAGCTGCGGCAGGCACGTGCGCAGCCGCCTATAGGCTGCTCGCGAAAGCATTCCAGAAGCGCCGGTGCCAATGCCGAGATAGTTCCTGCCGGTCCAGTAGGCCTTGTTGTGGCGGCACTCATGGCCCGCCTTCGCATAGCTGGCGACTTCGTAGCGGTGGAATCCGTGCGTGCAGAGGGTCTTCTCTGCACGCTCCATGCGCCTGGCCTGGATGTCGGGATCGTTCCAGGAAGGGAGCTCCTCGCCGCCATAGCGCCGCCCGAAGGCCGTTCCCTCCTCGATCATCAGAGGATAGACGCTCACGTGGGAGACGCCCTGTGCAAGCACATCGCAGACGCTCCTCTGGAAGATCTCGTCGGTCTCCCCAGGAAGTGCGCACATGAGGTCGGCTGAGACTGAAAGTCCCGCCGATACGGCTGAGGAAAGCGCCTGGAGCGCCTCTTCAGCGCTATGGATCCTCCCGAGTGCCGCCAGCACTCCGTCGTCTGTTGACTGGACGCCGAGCGAGATGCGCGTAAGCCCTGCTTCCTTGAGGGATGAGACGAAATCCGCTGTGAGGGAATCGGGGTTGGCCTCTGATGTGAGCTCCAAGACGCCGAAAGATGAGAGCCGCTCCACGATGGGCAGAAGGCGTGCACCGAGATAGCTCGGCGTCCCGCCGCCGATGTAGGCTGTCTCGGTCCCCTCGAGAAGTCCCGCCTCTTCGAGACAGGAGAGCTCATGCAGGACAGAAGCGGCATAGGCATTCATGAGAGGATCCTCTGCACGCGTCGCCCAGGAGGCAAAGTCGCAGTAGGCGCACTTCCTCGCACAGAACGGGATATGCACATAGAGGGCAGACGCCGCATCTGCCTCTGTGTGCTCTTCCCAGACACTGCTCTCACGCACGGTCTTGGCCTGCTTCTGGGATCGTGGCACCTGCCGCCTCGATGAGCTCGAGGTATTCCTCTGCGCTCCGGCAGTGCATGGCACGCTCGCGCCATGCGGCTGCATTCGGAAGCCCCTTGAGATACCAGCCGGCAAGGCTCCTTGCCCGCGCAAGATGCGCATCCGTTGCCTCCAGGAGGCGCACATGGAGCGAGAATGCGGCAAGACGCTCCTCAAGGCTGTGCGTCGGTGCAGCATCCTCTTCAGCATCGCGGAAGATCCAGGGGTTGCCGTAGGATCCGCGTGCAACCATCACCGCAGCGCAGCCACAATCCGAAAGCATCCTGCGTGCCGCTTGTGCTGCAAGCACATCGCCTGAGCCGATGACCGGAACCGAGACAGCAGCTGCCACATCGGCAACGGTCTCCCAGGAAGCCTTGCCGCGGTAGAGCTGCTTGGCATACCTGCCATGAACCGCAATCGCAGAGACTCCTACCTCCTCCATAGCCCGTGCAAACGGCACGGCAAGCTCCTCGCCCATATCGAATCCGCGGCGGATCTTGGCAGTGACGGGCACTTCCGTGTGCTCGCACACTGCACGGACGATCTTGGCCGCCGTTTCAGGGTCGCGCATGAGGGCAGAGCCTTCGCCCTTGCGCGTCACCTTCGGCACCGGGCAGGCCATATTGATATCGATGAGGGCAAGCTTTGATCCGAGCCGCTCGCTTACAGCCTCTGCCGCCTCTGCGAACTGGTCTGGCTTCGAGCCGAAGAGCTGCACCGCGATATCGGGCTCTGCCTCTTCGGGCACGACAAGCTCCCACGTCTTCTCTCCGCCGTAGTGGATGCCTGCGACAGAGACCATCTCGGTATAGGCAAGGCCGGCACCGCCTGCGCGTGCCATGAGCCTCCAGGCCGCATCCGTGACTCCTGCCATGGGAGCCATGAGGAAAGGATGGGACGCGAGGCGCTCGCGCAGGCTCTCCCCTTCTGCAAAAGGCTCGATATGGGAGGAGAGGCCGGCAGATGCTGCCCTATCTTCCAGAAGCTCTTGCGGTCTCATGCTCATTCGTCGTCCACCTTGAGGACGGCGAGGAAGGCTTCCTGCGGCACTTCGACCGTGCCGATGGCCTTCATGCGCTTCTTGCCTTCCTTCTGCTTCTCGAGGAGCTTCCTCTTGCGCGTGATGTCGCCGCCGTAGCACTTGGCAAGGACGTCCTTGCGGACTGCCTTCACGGTCGAGCGGCTGATGATCTTGTTGCCGATGGCACCCTGGATAGGCACCTCGAACTGCTGGCGCGGGATGATCTCCTTGAGCTTGTCGCAGAGCCCTCGTGCAAGGTCGTAGGCCTTGTCCCTGTGGACGATGAAGGAAAGGGCGTCGACCTCCTCCCCTGCAAGCAGGATATCGAGCTTCACGAGGTCGGAAGTGCGGTAGTCGCCGATCTCATAGTCGAGCGAGGCATAGCCCTTCGTCCTGCTCTTGAGCTGGTCGAAGAAGTCGAGGATGAGCTCTGCCAAAGGAATATCGAAGTGGAGCTCGACCGACTTCTCGGAGAGATAGACCATGTCCTGCGTCGTGCCTCTATGGTCGACGACAAGCTGCATGACAGGACCCATGTACTCGGGCGGGACGATGACCTTGGCCTTGAGGTAGGGCTCCTCGATGTGGTCGATGCGGGTCGGTTCGGGCAGGTCCTGCGGGCTCGTGATCTTCTCCATCGTGCCGTCCGTCTTGAAGACGTGGTATTCGACAGAGGGGCTTGTCGCTATGAGCGAAAGGCCGAACTCGCGCTCGAGGCGCTCCTTCACGACCTCCATATGGAGCAGGCCCAAAAAGCCGACACGGAAGCCGAAGCCCAATGCGACGGAGTTTTCCGGCGACCAGGTCAGGGAGGGGTCGTTCACCTTCAGCTTCTCGAGGGCATCGCGCAGGTTCTCGTAGTCCTTCGTGTCGATCGGGAAGAGGCCCGTGAAGACCATGGGCTTTGCCTCGTGGTAGCCAGGGCAGGCCTCGGCGCAGGGATTGTCTGCATCGGTGATCGTATCGCCCGTGCGCACCATCTCGGGGTCCTTGAGACCCGTCACGACGTAGCCCACCTCGCCGACAGAGAGCTCATCGAGCGGCGTCTCGAGCGGACGCTTGCAGCCGACACCGTCTGCCAGGAACTCGTCTCCGATCGCCATCATCTTGAGATGGTCGCCCTTGCGGATGTGCCCATCGAAGACGCGCACCGTCGCGACGACACCACGGTACTCGTCGAAGTAGGAGTCGAGGATGAGAGCCTTCAAGGGCGCATTCTCATCTCCCTTCGGAGGAGAGATCAGGTAGACGATCGCCTCGAGCAGGTCATGGATGCCCTCTCCTGTCTTGCCGGACACGAGCACGGCATCCTCTGCAGGAATCGCAAGGTCGTCCTCGATCTCCTGCTTGACTTCCTCAGGGTGCGCCGACGGAAGGTCGATCTTGTTGATGCACGGCACGATATCGAGCCCGGCATTCATGGCAAGCGTCGCATTCGAGACGGTCTGTGCCTCGACGCCCTGCGTCGCATCGACGACGAGCACGGCTCCCTCGCAGGCAGCAAGCGAGCGCGAGACCTCATAGGTGAAGTCCACGTGTCCCGGCGTATCGATCAGGTTGAAGAGATACGTCTCACCGTCATCTGCGTCATACATGACGCGCACGGCGTTCGACTTGATCGTGATGCCGCGCTCCTGCTCGATGTCCATGGAGTCAAGCATCTGCGAGGTGAGATCGCGCTCCTCGACCGTATGGGTCAGCTCGAGGATGCGGTCCGATATCGTCGACTTGCCGTGGTCGATGTGCGCGACGATGGAGAAATTGCGGATATGGGAGGTATCTATGCTCATACGTCCTTCATGCCCTGCCTGGGCCCAGCATGGCTGCAGCATCATCTGCTGCGATTATCTGGGCAGCTATGGATATTTCCAGATGTCAGGGCACATTCTAGCAAAGTGCACGTGATAGCTCGCTCGAGAGTCTGCTATACTCTCGTGGTTGACCTCGCCGTGTCCGGGTGCGGAACCCCACTTCCGACCCAAAGAGAGGCCTCATCTCAAAGCACTGAAAGGAACCGCACCGTGGCAAACATCAAGTCGCAGAAGAAGCGCATCAAGCAGGCAGAGAAGGCCCGCGTCCGCAACCAGGCAGTCCGCTCCGAGCTCAAGACCTACGTCAAGAAGGTCCGCGAGGCTGTGGCAGCAGGCGACGCCGAGGCTGCACAGACCGCTGCCTACGCAGCGAACCGCAAGCTCGACAAGGCTGCATCCAAGGGTGTCATTCACAAGAACCAGGCTGCCCAGCGCAAGTCGGGCGTCCAGAAGCTCGTGAATACCCTCCAGAAGTAAGCTTCTTCATTCCAGGCAATGCAAAGGCCCCGGTGCGTGCTGGCACCGGGGCCTTTCTTTTGGACACTAGCCCTGGGCGATGCCGATGACAAGGCGTACCATTGCATCCCTGGGATCGGCTCCGCTCTTGAGGCCGGAATCTGCCTTGGCACAGGACTTCAAGGCAGAGACGAGCTCTTCGATCGTGAACCTCCTCGCCCAGCCCCTGAGATTCTTCACCTGCCAGTCCTGCTTTCCGAGCTCTGCGGCAAGGCTTGCTCCGCTTCCCCGCTCATCGAGACACTTCGCACAGATGAGCTCGCGTATCCTGCCCTCGAGATAGCTCAGAGATCCGATATAGCTTCCCTGGTCCATGCCGGAAAGCAGCTCAAGCGCGCCCTTCACGTTGCGGGCCGACACCGCATCGGCAAGCTCCCAGGGCTTGATGCCCTCCGTGCGCACGATATGCGCTTCGACGTCCCGAAGCGTCACATGTCCTGGCTCGGATGCCAGATTGCCGAGCTGGGAGATCTCGTTTCTGAGCAGCATGAGCGAGGTGCCGGAGCGCTTCACGAGCTCCTCTGCCGCATCGCGGTCGAGCGTGATGCCTAGCTGGGGTGCCACCTTCTGAACGAGCTCTCCTGCAAGCTGCCAGGGCTTCGGCGGCGTGCAGTCGATGACAGAATGCGCACCTGCTGCCTTCACGGCCTTGCAGAGCGCAGAGCGCGTGAAGCCCGATCCCTTGGGAAGGGCACCCACAACGAGCATGAGCACGGTCGTCGGGTTCGGATTCTTGAGATAGGAGACAAGCATCTCCTGAACGGGCTTGGCGAGCCTGTCTGCCTCCGAGACGATCACAAGACGGAAGGCATCGCCTGCAGGCATCGCATCGAGGCTTGCCTTGAGCGTATCGGGCTCAGCCACAGATCCGGCTGCAAGCTCGTCGAGATTGAAGGCAGCAAGGCCTGGATCGAGCTTTGCCTTCATGCGCCGTATTGCCTCTTCGCGCTTGATCTCGTTCGTGCCGATGACAAGATAGACCGGCAGGAGCGTACTCGCCTTTCCCATGGCTCCCCTTTCTGCTCTTCTCCATTCTGACGGAATCAGCGCTCCGTGTACACCACATAGCCTTCCTCACGGGGACGTATCTCGACCGTGCCGACATCCTTCGTGCAGAGGAAGCGTGTGCCTGTCCCTTCGAGCGTCTCGATGCACTGCTC
Source organism: Olsenella kribbiana (assembly GCF_036408795.1). Taxonomy (NCBI): domain Bacteria; kingdom Bacillati; phylum Actinomycetota; class Coriobacteriia; order Coriobacteriales; family Atopobiaceae; genus Olsenella; species Olsenella kribbiana. Next base: position 234,890 of record NZ_JAZGJP010000001.1, read on the forward strand.
CGTCGGGTGGCCATATTTGTTGCTCTCGCCGGCAGAGGCCACGGCCAGCTCGGGCGCAAGCTCCCGTGCCTCGCCTGCATCGATCGAAATCTCCGATCCATGGTGCCCTACCTTCAGGACATCGATGTCGCCGACCTCATCTGCAAACTGCCTGAGCTCGTCTTCCTCTCCATCGCCCGTCAGAAGTGCTCTGAAGGTGCCGCCTCCTTCTGGATGCTCGAGCACGAGCTCGATGGAGTCGCCGTTCTCCTCCCCTGTGACATCCGTCTTTGGCCAGACCATACGCATCGTGAAGCCGCCAGCATGGAGCACAGAGCCTGCAGAGATCTCCTCTGCATCCTTTCCGGTCAGCTCCTCTATCTCTCCTCTGAGCGTCTCGCTCATGGAGCCCTTGACGCCCTCGGCGACATAGACCGTGCCGACCGGAGCGACGCTTCCCAGATCCTTCACCCCGCCTGTGTGGTCGTCATGCAGGTGCGTGAGCACCACCGCATCGATATGGAGCACATGCGACTTCTCGAGCGCCTCTGCGACCGCGCCTTCAGGTCCCGTGTCAATGAGAACCGCCGCGGCTCCTTCCTGCACGAGAATCGCATCTCCCTGGCCGACATCAAGGATGGAAAGCCGTGCCGGCGCGAAGAAGCGCCAGGAGACGATGAGGCAGGCAAGCCCGAAGGCGCAGGCGATAGCGGAACGCCGGAGCCAGGCCGAAGAGAGCTCGGGCCAGGCAGCAAGCCAGAGCGCAAGAAATGCCAGGACGACAATCTCTGGCACCGCTGTCGTAGCTGCAACCGAGATGCTTGCATAGGGCAGATGGGCAAGGAACCTGACGGCAGCAAGCGAGAATCCGGCAAAGAGATCCGCTCCTGCCATAAGCAGATGCGAGAGCCATGGGAGCGGGAGCATTGCAAAGGCGAGAAGCGCCAGTGCGATCATGCAGGAGAACGGAAGCGCAAGGACAAGATTTGCGAGAGGCGCCACGAGCGAGAATGTCCCGAAGACTTCTGAGGTGAGTGCCGCTGTGACAAGCTGGGCGGCAAGCGTCGCTGCAAGAAGCGCAAGCACATTCTGGCGCAGCTTTCCCAAGGCGCGCATGAGGCGTCTCGGCACACGATGGAGCCAGGGAAGCTCAGGCACGAGGAGCGTGAGCGCGTAGGCCAGATAGGATGCAAAGAGGCAGAGCCCGCAGACCGCGTAGACGCTCAGGAGAAAGCCGATATCGGCAGCGGATGCAGGAGATGCCCAGACGAGGATGAGGCCCACGAGAGAGACCGCTGAGAGCGCATGGCTCCTTCTGCCGGCAAGCACCGCTCCTGATGCAGCGCAGGCCATGAGCCAGGCACGCATCGCAGAGACCGGCAAGCCGCAGAGAACGACAAAGATGCCGGTGAGGGTGATGGAGAGCACGATGCGCCACTTCGGCGAGAGCCGGAGCCACCCGAGGACGACCGCCAGGGCAGAGGCTATGACAGCAAGATGTCCACCCGAGACAGCGACAAGATGCGAGACGCCGCAGGCAGAGAAGAGATCGGAGAGCCCCTCTTCCTGGAGCGGCGCCTTGAAGCCCAGGACCGACCCCACTTCGAGCGCCCGCTCCGGCGTATCCGATCCAAGAAACGCGTCTTTGCCTGCGGTACGAATATGCTCTACCAGTGCGCGCAGTCCTTGAGGCTCATCCCTGCCGGTGATGCGTACCATCTTGACCGTGCAGCAGATGCCCTGTGCAAACGAGCTTCTCCCATAGTCATCGTCCGCAAGCGGCTTAACGCGCCCGATGCAGCGCACACGCTCCCCCGCTGTGAGCTCCCGCGAGCCAACAAGCCAGACATCGCCGACAGTGTGCCCATCCTCCTCGGCCGCAGCGCGGCAGCGCCAGCCGCTCGTCCCTTTCGAGCTGTCTCCCTCGACGACGAAGACAAGCTTCGAGGCGCTTGTTGCCTGAAGTGCCTCTGCCGCATCCTCCGTCCTGGCACAGAAGGCAGCAGAGGAGATGAGCGCCACGAGCGTGCAGGCAAGAACTGCTGCCGCAAGCATCTTCTGCCTGCGCAGGAACAGGAGCGCACCTACGACGAGCGATACGGCTACAGCTGCCTCCACCTCTGCACCTATGCCGTCCCACGGCAGGCACAAGAGCGCGAGCCTCGAGGCATAGATGGCAGAGAGCAGCGCCAGAAGCGTTTCAGGCAGAAATGGCCGCTCAGGCGGCTTCTGCTCCCTATACACAGATGTTCGCCTCGAGCTTCGCGTACTTCTTCTCGCCTATGCCGGAGACACGCATGAGGTCCTCCTTCGAGCTGAAGGCGCCATGCTCTTCCCTGTCCTGCACGATTGCCTTGGCAGTCGATTCGCCGACGCCAGGAAGCGTCTCGAGCTCCTCGGCTGTGGCGGTATTGATGTTCACGAGGCCCGAAGATGCAGAATCGGAGGAAGAGGACGCCAAGGTGCTGGATGTGCCCGAAGAGCCGGCAGCAGAAGTGGAGCCTGAGGCAGTGCCAGCCGCTGAGGCAGCAGAGGAGGATGCCTCTCCTTCCTTCGGCACATGGATCTTCATGCCATCCTTGACAGCCTGCGCGAGATTGACGCTTGCGGTGTCTGCATCGTCCAGAAGCCCGCCTGCTGCCTCGACCGCATCCTTCACGCGCTCGGTCGTGCCGGCAATGTCGTAGACGCCAGGATGTGCCACCGCTCCGTCGATATCTACAAGCACCGGACTTGGTGCCTTATCCTCCGAGCTGGCATCCGTGCTTGCAGATGCTGCATCTTTCGTCTCCTCTGCTGCAGGCGTCGAAGAGCTCACGGCTGCACTCTTGTCCACCGTGAAGGCGGGGGTCCTGATCGCTGCTGCAAGCGCCAGGAAGAGCGCCACCGCAGAGCCTGCCGCGATGAGCGCGCAGGCTGCCTTCCTGTTTCCAAGATTGAGCCGCGGCATCCGTGCCTTGAGCCTCGATGCTGTTCTGTCCTGAAGCCTTCTCTGTGCCATGAAAAAGTCGCCTCCCTCTCCAGACTGGATGAGGAAGGCGATATGACAGACAGGATTGCGTTCTTCGGGCTGCCAGACATCTGGCAAAGATCTTGCGGAAGGTCGCAGAAGGCCAGCTCAGCCCTCTGACACGATGCCCTTCTTCTCCCACTCGGCAGGTGCGAGCTCCTCATGGCGAACACGAAGCTTGCGGGGAGGACGGTAGCTTGGGCACTGGTCGAAGTCCACATACTCGATGTGGTCGACGAGATCCTCGATCATCGCTTCATGATCGAATGAATCCCAGGCCTCATGCACCTCGTCACGCTTTGCATGCGTCTCGGGACGGCGCGGCATGAAGAGCGTGCAGCAGTCAGGAGCCGTCTGGCAGCTGATATCGTAGGTGCCGATCTGCTGTGCGCGCTCGATGATCTCCTGCTTGTCGGATCCGATGAGGGGACGCAGCACCGGCATGGATACGGTCTCATCCACAGCAGCGATGTTCTCGAGCGTCTGTGAGGCGACCTGTCCAAGCGATTCACCCGTGACAAGTGCCTTGGCACCCTCTATGCGAGCTATGCGCTCAGCGACGGAGAACATGACACGGCGGTACGTGATGATGCGGAGCTTCTGGTCGACCGCAAGAGAGATCTCGCGCTGGCGCGCTCCGAAGGGCACCACGTAGAGACGGCCGACGACGCCGGAAGGCGCGAGGGCCTTGACGATATCCTGCGTGAGCCATTCGCTCGTATCGGACACCATGGGCCTGCCGGAGAAGTGGATGGGCACGCAGATGGCGCCACGGCGTCCGAGCATCCAGGTCGCGACCGGCGAGTCGAAGCCAGAGGACAGAAGCGTCACAACCTTGCCGGCAGTGCCGACAGGAAGGCCGCCTGCTCCCCTCTCGGAGACGGCGTAGACATAGACCGAGCCCTGCACGACGTTCACGTGGACCGTGACATCGGGGTTGTGGACGTCGACCTTCTTGTCAGGGAAGGCCTCGCAGAGGGCTGCGCCCACCTGGCGGTTGATATCGAGGGTATGGACCGGATAGTCGGTCGAAGACTTGTGTGCATGGACCTTGAAGGTGGAGAAGCTCCCTGCCTCGCCGAGAGAGACGATGGCAGCCTGGGAGTACTCCGCGAGGTCGCGTGGGCACTCATGGGCAAGCGAGACGCGGGCAACGCCCGGAACCTTGCCGATAAGGTCCTGGTAGTCGCGGGTCGCTCCGCCCTCGAAGGTCACGAGGATATAGCCGCAGATGCGCTTCACGCACTTGAGGGGCGTGTCGCGCAGGGCGCACTTCAGATTCGTCACGAGCTGGTTCTCGAAGATGGAGCGGTTCTTCCCTTTGAGGCCGATCTCGTGGTAGTGGACAAGACAGACGCGTTCGCTCATCAGAAGACCGACTTGTTTGCGCCCTTGATGGCCTCGTCGAAGTCATCCTTCACGAATCCGAGGGTGCCATCCTCGATCTCCTTCATTGCGATGGAGACAGGATCCTCGCCGGAGACGACGGTCGTTATATCGTCGAAGTCCTGGACGTCGACGACACGCAGATGCTGGCCGCGGATCATGTTGTTGATATCGCAGGCACGCTTCGATGCCATCGAGCAGAGCAGGAACGGGTTGTGCTCGGTCTTGTCGAGCAGGTTGTCGATTTCAGGCTTGATGACGGACATTAATGGGAACCTCCATCCATCTCGAACCGGCGCATCACAGAGCCAAGCTCCTGTGCCGCACGGTCAACAGTGTCATTGACGATACGCACATCGTACTGGTCCGCGAGCTCCATCTCGTGGCGGGCATTCTTGAGCCTGAGCTCGATCGATGCCTCATCCTCGGTGCCACGTCCACGCAGGCGCTCCTCGAGCACCTGAAGCGAAGGCGGCTCGATGAAGACGAGCACGGCATCCGGATAGACCTTGCGGACGTTGAGCGCTCCCTGGACATCGATCTCGAGCACGAGCGAATGCCCCTTAGCAAGGAGACGCTTCACTTCGCTCACAAGCGTGCCATAGAGATGCCCATGGACCTCTGCCCACTCGACGAACTCCCCTGCCGCGATGCGGCGGCGGAACTCCTCGTCAGACAGGAAATAATACGATGTGCCGTCGACCTCGCCGGGCCGTGGACTTCTTGTAGTAGCCGAAACCGTCAAGCCCAGGTCCGGGCGCTGCTTGCGGAGCTCCGCAAGCAGCGTGCCCTTTCCTGCGCCCGACGGTCCGGAAATGACAAAAAGTCGTGGTGTCGCGCCCACTACTTGGAGAGCGCTTCGATGAGCTGCTCGCGCTGGCGGGCACCGAGGCCCTTGACGCGGCGCGTGGAGGAGATGCCGAGCTCAGCCATGATCTTGGCTGCCTTGGCCTTGCCATAGCCCGGCAGGGACTCGATGAGAGCGCTCACCTTGAGACGGGCGGCAATAGGATCGTCGGAATCAAGGACCTCCTCAAGCGTGACCTGGCCGGTCTTGATCTTCTCGCGGAGCTCTGCACGTGCGTGGCGCGCGGCAGCTGCCTTCTCCAATGCTTCCTTGCGCTGCTCGTCGGTAAGTTGAGGGAGAGCCATTGTTCCTCCAAACTAGAAACGCATGCAGGCACCTCTTCTAGGTGCCGAAGCTGCTTCAAACCCATCATGCGATACTATAGTCTCGCAATCCATCAGGCATTTTGCAAGTGCAGATATGCCAAACATCGGGCTTTACGCAGGGACTTTACACAACTCCTACGAAATTCGCCCCGCTCTGAAGAAGCTTCTATGCACAGAGCTCAGAGACGATGGCTTCGAAGGCTGCTGCCGGGTCTTCAGCCTGCGTGATCGGACGTCCGACAACGAGCTTCGAGGCACCGGATGCGATAGCAGACGCCGGCGTCGCGATGCGCTTCTGGTCGCCTACGGCAGAGCCTGCGGGGCGCACACCTGGCGTCACGACGAGCGCATCAGGTCCCAGAAGCTCGCGGAGCTCATGAGCCTCCTGCGGAGAGCAGACCATGCCATCGGCTCCTGCACCATAGGCAAGCTTTGCAAGACGTGCAACCTCATTGGCAACAGAATCAGCCACGCCGATCGAGGCAAGGGCTGCCTGGTCCATGCTCGTGAGGACCGAGATCGCGATGATCTTCGTGCGCTCGTCGCGGTCCTTCGCTGCCGCCTCGACACCCTCGCGGGCTGCCTTCACCATCTCGGCACCGCCCAGGGCATGGACCGAGAGGATATCTGCACCTGCACGCGATGCTGCCTCGGCAGCGCCCCTGATCTGGTGCGGAATATCATGGAGCTTGAGGTCCATGAAGACCTTGAGGCCGCGCCTGTGCATCTCGGAGACGATCTCCGGTCCGCAGGCATAGTAGAGGGTCATGCCGACCTTGACCCAGCCCGCATGGCCAGAAAGCGTATCGGCGAGGGCAAGCGCCTCGTCGCGTCCGCAGTCGAGGGCGGTTATCACGGCATTGCGTGCTTCAGCTTCGCTCAGCATCTGCATGCTCCTATCACTTCGTGGATATCTTTGACACCCTGGGACTCTGCCCAGGCTTCGAGCTCGGAAAGAATGCGCGGTGCTGCCACAGGGTCGACGAGGTTGGCTGTGCCGACCGAGACAGCGGTCGCTCCTGCCAGCAGGAACTCTGCCGCATCCTCGCCAGTCATGACGCCACCGACGCCGTTGATCGGAATCTTCACGGCGTGTGCCGCTTCCCAGACCATGCGCACGGCAATAGGATGGATGCAGGGGCCAGAGACGCCAGCCGTCGGCCGCGAGAGCCTGCTCCTGTATGTCCTCACATCTATTGCCATGCCCGGAATCGTGTTGATGAGCGTCAGGGCATCGGCGCCTTCTGCCTCGCAGGCACGGGCGATATCGGCGACATCGTGCGGCGCAAGCTTCACGAGGATCGGCCGCTTCGTATGCGGGCGAAGGGCACGGACGACTTCAGCTGCCGCTTCAGGCGTGGCACCCATGGCAGCGCCCCCGCAGGCGATGTTCGGGCAGGAGATATTGATCTCGAATCCCGCTGCGAAGGGCGCAAGCTCTTCGAAGAGGTCGAGCGCATCGATGTATTCCTGAATCGAGTGTCCTGCGACCTGGCAGATGACACGGCAGCCGCGCTCATCGAGCCCGGCGAGATATTCGCCATACTCCTCGACGAAGCCCTTGACACCCGGGTTCTGGAGCCCGACCGAATTCATGATGCCCGAGGTAATCTCAGCCAAGCGCGGTGCAGGATTTCCTGCCCACGGCTCGGCGGCGACACCCTTGCAGGTGATGGCACCAAGCTCGGATACATCGAAGAAGCTCTCGAACTGGCGGCCATTGCCGAAGGTGCCAGAAGCGGTGCAGATGGGGTTCTGCATATGCACGCCGCCAAGATCGACATCCATCTTGACCTTTGTCATTTCCAGAGCACCTCCTCGGCATCGAACACGGGACCATCCTGGCAGCAGGCACGCACGGTGCCATCTGCCATCTGGACGCTGCACGTGTTGCAGGCACCGAACCCGCAGGTCATCATCCGCTCCATCGAGACCTGGCAAGGAATATGCGCTGCTGCTGCGACCTTCGCGACGCCTGCCATCATGGGCTGGGGCCCGCAGGTCATGACGACGTCGTAGCTATGCTTGCCCACAAGCTTCTCGGCAAGGCCTGTCGTGAAGCCGTGGTAGCCATAGCTTCCATCATCCGTTGCCAGGAACACTTCGCAGAAGCCACCACGGGAAAGCGCGCTCTCATAACCTGCCCCGCCATCATTGCCGCTCAGAGCCTGCGCTCCCTCCTTCCAGAGGAAGCGTTCGCTCTTGGCGCCCATCACGACATCGCAGTCGATGCCGCGTGCCTGGAGCATGCGGGCCGCAGCAAAGACAGGGGGAGCGCCGACGCCGCCGGCAACGAGAAGCGCACGCTTGGCGCCTTCTTGCGGCATCCTCCAGCCATGTCCGAGCGGAGCCAGAAGCGTCGAGCCCTCGCCCGGCTCGAGCGAGCAGAGACGGCGCGTTCCTTCGCCCACAGCAGCTACGATCATGCAGATCCAGCCACGCACCGGATCGGTACGGTAGAAGGAGAGCGGGATGCGCAGGATATGGGAGGGGTCGCCCGGCACGGCGACATTCACGAACATGCCGGGCTTGAGCCCCTGTACGAGCTCACCTTCCGTCTCGAGGCAGATGTCCCAGATATCCTCTGCCGCCTCATGCTTCCAGACAAGCGTGTATGGCGCGAGCTTTGGTCCTGCTGCCGCGCTCATGCGGGCGTCACCACACCGTCAGTGAGCGTGCGCTTGCCGGCGCAGAAGACATCGGATGCGGCACCGGTAAGATGCCAGCCGAGGAAGGCAGAGTTCTTCGCCTTGCCCTGCAGCCAGTCCTCGGTGACCTCGATCTCGGCAGCGGGATCGATAAGGGTAAGGTCTGCCGTGCTTCCTGCCTCGACCTTGACCGGCTCGAGCGTGAGCACCTTCCTCGGGTTCACAGCCATGACCTCGACAAGGCGGCTCCAGCTCATCTTGCCCGGAAGGACGAGCTTCGTGAGCATGAGCGGAAGCGACGTCTCGAGGCCGACGCAGCCGAAGAAGGCAATCTCCCACTCGCAGTCCTTCTCATGCGGTGCGTGCGGTGCATGGTCGGTGACGACGCAGTCGATGGAACCATCGCAGATGCCCTCGACGAGGGCCTCCATGTCGGCCTTCGTGCGCAGGGGCGGATTCATCTTGAGGTTCGTGTTGTAGGTCGGCGTGATGTCATCCTCATTGAGGAACAGGTGATGCGGCGTGACCTCGCAGGTGACAGGAAGTCCTTCCTTCTTGGCAGCGCGTACGAGATCGAGGCCCTTGGCCGTCGAGATATGGCAGACATGGAAGCGGCAGCCCGTGAGCTTTGCAAGCTCGATGTCGCGATAGATCTCAAGCTCCTCGCCGAGTGCCGGCCAGCCGAACATGCCGAGGCGGGTCGATGCCTTGCCTTCGTTGATGACACCGTTCGTCGTGAGCGAGTCGATCTCGCAGTGGGCAAGCACGGCACGGTCGAACTGCGACACATACTCCATGCATGTCCTCATCATGCCGGCGCTCTGCACGCCGTGTCCGTCATCAGAGAAAGCAGCTGCGCCCTCCACGACCATATCGCCAATCTCGGAGAGGGCCTCGCCCTTCTCGCCACGCGTGAGTGCTCCGATCGGGCGGATATGCACAAGTCCTGCATGCTTGCCGCGGTCGATCTGGTAGCGGATCTCGGCTCCTGTATCGGTCACCGGGTCCGTATTCGGCATCGTTGCGACATCCGTGAAGCCGCCATGTGCTGCAGCACGGGAACCGGTATCGATGGTCTCCTTGTACTCGAAGCCAGGATCTCTGAAGTGGACATGCATATCCACGAGGCCCGGCACGAGGTACTTGCCGGACGCATCGATGACCTCAGCGTCAGCAGGCGGCTCGAGGCCCTGGCCGACCTCTGCAATCTTGTCTCCATCGATAAGGACATCGGCTACGCCGTCAAGTCCGACCTGTGGGTCGACCACATGCGCGCCTCTAAGCAGAAATGCCATTGTTCTCTCCTCCCAGGAGCAGGTACATCTCGGCCATGCGGGTAAGGACGCCGGCATTGACCTGGTTCAGGATGCGCGAACGGCTGCAGTCGGCCACATCCGCATTGATCTCCATGCCGCGGTTCATGGGACCCGGATGCATGATGATCGCATCGTCCTTCATGCGGTTCACGCGGGTCATATCGAGGCCGTAGAGGCGGTTGTACTCGCGCCTCGACGGAATGGCAGCACCTTCCATGCGCTCGAGCTGGACACGGAGCATGTAGATGACATCCATATCCTCGATCACATCGTCGAAGTGTGCCGTCTGGGGGCAGCCGAACCAGTCGGGATCGTCGACCTGGAAGGTCGGAGGACCGACGAGCGTGACCTCGGCACCCATGGTCTTGAGAGCGGGTGCCAGAGATCCGCAGACGCGGGAGTGGGCGAGGTCGCCGACGATTGCGACCTTGAGGCCATCGAGGTGTCCGAAGTGCTTCCTCATCGTATAGAGGTCGAGCATGGCCTGGGTCGGATGCTGGTGCTTGCCGTCGCCAGCATTGATGACGACAGCATCGGTATTCTCGGTGATGCGCTGCGGCGTGCCGGCAAGGCGGGCACGGCAGACGAACATGTCGACGTTCATGGCGGAGATCGTCTGGATCGTGTCGGCAAGCGACTCGCCCTTGACGACAGAGGACGTGGATCCGCCCATCGAGAGGGAGTCTGCCGAAAGACGCTTCTCGGCGAGCTCGAACGAGCTCTTCGTGCGCGTCGACGGCTCGAGGAACAGGTTCACGATCGTGCGACCACGAAGTGCCGGGACCTTCTTGATCGTTCGGGAATTGTTGACGGACTCGAATGCCTGGGCGGTATCGAGTATCTGGGTGATATCGTCAGCCGTCAGGCTGTACGTATCGATGAGATTCTTTACAGACAGCATCAGTGAACGCCTCCATCGCTGGGTTCGTCTGCCTTGTTCCAGATCTCCACAGCGGTGTGGGAATCGAGCGGCTCTATGCAGACGCGGACATCCTCTTCACGGGAGGACGGCACATTCTTTCCGACATAGTCGGCACGGATCGGAAGCTCTCTGTGGCCACGATCGACCATCACGGCAAGCTGCACCGACTTTGCGCGGCCGTAGTCCATGAGGGCATTGAGGGCAGAGCGCACCGTGCGGCCCGTGTAGAGCACATCGTCGACGAGGATGATGTCCTTGCCCTCCACGCTGAACGGGATGTTCGTCGCATGGACCACTGGGGCAGAGTTGATGCCGAAATCGTCACGGTAGAAGCTGATGTCGAGCGAGCCGAAGGGCGGCTTCACATGCTCGATGTCCTCGATGGCATCGACAAGACGATGCGCAAGGATCTCGCCGCGGCGGATGATGCCGACGACAGCAATGGTCTTGGCTCCCTCGTTGTGCTCGATGATCTCATGCGCAATGCGCACGATGGCGCGGTCCATGGCCTGAGCATCCATGATGACCGCTTTGGGTTCCTGCTCCATGAGTCTCCCTCCGATAAAGCAAAAGGTGCCCGTCCGCCTGATGGCGGCACAGACACCCCCTCTTTTCGCTTCATGGAGAGATTCCATAAGGAAACCGCTCTTTATGTAGCGCCTTTCGGGCATCTCGTACCGCGCATTAAAGGCTAGAGACAGGATACTCCCTACCTTAGTCCGGCACAACAGAAAACATCATCTTCAGAACGGAAAAGCGTGTCCCATCGCATCGTCCCCATCGCTCTCTATGAAAGGAGCCCCGCAGCAGAAGCTGCAGGGCTCTGTCACATCCATTTCAAGACTGGCTATGCATCCATGTGGAGGTAGCTCTTCCAGAATTCTGCGCTCGTGAGATAGGGCTTTGCCTCGTGGTAGGCCTTAGCAACAGCATCGCCTCTCGTCGCGTAATCTGCCATGAGCGTACGGTAGCGCTCCTTGAGATCTTCCCAACGCTTGCGGTCCATGCGGCGCACATGGGCATGCGTGCCGTCGATATCGTAGGCAACGAGAACGGAATGGCGTGCCGTCATGGCCGACGGATAGGCACCGTGTGAATAGTTCACGGCTACCGGTTTCGGATCGAGCATCCAGTCAGGCAGATCATGCCTGTCATGCGGCACAGACTCTGCAAGCTTCAGCACGATATGGCGCCTTGCTCCTTCGCCGAAGACCCAAGGGTTCGAGCTTGCGGGTGCCTCCTTGCAGGCTTCCTGGTCCTCCTCGGAGAGCTCGGAGATCGGCAGGAGCTTCTCGTTCTTGGCACCCTGGCGCTTGATGATGTCCTCGCCAGAAGCCGTCTCGATGAAGGTCGGACCCTTGAGGTAATCCTCGAGGCCGTCGAGCAGGAGCTCGCATGCCTCATAGTCCATGGCACGCAGATAGATATGGAACGTGCGGTCGAACCTCATCATGAACGTGCGCCAGTAGGGCAGCTCATCCACGGCCATCATGATCATGAAGTTCCTGGTGTACTGGTAGCAGTCGACAGAAGCCCTGAAGCGGCCCTCGAACTGCTCATGCCATACGCATATGCCATCCATTGCCATGTACTTCGGCTGGCAGCGGATGCCGTATTCGACATCGTCGCAGCGCACGAAGACAGGGAGCGGCAGCCCGTTTGCACGTATCGCCTTTGTCGGGATGCAGGAGTACCACCAGGCACCATAGGCACGCGGCACTTCCACGTTGACGGACTCGTTGTGGGCGATGCCTTCGTAGGTATCGACCTCGATCTTCGTGTCCTTGATGCCGTGGTAGCGGCCATCGCGTCCGACCTGTGCTACATCCTCGAACTGGATGTTCGGCTGGCCGATATTGAGCATCGCACCATTGATGAAGGCATCCTGGTAGCGCTCGTTCGCAAGGGAGAGCAATGCATAGGTACGCTTGAAGCTCTCAGGCAGCACGCGCACATCGTCGTCCATGAGAAGGACATGCGTCGCATTCCAGTCGAGCCCCGCAATCATGCCACGGACAAAGCCGCCTGAGCCGCCGACATTCGCATTCGGGATGACCGTGACACCCTCATCTGAGAGCGCCTCCGCATCGAGCGTACGGCCGTTGTCGATCACGAACATATGGAAGCCGGAAGCGATGGGATCCTTCGAGCCCAAGACTTCCTTCTTCACGGCAGCGATATTGCGCGTGATATAGGCTTCCTTCTTGAATGTCGTCGTTGCAAGCGCAAGCCTCACTGGTCTTGGCACATCCTCATCGACTTCGGCAAGATAGCATCCGCCAGCAAGCTTCGTCGTGCCTTCAGAATGAATGGCAAAGCCTTGGATGGCGGCATGCTCCTTTGGAAGCGGCACTTCGACGACCTGTATGCCTTCGGAGGCACCGACCTTGAGGATAGGACGCTCAGAGCGCTTGGGTGCCTTCATGCCGGCAGAAAGACCTGTGGCATAGACCTCGCAGGCATCTCCCGAAAGCTGGAGCTCTAGGGTGACGTCGGTGACAACGGTATAGCGGTGCCACTTCTCTATCGAAAGGCCATTCAGATATGTCGTGAAATCGACCGTCCCCGAAATCTCGAGCGCACCTTCCTCCTTTGCATAGGCTGCCTTGCCTTCTCCATCCCTCCAGTAGAGACCAGGATAGGAAGCAGAGAATTCGTCAGGAGCGATCAGGATGTTGGCGAGCTTGTAGTCGATCATCGGAAACCCGGTTTCTGGAATAGGAGCTACTTGAGATTGCGGTAGGCCTGGCACACCTCATCGACAGGACCGAGCATGCGCTGCTGGCCCTTTTCGATCCAGAGGACCCTCGAGCAGATGCGCTCGACCAGATCGATGGAGTGGGAGACCAGAAGGACCGTCGTGTTGTCGTTCTGTACGAGCTCGTTGATCCTCTTCTCGCACTTCTGCTGGAACAGGAAGTCGCCGACAGAAAGCGTCTCATCGACGATCAGGATGTCAGGATCGGTGATCGTAGCGATTGCAAAGGCGATGCGTGCGACCATGCCGGAGGAGTAGTTCTTGAGCGGCATCTCCATGAAGTCCTTGAGCTCGGCGAATTCCACGATGTTGTCGAACTCCTGGTCGATGAACTCCTTCGAATAGCCGAGGAGGGCACCGTTAAGATAGATGTTCTCCTGAGCCGTGAGCTCCGGGTCGAATCCGGCGCCGAGCTCGATCAGTGGCGCAATCGTGCCATTTACCGTACAGGTACCCTCCGATGCTTCAAGGACGCCAGCGATGATCTTGAGCATCGTCGACTTGCCAGAGCCGTTCGTGCCGACAAGGCCGAATGCCTCGCCCTTGTGCACATCGAACGTGAGGTGGTTGAGGGCACGGAACTCCTTGAAGGAGAGCTCGTGCTTCATGATTGCGATGAAGTATTCCTTGAGGGAGTTGAACTGCTCCGACGCGATATTGAAGATCATCGAGACATCGTCGACACGCACTGCGATATCGTCAGGAAGCTTTGTATCAGCCATGGGTCTCCAATGCCTAGATATAGAGGATGAACTTGTGCTCGTGGCGATGGAATACCACATAGCCGAGCGCGAGCGAAGCGACTGCCCAGATGGCACAGCGGACCACGAGGCTCGCCGTCGGCAGGGTCTGCCAGAGCAGGATGTCACGTATGAACGTGACATAGAGGTAGATCGGATTGAATGCCTCGAAGACCTGCATCCAGTGCGGAAGGATGCTTGCGGGATAGAAGAGCGGCGTAGCATAGGTCCAAGCTGTGAGGACGACGCTCCAGAGATGGATGACATCGCGGAAGAAGACCGCAAGGGCAGACAGCAGGAGCGAGAGTCCGATCGAGAAGACGACGAGCAGGCCAAGCGCGACCGGCAGAAGGAGCGCGAGTGGCGTCAGAGGAATCTGGAAGAAGAGCATGACGATGAAGATGGCAATGAGAGAGAAGACATAGTTCACGGCTGCAGAAAAGACCTTCTGCACGGGGAACACATAGCGGTTGATCTTGACCTTCTTCAGAAGCGATGCTGCGCCGATGATGGACGTCAGTCCCTGGCTTGTCGCATCGCTCATGAGCTGGAAGGCGGTGTTGCCGAGAATGAGGTAGAGCGGATAGCAGCCAATGGAATCGTCTGCATAGCGCATGAACGTGGAGAAGACCGCAGACATGACAATCATCATGAGGAGCGGGTTCAGGACGGACCACGCCACGCCCAAGACCGAGCGACGATACCTGAGCTTGAAGTCCTTGCTCACAAGCTGCTGGATGATGAAGCGGTCGCGCTTCGCAGGAGGATACCAGGCATCCTTGCCCGATATGCGTTTCCCGCTCTTTGTAGCTGCGCTGGTAGCCAAGATGCCTCCGTTGCTACGCATTGTTTAATTACATCAAACTATTGTAAATATGCTAGCACAGCCCCTGTACCCACCGATATGGCCTGTCGGCTGAGTGCACACAAGCTCGACGTTTCTGCAGGCAGCTTATAGAATTCTCGAACACCGAAAGGCAGGAGTGTCGGGTTGCCAGAAACCTGGAGCAGACCATCTATGGCAAAAGAGCCGGACATGAAGTCCGGCTCCGAATTCTCTGGCTCCCCGGGTAGGGTTCGAACCTACGACACACTGATTAACAGTCAGTTGCGCTACCACTGCGCCACCGGGGAATATGTGACTGCGCCGTTGCGCAAGTACTCAGTATAGGGATTCTCAGATTCGATGCAACAACTATTTCAGAAATTCTCGAGAGCCCTGCGATTGCCTTGCCCTGGGTGGATTGAATTTGTAAGCGCAACACTGCAATCCGAAGCGCAACGGTTGCAGCAAGTCCTGCAAAATGTGCCGGAAGCGTTGCGGCAAGGCGTGCAATTCGGCCTTCCGGAGCATCCGGGACGCCGGATGGCATGCATTCCGGCCATGGCAATATCGGCCCCCTCTCCAGGATTGCACGACTTCATGCAACGGAGGGGGCCGGACGGATTCGCTGCTGCCGGCTCCGGCCGACGTATTCCTTTCGTCCGCTGCCTCCGGCTGCGCACCGCAGGCAGCGCATGCGGCTATGCTACCTCAGATATGCATGCGGGACGAGCGCGGGCCTGAGCACCACGCGCTCCGCAGGGATGCGCACGATCCCGAGCCTTCCGAGCGCCCCTTCCGGCAGGAGCGACCCCAGCTCGCCGAAGGGGCATCCGCCTATCGACGCGAGCGGATACGAGTTGACATGGCTGCAGGCGAGAGCCACGTCTGCGTCCGTGAGCGCGTCCATGTCCACATGCCCCTTCGGGAATATCCGCCTCAGCTGCTCGTGGTTGCGCTCGGCCTCGGACTTCTGGTTGGACTCCTGCGGGTCGCACCAGAAGACGCGGCATCTCCTCTCCCCGGGCTCGAGGCAGCTGCGCTCCATGCCCTCCCGGTCGTCGAACTCCGTGCCCCTGTCGAGGAGCATGATGCCGAACGCCGCCTCGAAGGCCGCACGCGACCCCAGCGCCCTCTCGATGCGGTCGAGCGCCGCGACGGTGGCCGAAGGGTCCGCATGCCTCTTCCTGAGATAGAGCTGGAAGTGCCTCGCCACGATGTGCAGCGTGAGGATGTCGTGGGCATCCTGCTGCCTGCCGCAGACGGAGTCTCCCTGCACGACCCTGGCCCTCTCCTCCAGGGGCAGCGCCAGGAAGTCGGAGTACTCGTGCCCGGACCTGTCGATGCGCGGCCTGCCCTGGTCCCTCTTCCTCTTCCTGGGCCTGAGCCTCGCCTTCCTCGGCAGCTCGACGCTGGATATGTCCAGGATCCCGTCCGCCTGGTAGTTGTAGAGCGAGCGCAGGCAGACGCCGAGCCCGTCCCCGAGCTCGGTGCAGATCGCCTCGAAGCTCCATCCCTGCCCTACCAGGGGCGCCACCACCGCATTCAGCCGCTCGAGCTCGTCGGCGGTGAGGTCTATGCCCTCGCGGCTCGAGGCGAGCCTGGCATCGTGCGCCGCCTGCGCCTCCTCTGCGCGGTACCTGCTCCTTGGATAGCTGCACGTCTGCCGCTTCCTGCACCCTTCGGGGCAGACGTAGGGCCATCTCTCCGTCACGGGGCACATCAGCAGCTCGAAGTCCGGGCATGCATCTATGCAGCTCCTCGTCCTGCAGTCCCTGCAGCGCACTGCCCGGCTGCTGCATCCTGCGCATGCAGTGCCCACCCTCGGGCACTCCTTCCTGCGCGCGCAGCGCACCGACAGGTTCGCTCCCGGCGCCCTCTTCTTCTCCTTCAGGGTCCTGTTCGCCTTCACCTCCCTCGTCACGGTGGAGGGGCTCACGCCTGCCTCCCGGGCTATCTTCCGTGCGGAATCGCCTCTCCGTATGCCTTCCTCGATGATCACCCTGCTATCCTTGTCCATGTGCTTCCTCTTGCCGTCTCTCATCGCTGTCTCCCTTCCGGCGGGAGCCAGCAGCAGCAAAAGGGATGCTAGAGGAAAGCGGGGGCAGGATGGATGCGGAATCCGTCCTGCCCCCAATTTCTTCTGTGGCCGCTGCACGACTTGGTGCAACAGGATTGCTTTTCGAAATTCAATTCACGTTGCCTTGCCCTGAGATTGCACTGAGGAAGCAGCACTTCAATGCTGTCGTCCCTGGCAGCTATACTGACACAAATCCGCTCCATCCTCTTGGCAGATAGGAGGCTTCCATGCATGTCCTTGTCATTCCCGATGTCCACCTGAAGCCCTGGATGTTCGATGCAGCTGATGCGGCAATAAAGCAGGAGCCTCCTGATGCAATCGTGCAGCTCGGAGACCTGCCTGATGACTGGGGCATGCAGCGACGCCCTGAGGCATACGATGCCCTCTATGAGCGTGCAGAAGCCTTCCTTGCTGCCCATCACGATGCTTACTGGTGCTATGGAAACCATGACATGTCGTACTTCTGGATGCGCCTGAGTCCGGCATGGCAAAAGGCAATGTGCTCAGGCATGTGCAGGAGCGCTCCCGCGCATTCTGGGACAAGGTGCCTCAAGACCGCAAGGCATTTGTCCATCGCATCGACAATGTCTGCTTCTCGCACGCCGGCATCCTCCAAGACTTCATCGAGGACGAAGGCCTCGCTTCCGCATCTACGGATGATGCTCTTGCCGCTATCAACCAGATGGGCAGAGACGAGCTCTGGCAGGAGTTCTCTCCCCTCTGGGCTCGTCCTCAGGGAATGGCAGATCTCGATATCCTCTACCGCCCCCAGGAGCTCTTCCAGGTTGTCGGACATACCCCGGTGAAGTACGTTCGCGAAGAAGGAAATCTCCTGAGCTGCGATGTCTTCTCCACCTATTCGTGGGGAGGCCCCATCGGCACCGAAGAGTTCTCGCTCGTCGACACCAAGAGCTGGACCTTCAGGACAATCAAAGCTGGAGAGCTGAGATAGAAAAAAGAGAGCCTGTCATCTGACAGGCTCTCGGACAGTTCTGGCTCCCCGGGTAGGGTTCGAACCTACGACACACTGATTAACAGTCAGTTGCGCTACCACTGCGCCACCGGGGAATGTGTTGCTCTCAAAGCGCACTAGCTAGTATACGGAAAGCTCGTTTCAATGCAAGCGTGCATTTCGAAGAATCTGTGCTATGCAATGCTTCAGCAACATTCTGCACACGCGCTCTCCGCATTTTGGTGGCTACTCCGCAAAGTTCCTCCAGGCAAGGCTCACCGAACCGACGCCGAGATGAAGCGAGACAACTGGTCCTCCATCACGCACATGGATCGTCGTCTCAGGAAGCTCGCGCCTCACCTCATGCACAAGCTCTTCGACCGCCTCATGCGCCTCGCCGTATCCTGTGACGGTCACGGAGTTCTTCCGTGCTTCTTCCGGAATCTCGGCTATGAGGGCACGGGCTGTGCCGCGCATGCCGTGGGCGACGCAGACATCCTTGATGCCGCCCTCCTGGAGCTCCATGACAAGGAAGCGGTCAAGGTTCGAAGGAACGGCGCGCCTTGTGGCACCGAGACGCCCCGATTTCCTGAGAACCTCGAGATCCGGCACTGTGAAATCGATGCCCTGACGTGCACGCTCCGCTTCGAGCTTCTCACCGACCGTCTCCAGGCCATAGCCCAGGCTCACGAGCTTGCGTGCCTGGCGTACGAGGAACTCGAGCCCGCCCGAAGTCGTCCAGGAGTCGATGATGCGCATGCGCTCCGGTGCCTCTCCTTCACGGATGAGCTGCTCACGTGCGTGCACAGCGCTCCTGTAGGTGCCAGAGAGCCTCGAAGAGATTGTGAGGCAGAGCACCGAGAAATCAGCATCGAGGAGGCGCCTGAATTCGTCAGCAAACTCGTCCTGGTAGACCGCTTCTGTCATGAGCAGCCTGCCATTCCGGAATAGAGAGTCGTAGTCGCCATTCTCGTTCCGGAAGGTCTCCGCATAGCGGACACCGTCGACGTTGTAGTGCATGGGCACCATCGTGACGCCGAGCTCCTCTGCGCGGGTACGCGAGAGCGTGCAGGAGGAATCGCAGACGATTGCAACCGGACGCTGTGGCAGATCGGCTCCGCCTGTCGTGAGGGCGCCCAGACCTGCCGTGAGCCCTGTGGTCTTCTCCATCAGCTGTCTCTCCTTCCGATGGCACGGTATTTCTCGTAGCGAGCATCGACAAGCTCGTCTTCTGACATGCCTTCGAGCTCCTGCACCTCGTCCGCAAGGCACTTCCTGAAGCGCTCTGCGAACTCCTCGGTGCCGAAGCCTTCGGCGTCGACGATACCGTCGATGATGCCCAGATCCTTGAGGAAGGGCGCCGTGATGCCGAGAGCCTCGGCAGCATCGGCTGCGCGCTTCGCTGTCTTGAAGAGGATCGTCGAGCAGCCCTCAGGGCTCACGACCGAATAGACAGCATCAGAGAGCATGAGGACACGGTCTGAGACGGCAAGGCCCAAGGCACCGCCCGAGCCGCCCTCGCCCATGATGACGGTGATCTCAGGGGTCCTGAGAGCGCCCATTGCGACAAGGTTGTCTGCGATGGCGGCGCCCTGGCCGCGCTCTTCTGCCTCCATGCCTGGATAGGCACCGGACGTATCGACAAGGCAGATCACGGGGCGATGGAACTTCTCCGCTTCCTTCATGAGACGGAGCGCCTTGCGGTAGCCTTCAGGCTCAGGCGAGCCATAGTTTCTGGCCACCCGTTCCTTGATGCCGCGTCCGCGATCGGTTGCAATGACCGTGACAGGATTTCCATCGAGCGTGGCAAGGCCGGTCACGATGGCAGCATCGTCTCCGAACTCATGATCCCCGTGGAGCTCGATGAAGCCCTCGAAGGTCATGTCCATGATGGAGGGAACAGACGGCCTGTCGGCATTCCTCACGCGCTTCACAAGGTCGTAGGCAGAGGCATCTGCAGCAGCCGGCTTCTCGAGATGGTGCGGAAGCGGCCAGCGTGCCTCCTCGGGGAAGGCAGCCGCACACTTCGGTGCCTCGCGTGTGCCCCACGCCTCCTTGTCATGAAGCCAGAGCAGATAGCCGAGCGTGGAGGGAATCTTCTTGCGCTCGACGACCATGTCGCAGAAGCCATGTGCAAGGACGAACTCCGAGCGCTGGAAGCCCTGGGGCAGCTTCTTGTGCGTCGTCTGCTCGACGACACGCGGACCTGCGAAGGCGACGAGCGCGTCAGGCTCTGCAATCGTGATGTCTGCCTCCATTGCGAAGGAAGCCGTGACGCCGCCCGAGGTGGGATCGGTAAGGACACAGATATAGAGGAGGCCCGCTGCACTGTGCCGGCGTACAGCATTCGAGACCTTGGCCATCTGCATGAGGGAGGTGAGGCCCTCCTGCATGCGGGCACCGCCCGATACCGTGAAGCCGACAACAGGCAGGCCTTCCTCTGTCGCCCGCTCGAAGCAGCGGCAGATCTTCTCGCCGACAGCAGCTCCCATGGAACCCATCATGAAGTCGCCGTTCATGATGAAGAGGGCACAGGGCTCGCCCTGGATCGTCGCCCTGCCGCAGATGGCGGCCTCCTTCTCCCCTCCCGACTTCTGGCGTGCAGCGGCAAGCTTCTCTTTGTAGTCCGGGAAGGAGAGGATGTCCTTCGCCTCCATATCGGCGTCCCACTCTTCGAAGGAGCCTTGATCTGCCGTGAGGGCAAGCCTTCTCCTTGCGCCGATGCGCATGTGCTTGCCGCAGCGCGGGCACACATCGAGGTTCTGCTTCAGCACCCCGGCATCGATAGCATGACGGCAATGCGGGCAGCGCACGAGAATCGTGCGCTCCGGAATATCGATCGGCACTTCGGTGACGGGCCCTTCAAGCTCGTTCAGAGACTTCTGGCGTTCACTCATAGAGGTGCTCCATCAGATTTGTATGGTAGTTGCCCGACAGGAATTCGGGATTGCCGAGGATATCGAGCTGAAGATCGGCATTGTAGCTGACACCCTCGATCACAAGCTCTCCCAGAGCAGAGCGCATCTTGCGTATCGCCTCTTCGCGCGTCGGCGAATAGACGATGAGCTTGCCGAGGAGCGAGTCGTAGTAGGGCGGCACCGATGAGCCTACATAGAGGGCAGAGTCGAAGCGCACCCAGGGGCCATTCGGCGTGTGAAGCATCGTGATGTCTCCTGCAGACGGAAGGAAATCGGGCGTCTCGGCATTGATGCGACACTCGATTGCATGTCCCACGGCGTTGATGTTCTCCTGCTTCCAGTTCGAGAGGTCTGCTCCTGCAGCGACACGGAGCTGCCACTTGACAAGGTCGATGCCCGTCACGAATTCCGTCACCGGATGCTCGACCTGGAGCCTCGTGTTCATCTCCATGAACCAGAACTCGCCGGTATCGCTGAAGAGGAACTCGATCGTTCCCAGCCCTTCGTAGCCGACCTTCTTTGCAAGATTGCGGGCACACTCGAACATGTGCTCGCGGATCTCAGACGTGAGCGCCGGACAGGGACTCGGGCTCTCTTCGAGGAGCTTCTGGTTCCTGCGCTGCACGGAGCACTCGCGCTCGCCGAGTGAGAACACGTTGCCGTGGCCATCTGCGAGGATCTGCACCTCGATATGGTGTGCCGGAGAGATGAATTTCTCCATGTAGCATTCGCCGTCGCCGAAGGCGTTCTGTGCCTCGGCATGTGCCTGCTCGAAGGCAGCGGGAGCATCTTCTGGCTTGAGCACCTTCCTGATGCCACGTCCGCCACCACCTGCACGTGCCTTCACAAGCACAGGGCAGCCGATGCGCCTGGCCTCCTCTTCTGCCTGCGCAGAAGACTCGAGCAGGTCGCAGCCTGGCACGATGGGAACGCCAGCCGATCTCGCTGTGCGGCGTGCCTGATCCTTGTCTCCCATGAGCTCCATGATCTCAGGCGAAGGCCCGATGAAGACAAGGCCATGCTCGCGGCACTCGCGGGCAAATGAGGCATTCTCGGAGAGGAAGCCATAGCCTGGATGTATTGCCGAAGCACCCGACTCGAGCGCGACCGTGATGATCGCATTCGTGTTCAGATAGGACTCGGAGGCACGCGGGCCGCCGATGCAGTAGGCCTCGTCAGCAAGCGTCACATGGAGCGCCGTGGCATCGGCCGTCGAGTAGATGGCGACCGTCTTGACGCCCATCTCCTTGCAGGCGCGGATGATGCGGACGGCGACCTCTCCCCTGTTCGCGATCAGTATCTTCTCGAACATGGTCTATGCGTCCTTCTTCGGGACGAGCGCAAACGACATGTCAGCCACGCAGGCAACCGTGTCGCCGACCTTTGCCACGCCGTGGGCGAAGTGGAACATGCCATGGCTCCTCGTGAGCTCGCACTCGAGGGTCACGGTATCGCCCGGCCTCACCTGGTGCTTGAAACGCACCTTGTCGAGGCTCGTATAGAACGGCGTCGCCTGTTCCTTGTCGATGCCATCTGCCAGAAGGACGCAGCAGTTCTGCGCCAGCATCTCGCAGAGAATGACACCGG
The DNA here is from genome assembly GCF_036408795.1 of Olsenella kribbiana. Classification (NCBI taxonomy): domain Bacteria; kingdom Bacillati; phylum Actinomycetota; class Coriobacteriia; order Coriobacteriales; family Atopobiaceae; genus Olsenella; species Olsenella kribbiana. The sequence goes on from NZ_JAZGJP010000001.1 coordinate 257,182, forward strand.
GAACGACCGGGTAGTCAGGGAAGTGCCCCTGGAGGAAGAACTCGTCGCCCTTGATCGTGATATGTCCCACGGCCTTGCCATCCTGGACTTCGGCATCGTCCAGAAGCAGCATCGGCGGCCTGTGCGGCAGGATCTTCTCCAGCTCTGTCTTGTTCATGCCATCTCCCTAGTAGATCTTCATGAGGACCGAGCCGTACTCGACGAGCTCGCCGTCGGAGACCGTGATATCGATGACCTCGCCGTCGCAGTCAGCCGTGACTTCCTTCATTTCCTTCATGGCCTCGATGACGCAGAGGACATCGCCCTTCTTGACCTTCGAGCCGACCTGCACAAAAGGCTTGGCACCCGGTGCGGGAGCCGCATAGAAGACGCCGACCATGGGAGCCTTGACAGCGGTGACCTTCGACATGTCGAGCGGCTCCTCGCCTTCAGGCTCGGATGCATCCGCTGCAGGAAGCGGTGCTGCCTCAGATGCAGGGGCTACCTCTGCGGGTGCCGCAGCGGACGTCACCTCTGCGGAAGCCGCTCCTGCCATGACCGGTGCCGGGAAGGCTTCAGGACGCTCGAGCTCGATGGCAGAGTCGCCCTCTTCGATACGGACACGGGCAAGCCCGCGCTTCTGCATGAGCTCGGCTACCGCATCGATCCTCTTCGTTGTGGTATCCATGCCTTACGCCTCCTCATACTTCCTGAGCGCGATCACGGCATTGTGGCCGCCAAAGCCCAGCGAAGTCGAAAGCGCCCATGTGGCATCGAATTCCTGTGCCTTGTTCGGCGTGTAGTCGAGATCGCAGGCAGGATCCGGCGTCTTGTAGTTGATGGTCGGCGGGATGATGCCGTGCTCGAGCGCATACGCGCTTGCCATGGCCTCGACCGCGCCGGTGGCACCGAGCATGTGGCCCGTCATCGACTTTGTGGACGAAATATGGGCAGCATAGGCTGCCTCCTCGCCAAGTGCCTGCTTGATGCCCTTCGTCTCGGAGGAGTCATTGAGCTTCGTCGAGGTGCCGTGGGCGTTGATATAGAGGCCCTCCTTGGGGTCGAGCCCTGCCTCTGCCACAGCCTCCTTGATGGCACGCGTGATGCCGGATGCGTCGGGATCGGGCGAGGTGATGTGGTAGGCATCGGCCGTGTTGCCGTAGCCTGCGACCTCGGCCACGATGTGGGCGCCACGGGCCTTTGCATGCTCGAGCTCCTCGAGGACAATCACGCAGGCGCCTTCGCCCATGACAAAGCCATTGCGGTCTGCATCGAAAGGACGGCAGGCCGTCTCGGGATCGGGGTTCGTCGAGAGCGCACGGGCATTCATGAAGCCAGCGATGGAGACCGGCACGATTGCCGCTTCGGCACCGCCTGCAAGGATAGCGTCGGCTGCTCCTGCCTTGATGGCATGGAAAGCCTCGCCGATCGCGTTCGTCGACGTGGCGCAGGCCGTCACGACCGGAAGCGTCGGTCCCTTGGCATTCTGCCTGATCGAGACCTCGCCCGATGCCATGTTCGCGATGATCATCGGCACGAAGAACGGCGAGATCTTGCGCGGGCCACCCTTGAGCATGCGCTCGACCTGCTCCTCGATGGTGCCGATGCCGCCGATGCCCGATCCGATATAGACGCCGAGGCGCTCAGGCTCGATGGCGCCTTCAGCATCGAGGCCGGAGTCCTTCATGGCCTCGTCAGAGGCGACGAGCGCAAACTGCGTGAAGCGGTCGTGGTGCTTTGCCTCTGCCTTGCCGAGCACGGCTTCAGCGTCGAAGCCCCTGACCTCGGCTGCGACCTTGACGCGGAAATCCGCCGTATCGAAGGCCGTGATCTCGCCGATGCCGCTCTTGCCGGCAACCAGGGCATCCCAGCTCTCGTGGGCAGTGAGACCGACGGGCGTGATAGCGCCGATGCCGGTAATGACAACTCTGCGGTTCATATTGTTCCTTCCTTTGCAGGAAGCTGCGCTACATGCACAGCCCGCCATCGATCCGGATAGTCTCTCCCGTCACATAGGATGCTGCATCCGATGCGAGGAAAGCGATCACCTGGGCAACCTCATCTGCTGTGCCGAGACGCTTGAGAGGAATCTGCGCCTCATAGCTGGCGCGCGTCGCCTCGGGCAGCTTCTCTGTCATCGCGGTCTCGATGAAGCCCGGTGCCACGGCATTGCACGTGACGCCCTTGCCGGCAAGCTCTCTTGCCACCGTCTTCGTGAGGCCGATGAGACCTGCCTTCGAGGCTGCATAGTTCGCCTGCCCGATATTGCCGGAAAGTCCCACGACCGATGCCACATTCACGATGCGGCCGCCCTTCTGGCGGACGAAGCCGCGCATGAGGGCACGAATCATGTGGAACGCACCCTTGAGGTTCACGTCGATCACGGCGTCGAAGTCCTCGTCCTTCATGCGGGCAAGGAGCGTATCGCGCGTGATGCCAGCGTCGTTCACGAGAGCCCAGACAGAGCCGAAGTCCTCCTGCACCTGCTTTGCGGTCGCATTCGCTTCGTCTGCATCGGCAACATTGCAGCGATATGCCTTCGCGGTCGCGCCCGCCTCCTTCAGGAGGCTGACGCATTCTTCAGCCGCTGCCTCGTTTCCGGCATAGACGATTGCGATGTCGTAGCCGCCTTTGGCAAGCTCCAGCGCCGTGGCGCGTCCGATGCCGCGCGAGCCTCCGGTCACAAGCGCGACACGGCGCCAAGCATCGCGCTCGAGCGTGCCCGTCTTTGCTTCTGCCATCAGATGAGCCCCTTTCCAGCCACGAGGGCATGTGCCTCTTCGGCAGCCGCGGGCGTCTCGACACAGACGGCATCCACGCCTTCGAGCGTCCTCTTCACGAGACCTGTGAGCGTGTGTCCCGGCCCGACCTCGATGAACGTATCGATACCGGCATCCTGCATGGCATGGAGCTCAGCGGTCCACTTCACGGGATTCGAGACCTGCTCGGAGAGGAGCGCAGCGATCTCAGCCACATCCTCCGGATAGGTCTCCCCTGTCCTGTTTGCTAAGACAGGGAGCTTCGGCGCATGGACAGGATTCGTCTCGAGATAGGCGGCGAGCGCCTCGGTGGCCTCAGCCATGTAGGGGCTGTGGAAGGCTCCGGAGACGGCAACCTTCATGCTCCTGCCGCCTGCTGCCTTGACAAGGCCATCGAGCTTCTCGCAGGCCTCGGCAGAGCCTGCAACGACGGTCTGCTGCGGCGAGTTGTAGTTCACAGGCCATGCCTCGCCTGCCTCGTGGGCAAGCTCTTCCACCTTTGCGGCATCGAGCTTGAGGACAGCGCGCATGGCGCCAGGATGCTTGGCCGTGCAGTCTGCCATGGCCTGGGCGCGGACCTCGATGAGGCGCGTGCCCTCCTCGAGCGAGAAGGCGCCGGCAAAGGTCAGCGCTGCAACCTCGCCGAGCGAGTGCCCTGCCACCACATTCGGATGCACGCCAAGGTCCTCGAGCGCAGCTGCGGCCGCAAGGTCCGTTGCAAAGACGCAGGGCTGGGTGTTGATGGTCTGGCCAAGTTCCTCCTTCGTGCCTTCGAAGCACTGGGAGGCAGTGCCCGGACGCACCGCATCCACGCCATCGAAGACCTTCTTGGCAGCCTCAGAGGAATCGAAGAGGGCCTTGCCCATGCCGGGCTTCTGCGAGCCCTGGCCTGCAAACAGGAATGCTACGCCAGCCACTTCGTTGCCCCCTTGAGCACCTCTTCGCAGCCCTGCATGAGATCGTCGACGATCTCTGCTGCAGACTGCTCCTTCTTCACCATGCCAGCGACTTCGCCGCACATGAAGGAGCCTTCTTCATAGTTGCCGTCCTTGGCAGCCTTCCTGAGCGAGCCGGCGCCCATCTTGCCAAGCTCTTCAGCCGTGGCGCCTTCCTTCTCGGCACGCAGGAACTTCTGCGAGAACGGAGTCTTGAGGCAGCGCACGGCGCCGTTGATGGAGCGGCCGGTCACGATTGTCGAGAGGTCATTGGCCTTGAGGACACGCTTCTTGTATTCGTCAGAAACCGTGCACTCGTTGGCCACAAGGAAGCGGGTGCCGACCTGGACGCCGCAGGCGCCCAGCATGAAGGCAGCTGCCATCTGGCGGCCATCGGCGATGCCGCCGGCTGCGATGACCGGAATCTTCACGGCATCCACGACCTGCGGCACGAGTGCCATCGTCGAGACGTCGCCGACGTGTCCGCCGGACTCTCCGCCTTCGGCGACGATTGCGGATGCGCCGACACGCTCGAGGAGACGTGCAAGCGCCACCGAGGAGACGACCGGTATGACCTTGATGCCGGCCGCCTGCCACGTCTTCATGTACTTGCTCGGATTGCCCGCGCCTGTCACGACGACAGGGACCTTCTCCTCGGCCACAACCTGGGCCACCTCGTCGGCGAAGGGGCTCTGCAGCATGATGTTGACGCCGAAGGGCTTTGCCGTGCGGGTGCGGCAGTCGCGGATCTCGTTCCTGAGCCAGTCGGCATTGGCATTCATCGCGGAGATGATGCCGAGGCCTCCGGCATTCGATACGGCAGCGGCGAGGCTTGCATCTGCAATCCATGCCATGCCGCCCTGGAAGATCGGCTTCTCGATGCCTGTCAGGTCGCAGAGAGGAGTCTTGATCATACGCGTTTCATCCTTTCCTGCTGGGTACTCTTTAGAGCTGAGCCTCGACGAGGTCGACGAACTCCTGGATCGTCTGGGGGTTGGCCTCAGGGTCGATCTCAATGCCGAACTCGTCCTCGCATGCCATGACCGCCTCGACAGTGCTCATGGAATCGAGGCCGACCTCGGCGAGCTTCGTCTCGGGCTTGAGCTCGACGTCGTCGAGGCCCTCCTGGTCCTTGAGGATTGCGACGACGCGATCGAACGTTGACTCTGCCATGATGTTTCTCCTTCTCTTTCTGCGCCGAAGCGCGTATCTCATGCGCCGAAGGCGCCTGATAGCGTTATGCGTCCTGTTCCTTATTCCAGCGGATCAGGGTCGTGCCGATGTCGAGGCCGGCACCGAAGCCGCAGATGAGGACAAGCTCTCCTGCATGGAGGCTCCCCTCACGGGACATGCGGTCGAGCGCAAGCGGTATGCAGGCACTCGAGATGTTGCCGGTCTCCTGTATGGTATGGGCCATCTTGGAAGGGTCGATGCCGCACCTCTTGGCAACAGCATCGAGTATCCTCTCGTTGGCCTGATGGAAGACGAAATGGTCGATATCGGAAAGCGCAATGCCTGACTCGCCCTCGAGGGCCTTGAGCTCCTCCTCGATGCTCGAGACGGCAAAATGGAAGATCTTGCGTCCTTTCATGAGAAGCTTCGAAGGCTGGGCATCTTCGGTGCTGCCAAAGGGAGATGTGCCCTGAAGTCCTGGCACATCGAGCGAGGCAACATCGGGCTTTGTGACAAGATGGCTCCAGATAGGGCTCTTGCCTCCTGCCTCAACGACAGCAGCTGCCGCTCCATCTCCGAAGAGCACGCAGGTGCTGCGGTCCTCCCAGTCGAGAAGGCGGCTCATCTTCTCCGCAGAGACGACAAGCGCTCGTCTCGCACGTCCGCGGCAGAACCAGCCATCTGCCGTATCGAGCGCAAAGACGAATCCAGCACAGGCTGCCGAGACATCGAAGGCAGGGCAGCTGGCACCAAGGCGCTCGGCTATGGCACAGGCCTCTGCAGGCATCAGATGGTCGCCTGAGGTCGTGGAGCAGATGATGAGGTCGATGTCCTTCGCCTCTATGCCGGCATCGGCCAGAGCGTGCTCAGATGCCTCTGCGGCAAGGTCGTCGAGCGACTCGTCCGTGCAGACATAGCGGGTCTTGATGCCGGTACGGGTGGAAATCCACTCGTCTGAGGTATCGAGGAACTCGGAAAGGTCGTCGTTCGTGACCTTCCTTTTCGGAAGTGCCGATCCGGTGCCGACAATCGTGAATGCCACGCTAGCTCCTTCCTGCAAAAGGCGCCCGCGCGACTGCCTGCACGGCAGCGCGTTCAGCTTCTGTATAGGCATGTTCGAGACGACTGATGCCCTGGAGAAGCACACGGCGCTCCTCTGTGGACTGGCCACGGGAAATCTCGGCTGCCATCTTTCGGTTGAATATTGCATGGATGCGGTAGACGCATTCTCCCTTGCGGGTCAGCGTCACATCGATGCGGCGCGCATCGTCTGCACTCCGCTTCCTCGCGATATAGCCCTTCGCTTCGAGCCTCTTCACGATAGCGGTCGCGGAGGGACGCTTGATGCCGAGAGCGTCTGCAATCTCGGACATGCTGAGAGCCCGGCGAGCGACGAGCATGGCCTTGCCGACCGTCGAGAGCAGGTTCAGCTCGGAGTTCGTGAGGTCCATCCCATGGGAGCGGTAGACGCAGTCCTCGAGGCGGATGATGGCCTCGAACGTGCTGCTCAGAAGGCGTGATATCTCGCTGATGAAGGCCGAGTCGTCTTGTACGTCGATGTCCGGCGCTCCGTCTTCAGGAAGCTCGCCGCGCGTTTCCACGTCCATCTTTCCTCCTCCTGGTTTCAGAGCTGCAATACCAGTCTCGGAACAGTTATTTAGTCTAACTAATCATTTTCGGATGTGAAGCGTCACAAGGCTCTGCGCGGCATGTCCACATATCTGCCAATCAATGGCACGTACGGAGCGATGCCTCTTCCGGAAGAAAGATGCGCACAGAGCCATCCCCAAGAGCGATCTGCGCCCTTCCCCAGGAGTCGATGCCGGAGAATCTTCCCTCAGCCAGAAGCATGCCAGCTGGATCTATGGCAAAGACATCATCCCCGATATAGGCGAGCTTGCGCTCGAAGCGCTCTCTGATGGGAGCAAGCGGCCCTGTTTCAGGGCTTGCCTTTCTGGCCCAGACACGCGAGGCCGAGACGATGGATGCATCCAGGCTTATGGCAAGCGCGCCGAAGCCTTCCCTCAGAAGGTCTGGCACCTCATCAGCGAAGGCATCTTCAAGATAGGCAGCAGGCAGGGGCTTCGCCATCCCGTCGTGCACGCGCGAGGGCACGATCTTTTCCTGAGCTGGACGCACGAGGTTGAGCCCTATGCCTGCAGCTGCATGCCACGCGCCTCCGCTCTCCTGCCGCGACTCGACGAGGATGCCGCCAAGCTTCGCAAGCGAGCCATCAGCCTTCTTCAGCACAAGATCGTTCGGCCATTTGAGGCAGAGGCCTTCTGCTCCAAGACCTCCGAGCGTTTCCAGGACAGCAAGTGCCGTCACAGCAGGAAGCCCCGACGAGACACATTCATCTGTCCTTGGCCGCAGGAGCACCGTGATGTAGAGGCCCCCTGGAGGCGAGACCCAGCTATGCCCCCGGCGCCCGCGTCCCGTCGTCTGCCTCTTCGCACAGACCGCCGTGCCTTCAGGAGCGCCTTCAGCAGCAAGCCCCAGCACATCGTCGTTCGTGGATCCCGTCGCCTCGACAATCTGCACAAGCTCCGAGAAATCGGAAGACGCCTCTACCGCTCTCCCCGCTCCGTCCATCCTGCCTCCCGCCATCCGCCAATTTTACAAGCTGATTCTAGCGCGAGCCGCCATATCTCCTCACATCACAGCAAAAGGCAGGCACCGACACGGCACCTGCCTAAAACTTCTTTTCTGGCTCTTCCTGCTTCTGCTTCTTCTCGAAGCGCTTCGAGCAGTCGCAAGTGACCTCTTCCACCGAATCGGCGATAGCCTGTGCAAGGGACTCGACTCCTCGTCCCCTCGAATCCGGAAGCGACGAGGACATCGAGAGGCGCTCGTTCAAGACCTCCATGTCCTTCATGTTCTCGTCGATGCAGTCCTCCATGAGGTCGCCGACCGGGCAGGCCCACGATCCGTTCTCCACCAGCGCGATATGGCGGTTCTGGAGGTTCAGCATCTTCATCTCGGAGAGCAGGCTCTCCATGACAGGGCAGATGCTCAGGTTGTATGTCGGCGAGGCGAGAACGATGTGCGAGAGGCGGAACATATCGGCAATCAGGTAGGATGCCTGCGTCATCGAGGCATCGCAGAGCTTCATGTTCGTGACGCCGCGCTTGCAGAGCTCGGAAGCAAGGCACTGCACGGCATTCTCGGCGTTGCCCTACATCGAGGCATAGGCAACAAGCATGCCCTTCTCCTCGGGTGCATAGCTTGCCCAGCGGTTCAGCTTGCCGATGTAGCGCATGATGTCTTCAGCCGTGCGGTAGAGAGGACCGTGGAGCGGAGCCACTATCCTGATCTTGTCGAGGACGCCTGCCGCCTTCTTGAGCAGAAGCTGGACATGCAGGCCATACTTGCCGACGATATTGCAGTGGTAGCGCCGGGCCTCTTCGAGGAACTCCCGTTCCCAGTCGCACTCGTCTGCCCAGAGCCTGCCATCGATAGCCATGAAGCTGCCGAAGGCATCGGCGGAGAAGAGGACGCCGTCCGTGAGGTCGAGCGCGACCATGACCTCAGGCCAGTGGACCATCGGTGCCTCGATGAAGATCACTTCATGCCTGCCGAAAGAGAGCGAGTCTCCCTCCTGTACCTGGAGCTGGCTATGGGAGTCGATATCGTAGCCGAAGCTGTGCATGAGCATGAACGACTTCTCGGTCGACACGATCTGGCAATTCGGATAGAGGGCGAGCACCTCGACCATCGAGGCGCAGTGGTCGGGCTCCAGGTGGTTCACGACAATGCAGTCGAGGTCGCGTAAAAGGGATGGGAATCCTGCCGCAATCATTGGCATAGCCGCCTCCACGAGCACCGGAAGCCACCAGATGCGGACAGCCTGCCCGCCATTCCCGAGCGCTCCTTGCAGCAAGGCTTTCCAGACGCCCCAGATATGACAAGAGCGCAGCAGGCCTGAATCCTGCTGCGCTCTTGCAGCATCATTTCTTCCCGCTGTTCCCGCCCCGGTGCTTCCACCCTATCGGGAAGACGAAGACAAAGGGAATCACCAAGGGGATGCCCATAGATATGCCCGAACTCGGGAAGATGAGCTGGACGACCAGGGCAATGAGGATAGCAAGGAGGATGCAGATGATGAGATCCTCGACTATCCGCTCGATATGGTCCCTGTCCATTGCTCCCTCCTCCATGAAAAAAGGCAGCTGCATGCCTGCAGCTGCCTGGACGTGCATTCTGTGCCTACTCTTCCATGTAGTCCTTGAGACGTCCCGAACGGGAAGGATGGCGGAGCTTGGCAAGCGTCTTGCTCTCGATCTGGCGGATGCGCTCGCGCGTGACGCCGAACTCGCGTCCGACCTCCTCGAGCGTGCGCGGATGGCCATCTTCGAGGCCGAAGCGCAGCTTGATGACCTTGCGTTCGCGGTCTGCAAGGCCGTCGAGGACCTGGTCAAGCTGCTCTCGGAGCATCGACTCGGAAGCTGCCTCAGGAGGAGCGACAGCGCCGGAATCCTCAATGAAGTCGCCGAGCTGGGAGTCCTCTTCCTCGCCGATAGGCGTCTCGAGCGAGACCGGCTCCTGGGAGATCTTCTGGATCTCGCGGACACGGTCTGCCGACATGTCCATCTCCTTGCCGATCTCTTCCGGTGTCGGATCGCGACCCAGATCCTGCAGGAGCTGGCGCTGGACACGGACGAGCTTGTTGATGGTCTCGACCATGTGGACCGGAATGCGGATCGTGCGTGCCTGGTCGGCGATAGCGCGGGTGATGGCCTGACGAATCCACCACGTCGCGTACGTCGAGAACTTGAAGCCCTTCGTGTAGTCGAACTTCTCGACAGCACGGATGAGGCCAAGGTTGCCTTCCTGGATGAGGTCAAGGAAGAGCATGCCGCGGCCGACATAGCGCTTTGCGATGGAGACGACGAGACGCAGGTTGGCTGAGATCAGCTGCTGCTTTGCGTCGAGACCTACCTGCTCGATGCGCATGAGACGGCGCATCTCGGCACGCGTGAGCTCGATATCGCCATTCTCGGCAGCCTCGAGCTTCTCCGTTGCCTCGGCACCGGCTTCGATCTTCATAGCAAGATGGACCTCTTCGTCAGCAGTCAGAAGGTCGACCTTGCCGATCTCCTTGAGGTACATCCTGACCGGGTCGCCCGTGAGCATGACCGTAGAGGTATCAGCTCTGCGGTTGCGGCTGCGGGTCGAGCGCTTCTTCGAGGTCTTGCCCTTCGTGGCAGTGGAGCGCAGCGCGGCATTGACTTCCTTTGCCTCGCTTGCGCGGGATTCGTCCTCATCCTCGTCGAGGCCGTCTTCGAGATCGTCCTCGTAGCTGTCCGAATCGAGGTCGTCGTCCATGCCGTCCATCGAGCTTCCATCGACATTCGGCATTGCCGCATCGTCGCTCGCGATATCTACGCCCTTGGAGCGCAGCACGTCATAGAGATCCGACAGTTCTTCGGAATCGACATCAATATCACGGGTTGCGACCTGGATATCATCCTCAGATACCGTTCCGTCATTCTTGGACGATTTCGTCACAAGGGCATCGACGGCCTGCATCAGTTCGGGGGACAGCTTGATATCCTCTTTCGACTTCTTTGTAGCCACGTATTTCCTTTCGACGCACAATCGTTACTACTTTACCCGTTATTGAGCGTCTGCAGACGCAGAAAGTCTGTCTGACAGCTCCTGCACATGCCGCTGTAGCTGCGTCGCTTCGACGAAGAGCTCCTTCGTGCGGTCGGAGAGCGCATCAGGCGTGCTTCTGAGCTCGGTCCTGATGGCACGGATCTTGCGCTTCGTGGAATAGAGCTCGACGGTATCGACGAGAAAAGCCATCTTCTGCCCCGCCGTCATCCCTTCAGCCGAGGCAAGCCTGCCGCCACCCAGAAGCTGTGCCGCTTCGGGATAGACAGAGGTCGCCGCTGCCACGACATCCTGAGGCGCTGCATCCTCAGGCGTCGCGAGCATCGCCCATGCCATCGCCTCGTGTCTCGAGTCCGCCCAGGAAAAGCCTGCAATCCTCTGCGAGTAGGCCCGCGCTTCCTTCGGATAGGCGGCAGTCAGGGCAAGAAGCTCGCGCTCCGCATCGATCTGGCGGCGCTCGTCCGAGGAGAGTGCAGCCGGTACCGGCGCCGCTGCTCCGTAGGCATCATCTGGCACGTATTCCGCTTGCTCCTCCTCGTAGTAGTCCGCATCGTCGTAGCTGGGCCCGTCATAGGTCGGTATCTGCTCCTGCTCGGGACGCGCGGTCCTGCGTGCGGCAGGTGCCTGCGCCGTCTCCCTCGGCAGCGGCTTTCTACGAATCGTCCGCTTCGTCTCTTCGGGATCCATGCCAAGAGCATCTGCAAGCTGCAGGGCATAGGAGTCGATCAGGGGCGAGTCCTTGAGCGGAGCCAGAAGTCCCGCGAGGTCGTCGAGCGCCTTCACGCGGACACCCGGAATCGTGAGGTCGTAGCCTTCGAGCCGCTTTGCGAACACGAAATCGATGAGAGGACGCGCGCCTGCGAGCTGCTTTTCCATCTCCTCTTTCTGATGCGACGCAAGAAACTCCATCGGGTCCTGGTTGTTCGGCAGCACGACGCAGAGAAGCTCGGCTGTCGTCTTGTCCACATACTGGACTGCGCGCTCGGCAGCACGCTGACCCGCCGCATCGCCGTCGAACATGCAGATGATGCGCTTCACGCGCAGCCGCTCGAGCGTCTTCACATGGTCGAGCGAGAATGCCGTGCCAAGCGCTGCAACCGCATTCCTGAACCCTGCCTCGTGGAGGGCAATGACATCGGTATATCCTTCGCACACGATTGCCGTGCCCGTCTCCACCATCGCATCGCGTGCCTTGTCTATCGCGAAGAGGTGCTTCCTCTTGTTGAAGACCGGCGTATCGCCGGTATTGATGTATTTCGCGATTCCGTCATGCTTCGTCGCTTCGAGGATCCTGCCGCCAAAGGCAATCGTGCGTCCCTGCTCATCGTGGATGGGAAACATGACACGGTCGAAGAAGCGGTCGGAGATCCTCCCCGAGCGTTCGCGCCCGAGGTCTGCCGCCACAATCTCCTGGTTCGTGAAGCCCTTCGAGCGCAGATGTGCCGCAAGCATGCCATGCCCCGGCGCAAAGCCGAGGTTCCAGGAACGGCAGATGGCAGAGCCGAAGCCGCGTCCGGAGAAATAGCTCCTCGCCGCAGCAGGACCCTCCCCCTTGCCGCGCATGAGCATCGTCGTGTAGAAGCTCTCTGCCTCGGCCAGGCAGGCAAGGAGCCGCTGCCTCTTCGGGCCATGGTGTGCCGTCTTCTCTTCGGTGAGCTCTATGCCGGCACGGTCTGCAAGATAGCGGATGGCATCGGGGAACTCGAGGTTCTCCCTGCGCTGGACATAGCTGAACACATCGCCGCCGGCACCGCAGCCGAAGCAGTGCCAGAGGCCAGTCTGGGGATTCACCTTGAACGACGGAGACTTCTCATGATGGAACGGGCAGCAGCCCCAAAATTCCTGGCCACGCTGCTTCAGCACGACGGTCTCGCCGACAAGCTGGACGATATCGGTCGCCTGCCTGACGCGCTCCTTGTCTTCGTCGGTTATCAACAGATCGCCCCCTCGCTGTCGGCACTCAGGTTCACATGTACCCACTCGATGTTCCCGCGAACCACTGCTTCGAGTTCCGCCATCGAAGAGAACCTGCGCTGTGCCCTGAGCCAGCGGCAGAAGACGACCTGCACCTCCCGCCCATAGATATCGCCGGAAAAGCCGAGGAGATGCGCTTCGAGGAAGTTGGGCCGCTTGGTTTCCTCGAAGCTCTTGGGAGCGCCGACATTGATAGCGGAGGCATAGGGCACGCCTTCCACGACGACATATCCCCCATAGACGCCTTCAGCGGGCATGGCAGAAAGCGGCTCGCACTGGACGTTCGCCGTCGCAAAGCCCATGCCGGTGCCTTCGCCGCGGCCGTGCATGACTAAGCCACGGACGTAATGGCAGCGGCAAAGAAGCTCTGCCGCCTCATCGAGCGCGCCCTGCGCGAGAAGATGCCGAATTCTTGTCGCGCTCACAGGCTCCGTGCCTCCGAGAGCCAGATCCTGCGGCACGATATCGATTCCGCGGCTTCCGAGAATCTCCTGGAGCGTTGAGATATCACCTGCGCCACGTGCGCCGAAGCGGAAGTTCGTGCCGACATGCACGGATACGGGATGAAGCGCTTCCTCGATGCGTGTGCAGAAAGCAGCAGGAGCAAGGCCTGCAAGCTCGGGCGTGAAGTGCATGACAAGGACGGCATCTGCACCGAGAGAAAAAAGGCCCCGTACGCGGTCAGAGACAGAGAGGAGCCTCGCTTCAGGACGCAATCCTACGACTTCGGAAGGATCGGGGTCGAAGGTCACGACGACAGAGGGAAGCTCGCGGCTGCAGGCATCTGCGACAAGGCGGGCAATCAGGGCCCTGTGCCCTAGATGCAGGCCATCGAAGGCGCCGAGCGCAATGACCGATGAGGAGGAGAGCTTTTGGGAGGCTGCCTTGCGCAGATAGAGCGTTCCCAGCTCATGCGCACGTGGCTCGGGCAGCCTGCCTTGTCCGAAGGTGGCTGCATCGACAAGCGCCTGCTTTGCCGCTGCATCGAGCGGCAGCGCGAAGCCGCCACACTGCTCCTGCATATTCTCTCTCCTTGTCTCTAGCGGACGCCTGATATGCCCGCCGGGAAATTCGCGACCGTCTTGAGACGGTCGTTCACACATTCCCACACACCGTATACCTTGCCGGATGAGACCATCGCACAGCGCTCCCCTTCCTTGAGGTCGACACTGCCGAGGGGAAGCGTCTTTCCCTGGAGGAGCTTCTCGAGCTCAGAGTCTGTGACAGCACGCTTCGGCAGGCCGAGAGCACGCACCGGATCTGCCGCAAGGGAAAGGATGCCATCGGCGCCTGCCTCGGCAATCTCCTCGAGCGTATGCGCATTCTTCAGCGTGAGGTTTCCGGATGAAAGGCGCCGGAGCGCCCCGAGGTGCGCGGCACTCCCCAGAGAGCGTCCCAGGTCGCGGGCAATGCTCCTGATATAGGTGCCCTTCGATACCATGAACGCGCAGTCCCAGAAGAGCCCTTCGTCGTCCTCGCCGACTGCAAGGAGCAGGGCCTGGTATATCTCTATCCGGCGCGAAGCAAGCTCGACCGCCTCGCCTTCGCGGGCGAGCGCATAGGCACGCTTGCCGTCGATCGAGATGGCAGAGTATGCTGGCGGCACCTGATCCTGCACACCGACAAGGCCAGCCAGGGCTAGGCGTGCTTCCTCCTCATCGAAGAGACGCTTCGGCATCTCGGCCTCGCGCACGGTCTTGCCTTCGCGGTCATCGGTATCGGTCTCGCGGCCAAACGAGATGCGGGCCTCATAGGACTTCTGGTCCTGCGTCAGCATGCCCATAAGGCGAGTGCCCTGGCCGACGCCGATGACAAGAAGGCCAGAGGCTGCAGGGTCGAGCGTGCCGGCATGGCCTACACGGCGCTCGCCCAAGGCATAGCGCACCTTCGACACCGCATCATGGCTTGTGATGCCTTCTGGCTTGTCGACAGCCAGAAGAAGATTCAGTCCGCTCTGTCCGCGCTTCACTCGCTCACCCCGCCCATGGCAGGAGCGCAGGGCTCGTCCGTGAGCAGTGCCTTGAGGCGCGGCAACACGACAGAGAGCGCCTCGTCGAGGTCGCCCTTCAGCGTGAAGCCTGCAGCAGCCTTGTGGCCGCCTCCCCCGAGCTCGCGCGCGACGACCGAGATATCGTAGTCGCTCTTCGAGCGCAGGTTGCCACGGACGCCGCCGCCAGGAAGCTCCTTCAGGAACAGCGCCACCTCAGCCCCGTCGACGCTTCTCACGACGTCTATGAGCCCGTCGCACTCGTCGAGCTGGGCACCGGTACGCTCGAGGTCGTCCACTGTGGAGTAGCTGTAGGAGATGCGCCCACCCAAAAACGTCTTGATCCGCGACATGACCATAGCCTCGAGATGCAGGTACTGCAGACGGAAGCTCTGGTAGACATGAAGCGACACATTCGAGGGGTTCGCACCGGAATCGACGAGATAGGAGGCGATATCGAAGGCCTCCGGATTCGCGTTCTGGTACTGGAAGCGCCCGGTATCGGTCATGATGGCGCAGAAGAGGCAGTCGGCAATCTCCGGCGTCATCTCCGCCTCGATATGCTGTGCGAACTCGGCGATGATGACACCGGTGGCAGCAGCATCGGGACGCACGACGTGCACATCGCCAAACGGCTTCTCGGAAGGGTGATGGTCGATCTCTGCAACCTTCGGTGCGCGCCTGAGCACAGCCTCTGCCTCATTCAGGCGCGACGGTGCCGGCAGATCGACGCTGATGAAGAGGTCTGGTGCCCCTTCATAGTCCTTGGCCTGCACGAAGCCATCGGCACCCGGCAGGAAGGCATAGATTCTCGGCACCGGATCGGCATCTGCCAAGAGATTCGTGACCGTCTTTTCAGGCCAGCGCCTCCGAAGGATGTGGGCCAAGGCAAGGCCCGAGCCCAGGGCGTCTCCGTCCGGGCTCGTATGGGCGCAGACACAGATCGTCTGCGCC
The DNA here is from genome assembly GCF_036408795.1 of Olsenella kribbiana. Taxonomy (NCBI): domain Bacteria; kingdom Bacillati; phylum Actinomycetota; class Coriobacteriia; order Coriobacteriales; family Atopobiaceae; genus Olsenella; species Olsenella kribbiana. The sequence goes on from NZ_JAZGJP010000001.1 coordinate 272,559, forward strand.
TCCTCAATCAGGGAGACGAGGGCCGCAAACGATGCGGCCTGCGTCTTCATATCGTCGTACTGCACAGTCCCTCTATTCGGCTTCGGTCTCGGATGGCTGGATCGGGTAGCCATCCTCGTCCTTCTCGACCGCGAGCGTCGGCGGAACGTTCTTGAGGGCGCGGGCGATCTGCTCGGCCTCGTCGGTCGTCGTATCGATGCGGAACTCGATCTCGGGCGTCACCCTCCAGGCAACAGCGTGCCCGAAGAGCGAGCGGATGCGGCCCTTTGCGCGGTCGAGCGCCGCCATGACCTCCTCGTAGCGGTCTGCATCGCAGGACACGTAGACACGCATGAAGGACTTGTCGATCGCGACCTCGGCGCCCGTCACGGTGACGAGCGCGAGATCGGGGTCGGAGATCTCGAACAGAAGGATGTCTGCAATCTTCTCGCGCGCCTGTTCGTTTATGCGGCGGGAATTCCTGTTCTGCTTCATGGCTTGACCTTACTCGGTACGGGCAACCTCGACGATCTTGTAGGATTCGATCGTGTCGCCCACATGGATATCCTGATAGTTCTCGAGCGAGATGCCGCACTCGTAGCCGGCCTTGACGCTCTTGACCTCGTCCTTGTAGCGGCGAAGGGATGCAATCGTGCCATCGTAGACGACGATGCCGTTCCTGACCAGGCGGACCTGGTCGGTGGCAGAAACCTCGCCTTCCTGGACCATGCAGCCGGCTGCGATGCCGACCTTCGGAACCTTGTAGGTCTGGCGCACCTCGATCGTGGCGGTCTGCTTCTCCTCCTCCGTCGGCTTGAGCATGCCGATGCGCGCTGCATCGATCTCCTCGATAGCCTTGTAGATGACGGAGTAGGTACGGATCTCGACGCCGTCCTTCTCGGCAGCCTGGCGGGCCTTTGCATCAGGACGGACACCGAAGCCGATGATGATGGCATTGGAGGCGTCTGCGAGGATGACATCGGTCTCGTTGATGGCACCGACGGCCGTGTGGATCACGTTGATGCGGACCTCGGACTGATCGAGCTTCGAGAGAGCATCGACAAGTGCCTCGATGGAGCCCTGGACATCTGCCTTGATGATGAGGTTGAGCTCCTTGACGTCCTGCTCCTCCATCGTGTCGAAGAGATTCTCGAGCGTGACGTGCTTGGCCTTGTTCTGCTCCTCGATGCGGGCCTTGAGCTGGCGCTGCTCGGCGAGCTGGCGTGCATCGCGCTCGTCGTCGAAGACGCGGAACTCGTCGCCTGCATTCGGGATCGACTGGAGGCCCAGAATCTCGACAGGGTCGGACGGCTTGGCTTCAGCCACATTGTTGCCGTGCTGGTCAAGCATGGCACGGACGCGTCCGTAGGCCGTACCTGCCACGACAGCATCGCCGACATGCAGCGTGCCCCTGTTCACAAGGATCGTGGCAACAGAGCCGCGGCCGCGGTCGAGCTTTGCCTCGAGGACATAGCCGGATGCGAACGTATTCGGGTTCGCCTTGAGCTCGAGGTAGTCAGCCTCGAGCAGTACTGCCTCGAGCAGGTCCTCGATGCCGATCTTCTTCTTGGCGGAGATGTTCACGAACATGTTCTGGCCGCCCCACTCCTCGGGGATGATGCCATATTCCGTGAGCTCCTGGCGCACCTTGTCCGGATTTGCGCCCGGCTTGTCGATCTTGTTGACGGCGACGATGATAGGAACGTTTGCCGCCTTTGCATGGTTGATGGACTCGATGGTCTGGGGCATGACGCCGTCGTCAGCGGCGACGATCAGGATGACGATATCCGTGACCTTGGCGCCACGGGCACGCATGGCCGTGAACGTTGCATGGCCCGGTGTATCGATGAACGTGATCGTGCGGCCATGGATCTTGACCTGAGAGGCGCCGATGGCCTGCGTGATGCCGCCAGCCTCGCCTGCTGCGACGCCGGTATGGCGGATTGCATCGAGGAGCGACGTCTTGCCGTGGTCGACGTGTCCCATGACGGTGACGACAGGAGGCCTCGGAACGAGATCCTTCGGATCGTCGTAGAAGCTGAAGGAGTTCTCCTCCTCCTTGGTCATGACCTTGGCGTCGCGGCCAAGGTCGTCGGCGATGAGCTCGATCTGGTCATCTGTCATGCTCTGCGTCATCGTCAGCGGCGTTCCGAGAAGGAACAGACGCTTGATGATGTCATTTGCAGGGACCTTGAGGAGCTCTGCAAGCTCGGCCACGGTCGAGCCTTGCGGAACCTTGATCGTATCGAGCTGGGAGAGGTCCTGGTCGTTCTTCACAGCCTCCTCGATACGCTTCTCCTCGGCAGCCTCGGCAGCCTGCTTGACACGGCGCTCCTTGCGGCGCTTGCGGCGGCCGGTCGATTCGCGCGAGGCTTCCTCGACAGCGGCGCGGGCTTCTTCGAGCACGTGCTCGCGGTTGTATTCCTCGGCAGCACGTGCCATGCGGGTGTAGCGGTCTTCCCCGTCATTCTGCCTGTGGCTGTGCTTCTGGTTCCTGCGGCGGTTCTCGCCACGGCTGTCGGGCTTGCCCTCGCCAGCAGGCGCTGCCTGGGCAGCATTCCTCCTGACTTCGTCCATCGAGAAGCCACGGCGCTCGTTGCGCTCATGGCGCTCATCGTTGTGCTCTTCGCCGCGACCACCACGATCGGAACGCTCGTTACGGCCGCCACGGTCGGAGGAGTTCCTGCGCTCGGGGCGCTGGCGCTTCCTGGCAGCACGCTCTTCGGCTTCCTGCTTCTTGCGTGCCTCCTTCTCCTCTTCCTGCTGCTTCAGGACCTTCTCCTGCTGGGCGATCTGGTCGAGCAGGCTCGTGAAGGACGGCACGCTCTTCGGAGCCGTGTCCCTGACGCGGTTCTTCTCTGCCTCTTCCTTGGCCTTGCGCTCCTGTTCGGCGCGCTCCTCCTCGGCCTTCTTGCGGGCAGCCTCGGCCTCGCGGCGGCGCTGCTCCTCGACAGCGCGCTCCTGCGCACGGCGCTTCTCGGCAGCCACACGCTCGCGCTCTGCCTCCTCGGCAGCCTTGCGCTCCTCTTCCTTCTTTGCCTCTTCCTCGGCCTTCTTCTGGGCCTCGATCTCGGCGGCACGGGCCTCGAGGATCGGCTTGAGCTTCTTGCGGACAAGGTTCACGTAGACGTCCTCAAGCGTCGAGGACGGCGACTTTGCCGGTATCTTCATCTGATCGAGATAGTCGAGCATCTCCTTGCTCGACATCCCGTATTCCTTTGCCAAATCATGTACGCGGGTCTTTGCCATGTAACCAACCTTCCTAGATGCGACGGGTATGATGCGACGTTCCGTCGCATTGTCAGATCAGCGAATCGGGATCGTCAGTGACCTCGGCGTCCATGAGCTTCTCGTGGATGCCGCAGTACTTCGATCCCGGACGGGCCATGTTGCGGCAGCGCATGCCGTCAGGGCTCACATACTCGCAGCGATGGCCTTCCTCGCCCTCGTCTGCAATCAGCGCGTCCTCCTCATGCTGCACAGCCGGGATATGCGTCCCGTTCAGGATGCTCTTTGCGAGCGACTCGTTCTTGATATCGATATGGTAGCCCGTGAGGCGAGCTGCCAGGCGTGCGTTCTGGCCTTCCTTGCCGATAGCGAGGGAGAGCTGGTCGTCCGGCACGATGACCGTGCAGTAGTTGGACTCGGGGTCGACAAGCACGCGCGAGACCTTGGCAGGCGACAGGGCGTTTGCGACACGCTTTGCCGGATCTTCGTCCCAGAGCACGACGTCGACGCGCTCGCCGCGGAGCTCGGAGACGACCGTGCGGACACGGCTGCCCTTCGGGCCGACGCAGGCGCCGACAGGATCGAGGTGCTCGTCGACAGAGGAGACAGCGACCTTAGAGCGGATGCCCGGCTCGCGGGCGACGGAGTTCACCTTCACGACCTTGTCGTAGACCTCAGGCACCTCGAGCTCGAAGAGCTTCGCGATGAGGTTCGGGTGCGTACGGGAAATCACGATGGCCGGACGCTGGCGCTCGCCGCGCGTCGGCTGCACCGTGCTGTTCGGGTCGCGCACGTCGACGATGATGGCCTTGATGCGCTGATTGTGCGCATAGTGCTCGCCGACCGGACGCTCGTTGCGCTCGTCAGGATGGCGATGGAGATCGAAGTGCGGAAGCTCTGCCTCGACGCCCTCGCGGATCTTCACGATCGTGAAGTCAGGTGTGGACTGGAGCACCGTACCGGTGATGATGTCGCCGATACGGTCGGAGAACTCCTCATAGATCTGCTGGCGGGCAGCATTGCGCACGATGTTGTTGATCTCAGCCTTTGCCTGCTGGGCAGCAAGACGGCTCGTGTCCTTCGGCGTGACGTCGATCTCGTCGAACTCCTCGAACTCGCCGGTCTCGTCGTTCCAGGACTCGTCCTTCGGCTCGAGGCGGTAGACGTAGATCCTGCCGGTCTGTCGGTCGATTGTGACCTTTGCGCCCCAATCGAGGTGCAGGATGTCGGCGTAGCTCTTTGCGAGCGACTGCTCGAGGCGGTCGAGCAGATAGAGCTCGTCGATGTGCTTTTCCTTGCAGAGCGCCATGAGCGCTTCCATCATTTCAGATGCCATATCTCATTCCTCCTTGGCGGCCTAGTTCTTGCCGCCACGCTTCTTTCCAGCAGTATCGAAATCGGGCTTGATCGTGCACTTGGCGATCTCATCGAGCGAGAAGCGCTGCTCCCCTTCGTCGGTATCGATCGTGACTGCGCCATCCTCGAAGCCCTTGAGGACGCCCGTCCAGCGCTTTCTGCCTTCAGCCCTGTCCAGCTTGATCTGGACGGTCTCGCCTGCGAAGCGCTCGAAGTCATGCGGACGCCTGAGCGGCCTCGACATGCCCGGCGACGAGATCTCGAGCGTATAGGCCCCCGGGAAAGGATCGAGCTCGTCCACGACCTCGTTGATCCAGCCGCCCTGTGCCGTCACCTCGTCGAGCGTGATCGGCTCTGCATCCTCGTCTGCGTGATCGATCCTGATGCAGACGATCGGAGCGGTCTTTGCACCCTCGACGCTCACGTCCACGATATCGATCGCATGCGCAGGCGCTGCCTTCTCGAGGGCATCGATGATGTCCTGTTCCTGTGCGCTCTTCGACACAGCCATCCCCTCCTTCGGCCTATCGGCCCTACATAACAAAGGAAGCGGGGCGAAAACTCCACCCCACTTCCTCTACGATTGAACTTTGACAGTGGTAGTTTAATACGAGTGTCACCCATCGTCAAACCTGCACATTTTTCTGAGAGGGAACTCCATGACTCTCCAGCAGCTCCGCTATCTCATCGCCGTGGCCGAGCACGGCTCCATCAATGCAGCGGCAAGAAACCTCTATACTGCCCAGTCGAATGTCTCCTGCGCGATGCGCGACCTCGAAGAGGAGTTCGGCTTCGAAATCTTCACCCGCTCGAACAGGGGCGTCGAGCTCACGGCGGAAGGCACGGAGCTTCTGGGCTATGCCCGCCAGGTCATTGAGCAGGCAGACATGCTCGAGGAGCGCTTCATCCAGGGGTCTGCCCCGCAGGAGCGCCTTGCCGTATCTGCCCAGCATTACGCCTTCTCCGTGCAGGCCTTCGTCGACGTCGTGAAGAGCTGCTCAAGCCCCGAATACGACTTTGTCATGCGCGAGACCGCGACAGGCGCGATCATCTCCGATGTCCGCGACTTCAGGAGCGAGATCGGCATCCTCTATCTCGATGGCTTCAATAGGCCGGTCCTCGAGAAGGCATTCGAGGATGCACGGCTCGACTTCCATCCCCTCTTCGATGCGCCGGTCCACGTCTTCGTGGGCGAGCAGCATCCTCTGGCGGGGAAGGATCTCATCCAGCCCGAAGACCTCGAGCCCTATCCGCGCTACTCCTTCGAGCAGGGAACGGAGAACTCTTTCTATTATTCTGAAGAGCCGCTTTCACAGCTTCCACACAGAAAGACCATCCGCTACTCCGATCGCGGCACGCTCACGAGCCTTCTTACCCACTTCGACGGCTATACGCTCTCCACAGGCGTGCTCTCGGACGAGATGCAGTCAGGCATCGCCTCGGTACCTCTCGCAGGAGCGCCTACCATGCGTGTCGGCTATGTGATCCACCGTGAGAGGCGTCCGAGCGCCCTGCTCTCCCGCTACATCGAGCGCCTGCGCGAGATCATCCGCACGAACAGCTCGGAGTGCACCTACCTCGAAGACGATGCCGGCACGCGCTAGCGCCTGCATCCCGGCAGGCACATTCCATAGACATCAGAAGGGCTCCGCACCGTTTTCAGTGCGGAGCCCTTTCTCGAATCTCGTTGAGCCCTCAGGCTAGATAGCGACGATGTTCACGAGCTTACCTGGAACGACGATGACCTTCTTGATCGTCTTGCCTTCGAGGTAGCTGGCGACAGCCTGCTTCGCCGCCTCCTCGACCACGTCCTTCGATGCATCGGCAGCGACCTCGGCGTGGCCGCGGACCTTGCCCTTGACCTGGACAGCGATCGAGACGGTCTGGCTCTGGGCCTGCTTCTCGTCGAACTCAGGCCAGGGAACGTTGTAGACGGAATCCGTCTCGCCGAGCGCGGCATGCCAGAGCTCTTCGGACCAGTGCGGAGCGATCGGCGCCATCATGCGGACAATCGCAGAAGCGCAGGCGCAGCCAAGCGCTGCATCGCCCGTGCCATTGGGGTGCCCGTTCACATACTTCGATGCTGCATTCACAAGCTCCATGATGGCAGAGATGGCCGTGTTGAACTGTGTGCGGTCGAAGTCCTGCGTGCACTTGATGCCGAGACGGTTGAGCTCGCGGTTGAGCTCCTTGCCGCCCTCGTCGAGCTTGCTGACATTGACAGCGCCAGCTGTCTTCGCATCGGCACCCTCGACGAGCTGCCAGACAATCCTCCAGGCACGCTTGAGGAAGCGGTTGCAGCCTGCAACTGCCTCCTCATCCCAGGAGAAGTCCTTCTCGGGAGGAGCGACGAAGAGGATGGCAAGACGCATCGTATCTGCGCCATACGGCTCGATGACAGAGGAAGGAGGAACGACATTGCCCTTCGACTTCGACATCGTCTCGCCGTTTGCATCCTTGACCATGCCCTGGCAGAGCAGGTTCGTGAACGGCTCGTCGAATTTCACGAGGCCCATGTCGCGCAGGACCTTCGTCCAGAAGCGCGAATAGAGCAGGTGAAGGATAGCGTGCTCGATGCCGCCGATGTAGTTGTCGACCGGCATCCAGCGGTCCACGGCCTCGCTCGAGAACGGCGCCTTGTCGTTGTGGGGGTCGGTATAGCGCATGTAGTACCAGCTCGAGCACGTGAACGTGTCCATCGTGTCCGTGATGCGCTTTGCCGGACGTCCGCACTTCGGGCAGGTCGTCTCATAGAACGGCGCGTACCCTGCAAGCGTCTCGCCAGCACCGAGGTCGAGGTTCTCAGGAAGCCTGACAGGCAGGTCCTCTTCTGGCACAGGCACGTCGCCGCAGACGTCGCAGTGGATCATCGGGATGGGGTTTCCCCAGTAGCGCTGGCGGCTGATGAGCCAGTCGCGCAGGCGGTACTGCACCTTCGTGCGGCCGCAGTTGTGCTCCTCGAGCCAGGACACGATAGCATCGACGGCTTCGGAGTGCTTGCCGCCCTTCATGCCCGTGAACTCGCCGGACTGCACGAGGTAGCCCTCTGCTGCCATCGCAGAATCCCAGTCGACGTTCGTGACGACGAGGTCGCGCTGGTCCTTGAGCTCGTCGTAGAGCGGATCTTCCTTCTCGCAGATGATCGGCGGGATCGGCAGGCCATACTTGCGGGCGAAGTCGAAGTCGCGCTGGTCGCCGCAGGGAACGCCCATGACGGCACCGGTGCCGTAGTCCATGAGGACATAGTCGGCAACCCAGATGGGAGCCGGCTTGCCATTGATCGGGTTGATCACATAGCGGCCCGTGAAGATGCCGTGCTTCTCGCGCGCCGTGCCCTGGCGGTCGACTGAAGAGACCTTCTCCGTTGCGGCCTTGAGCGCCTTGAACTCTTCTTCATGCTCTGTGCCAGCCACGAGCTCTGCAGCAAGGTCGCTCTCGGGCGGAAGCACCATGAACGACACGCCGAAGAGCGTATCGGCACGGGTCGTGAAGACCGTGATCGTGCGGTCCGTCGGAGTGACGCCGTCGGTGTCGGCGAGCTTGAAGTCGATCTCTGCACCCTCGGAGCGGCCGATCCAGTTGCGCTGCTGTGCCTTCACGTTCTCGGGCCAGCCAGTCAGCTTGTCGAGGTCGTCCAGGAGCTCTTGGGCGTAATCGGTGATCTTGAGGTACCACTGGGAGAGGTTGCGCTTCTCCGGGATGGAGCCGCACCTCCAGCAGCGGCCCTCGACGACCTGCTCGTTGGCCAGGACCGTCTTGCACGTCGGGCACCAGTTCACCGGGCTCGTCGCACGGTAGGCAAGGCCGCGCTTCCACATCTGGATGAACATCCACTGGCCCCAGCGGTAATACTCGGGGTCGCAGGTGTTGAACATGCGGTCATAGTCGTAGGAGAAACCCATGCGCTTCATGGTCTTCACGGCCTGGGCGATGTTCTGGTATGTCCACTTTGCAGCCTGCGTATGGTGCTTGATGGCAGCATTCTCTGCCGGCAGGCCGAAGGCATCGAAGCCCATCGGGTGCAGCACGTCGTAGCCGCGCATGCGTGCCTGGCGTGCCATTGCATCGCCGATCGTATAGTTCCTGGCATGGCCCATGTGGAGGTCTCCCGAAGGATACGGGAACATCTCGAGCACATATTTCTTCGGCTTGGCGGGATCGGTATCCGTCTTGTAGAGATCCTCTTCCTCCCAGGTGCGCTGCCACTTGGTCTCGATGGCCTGGGCATCGTACTCCGGGATGGCAGACATCTCGTTCGTGCTGTCACTCATCCTGAGCGCTCCTTCTAACGCGGAAGCAGGTAACGGACTCTGATTATAACGGCTCAGCATTTCCATGCGCTTAAACATCTCGTCCCCATATGGACACGAGGCCGACACGGGCATGTATACCTCGTGGTATGAAGCGTGCGAACTGCTGAAATGGCTCCATAAACGTCACAATGAGTGGGTCTGGCCACAAAGAGAGGAAGGCAATCCTTGCTCCGCTTTGAAGAATATGCGCGTCCGCGCTCGCCCGAAGAGGCGCTCGCGCTCCTCGAGGAACATCCCCATGCCACCGTGCTCGGTGGCATGATGTGGCTCCGCCTCCAGGACAGGACCGTCCCCTATGCGATCGACCTTGCATCGGCGGGCCTTGACTATGTGAAGCACGTCGACGGAAAGATCCTTATCGGTGCCATGGCGAGCATCGAGCGTGCACGCACCGACGAAGCATTTGCACACCTTACCGCAGGCGCCTTTGCAGAGGCGACGGAGGGCATTGTCGGCACCCAGTTCAGGAACCAGGCAACCGTCGGCGGCTCCGTCTTTTCCCGCATGGGCTTCTCCGATGTGCTCTGCTGTCTTCTTCCCTTCGATGCCGAGGTCACGCTCGCAAAGGCTGGCACGTTGCCGCTTGCCGAGTTTGCCCGCATGGGCACCGTGCACGATGTGCTCACAGAGGTTTCGCTATCAGATACGCCGGCACGCGCCGCCTTCGAAGGCGTGAGGCTCTCTGCCACGGACTTCAGCGCCCTCAATGTCTGCGCCGTCTGGCAGGATGGCTCCTGGCGCCTCGCCGTAGGATCGCTTCCGAAGCGTGCACAGCTTGTCGACCTCTCGTCCTGCACGCTCTCAGAGCACCCATCGAATGACGAGCTCGACCGGGTGGAAGAGCTTGTCGCAGCACTTCCCTTCGGATCCGATATGCGTGGCTCTGCCTCCTGGAGAAAGGCGGCAGCGCGCAAGCTGGCACGCCGTGCCATCGAGCATGCAGCCGCTAATCCGCTTTCATCTGAAACCTCTGAGATCAGAGAGGATGCACGATGAGCGAAAGCATCGAGATTGCCTTCACCCTCAATGGACGCCCCGTCACGACCAAGGCAGACCCGGCCGAGACGCTCCTCTCCTGGCTCAGGAAGCATGGAATCAAGAGCGTGAAGTGCGCCTGCGAGACGACGAACTGCGGCCTCTGCACCGTGCTTGTCGACGGCTCGCCCGAACTCTCCTGCGCCCTCATCATGTCCCGTGTCTCGGGTCATGAGGTGCTGACGCTCGAAGGCATGGGCAGGGAGCGCAAGGAGCTTGCAGAGTGCCTTGCCGCAGAAGGAGCAGACCAGTGCGGCTTCTGCGCCCCAGGCCTCGAGATGGCCGTGCTTGCGCTCGACCGCACGAATCCTGATGCCACCGACCATGAGATGAGGAGCTTCCTCGCAAACAATCTCTGCCGCTGCACAGGCTACACATCCCAGATGCGTGCCATCAGGCGCTTCCTCGGCCGTGACCGCGCTGCAGGAGCAGAGATCTCCCAAGGCTCTGCCGAAGCAGAGGCGGCCGTCGGGCAGGTGCGCAAAGCCGCTGCCGAGATCGAGACGCCAGACCGTGGAAAGACGCTCTCCTCTGCCGTCGTGAAGAAGGATGCAGAGGCGCTCCTCGCAGGACGTCCCGTCTATACCGACGACCTTGCACCGGATGATGCCTACATCGTGCGTCTCGTGCGCTCCTCTGTCCCCCATGGCCGCGTGCTTTCCGTCGATACGGAAAAAGCGCTTGCAATCCCGGGCGTTGTTGCCATCTATACCTCGAAGGATGTTCCTCATCACCGCTTCACGCTTGCAGGGCAGAGCTACCTCGAGATGAGTCCCTATGACACGTGCATCCTGGACGACACCGTGCGCTACATCGGAGATGAGGTCGCTATCGTCGTCGCCGAGAACAAGGTCGCAGCAGAACTTGCCATGCACGCCGTGAAGGTGAAATACGAGAAGCTGCCCTACGTGCTCGATGTCTGCGAATCCCTCGACAATCCCTGCATCATCCACGACGAGGACGACTGGGCCTTCGGCGGCGACAAGACCGGAGACCCGAAGCGCAATCTCGTCGCGACAGGCGGCCATGAATACGGCGATGTGGATGCAGGCTTCGAAGCAGCCGATGTCGTGCTCGAGCATACCTATCATACGCAGGCAGCCGAACAGTCGATGATGGAGACATTCCGCTGCTATGCAACGACCGATGCCTTCGGCCGCATCACGATTGTGAGCTCGACGCAGGTCCCCTTCCATATCCGCCGCCAGGTGGCGACAGCCTTGGGCATCCCCCAGAGCCGCGTCCGTGTCGTGAAGCCCCGCGTCGGCGGCGGCTTCGGCGCGAAGCAGTCAGGTTCCTGCGAGGTCTACGCTGCCTTTGCAGCCATACAGACCGGACACCCCTGCAAATGCATCCTGACACGCCAAGAGACGCTCTCGGCCACGAACTCCCGCCACGAGATGTATCTCACGGTGAAAATCGGTGCGAAGCGTGACGGCACACTCACAGCAATAGATCTTCATGTCCTCTCCAATGCCGGTGCCTATGGCTACCATGGCTCGACGACCGTGACACTTGCGGCAGGAAAGACCCTGCCCATCTACAACCAGGTGCCGAGCCGCTTTGCCTACAACGTCTGCTACACCGACACGATGCCGGGAGGCGCCTTCCGTGGCTATGGCGCGACACAGGGCTGCTTTGCCGTCGAGTCTGCCGTGAACGAGATGGCAGATACCCTCGGCATGGACCCTGCCGAAATCCGCCTCAAGAACCTCGTCACGGCAGGCCAGAACCTCCACCAGCTCAACGAAGAGCCGCTCAGGAGCTGCCGGGCAGTGGAGTGCCTGAAGCGCGCGCTCGAGATGGCAGGCTGGAAGGACAGACCCTTGAGCGAAGACCTCGGAGACCGTGTCCGTGGCATCGGCCTGGCGCTTACGATGCAGGGCTCCGGCATCAGCAATGTCGATATCGCGAATGCCGACATCACGCTCGAGGATGACGGATTCTATATCCTCGATATCGGTGCGACCGACGTCGGCACGGGAGCCGATACGATCCTTGCACAGATTGCCGCCGAGGTGCTCGAGTGCCCTGTCGACGATATCGTGGTAAAGGGCGTGGACACCGACACCTCCCCGTACGATACGGGTGCCTACGCCTCGAGCGGCACCTATACCTCGGGTGGTGCCGTGCTCCGCGCAGCCGAGGAGCTCAAGAGAAAGATCTGCGCCCAGGCTGCTTCCTGGTGGAAGGCCGCACCCGACGAGGTCACGTTCTCGGAAGGCGTCGTCTCGAGCGCCGGCGGCACGCAGCAGATGAGCGTGAAGGAGCTTGCGAACAGGGCCATCGGCTTCGGCCTCAACCAGGGCCATCTTTCCGGCCATGGCGCAAACACGCAGCCGCAGTCGCCTCCTCCCTTCATGGCAGGCGTCGCCGAAGTGGAGGTCGACAAGGCAACCGGCAAGGTCACGCTCACCGACTATGCTGCCGTCGTCGACTGCGGCACGGTCATCAATGTGCCGCTTGCCCGTGTGCAGGCAGAGGGTGGCCTTGTCCAGGGCATCGGCATGGCCCTGACCGAGCAGGTCGTCTACGATGCACGCGGTCACATGCGCACCGATTCCTTCATGCACTACAAGATCCCCTCGCGCCTCGATGTACCCGACATGCGCGTGGAGTTCATGCCCAGCTATGAGCCGACTGGCCCCTTCGGCGCCAAGTCCATCGGCGAGGTCGTCATCAATACGCCCTCCCCGGCGATTGCAAGCGCCGTCGCCCATGCGACAGGCCGCTACGTGAGGTCGCTTCCGATCCTGCCGGAGAAGGTCCTGCTCGGCGAAGATGGCTAGGCAGTTTTCATATCGCAGGCAGAGCGCCTTCCGGGTCATCCGGGAGGCGCTCTCTTCTTCTCAGCCTTGCTATGAAAAGAGCCCCTGCACGAAGCAGAGGCTCTGAGCAGATCTTGTCTTCGCTCCTACCGGAAGTTCACGTTCGGATCCTGGTCCTTCAAGACGACGTCGTGTGCTCCGCCCTCGACGAGCGAGGTTGCGCTCACAAGCGTGAGCTTTGCCTTGTCGCGAAGCTCTTTGAGGTTGAGGGCACCGCAGTTGCACATCGTGGAGCGGACCTTCAGGAGCGAGCCATCGATGTTCTCCTTGAGCGAGCCCGCGTACGGGACATAGGAGTCGACGCCTTCGACAAAGGAGAGGCCCTTCTTCTTGCCGCCGAGGTCGTAGCGCTGCCAGTTGCGGGCACGGGCAGAGCCCTCGCCCCAGTACTCCTTCATGTAGGAGCCATTGACATTCACGCGGCGGGTCGGGGACTCGTCGAAGCGTGCGAAGTAGCGGCCGAGCATCATGAAGTCAGCACCCATAGCAAGGGCAAGCGTCATGTGGTAGTCGTAGACGATGCCGCCGTCAGAGCACACCGGCACATAGACGCCGGTCTCCTTGTAGTACTCGTCACGGGCACGGCAGACATCGATGAGAGCAGATGCCTGGCCACGGCCGATGCCCTTCTGCTCGCGCGTGATGCAGATGGAGCCTCCGCCGATGCCAACCTTCACGAAGTCAGCGCCGCAGTCCGCGAGGAAGCGGAAGCCTTCGGCATCGACGACGTTGCCAGCGCCGACCTTCACGGAATCGCCGTAGTGGGCACGAATCCAGTCGAGCGTGAGCTTCTGCCACTCGCTGAAGCCCTCGGATGAGTCGATGCAGAGCGCATCGGCGCCTGCCTCGATGAGGGCAGGGACGCGCTCGGCATAGTCGCGCGTGTTGATGCCGGCGCCGACCATGTAGCGCTTGTGGGCGTCGAGGAGCTCGTTCGGGTTCGACTTGTGGGAGTCGTAGTCCTTGCGGAAGACGAGGGAGACGAGGTGCTGATCCTTGTCGACAATCGGCAGCTGGTTGAGCTTGTGCTCCCAGATGATATCGTTTGCTGTCTTGAGCGTCGTGTCGTCGGGAGCGGTGATGAGCTTTTCGAACGGCGTCATGAAGTCGCGGACAAGCTTGCCACGGTCGTCGCGCGAAGGACGGTAGTCACGGGACGTGACGATGCCGAGGAGCTTGCCGTGGCCGGTGCCGTCATCCGTGACGGGCATGCAGGAGTGGCCCGTCTCTTCCTTCAGGTCCATGACCTGCTGGAGCGTCATGTCAGGCGTGAGCGTCGAGTCGGACTCGACAAAGCCTGCCTTGTAGGACTTGACCTCTGCGACCATCGCAGCCTCGGCCTCCACGGACTGTGAGCCATAGATGAAGCTCATGCCGCCCTGCTGGGCAAGCGCGATTGCCAGACGCGGACCGGAGACAGCCTGCATGATTGCAGACACCATCGGGATGTTGAGCGTGATCGAAGGCTCTTCTCCACGCTTGAAGCGCACGAGCGGTGTCTTCAGGGAAACATTGTCCGGAATGCACTCGGATGATGAATAGCCAGGCACCAGCAGGTACTCAGAGAAAGTGTGGGACTCTCCTTCGAAGAATGTTGCCATGAAGCGTTGCCTCCATCTGCTCGAAACGCTACGTCCGTTTTGGTTGAACGGATTGTAGCACCCATCTGCCTATTATTTGCATCCATTCACCTAAAACGGGGAATCGGGCGCAGAACCCGATTCCCCGCATAAGCTCCCCTATCCTTCGTTCATGACATCCTGGAAGTTGACAGCAATGTCATGCTTCGTGGGCACCCACTCGACCTTCTTGAAGAGTGCTACGACCGTGATCGGAATGTACGTCATCATGAACAGCGGGAACGTGAAGATGTTCGTGATGATGCGCCACTTCTTGCGCGCATGGATGTGCTTGCGCTCGGAGACCGTCGTGATGATTGCGAGCAGGAAGAACACGACATACATGGAGCCGAAGGTCATGACAAGAGAGCCGACACACATGAGGAGCTCGCCCTGCGTTGCCAAAAAACCATGGCTTGCCGCGCCGATGCCGAGATAGGCGGCATTCACGAACGCGGAGATGAGCGTCAAGATCATGCCTGGAGCGATGGTCATGAGCAGGTCATAGGAAGCGAACTGCTTCTTGCGGATGCCGTGGGCAAGGTCGCGCACATAGCTGAAGAAGACCTGGTAGAAGCCCTTCGTCCAGCGCATGCGCTGAATCCAGGATGCCTTGAACGTGACCGGCTGCTCATCGAAGAACTCTGCTGGTGCGTAGCCGATCTGGATGTTGTTCGCGGCGCAGAACGTCGAGAACTGGATGTCCTCCGTGAGCAGGTGGAAATCCCAGCCGTGCATGCCGCGGATGATGCTCGAGGAGACAAGCCAGCCAGAGCCCGAGATGGCAGCAGAGGTGCCAAGCTCCATGCGGGCATTGTTCAGGAACTTCGCCTCGCGCAGGAACCAGAGCGCATAGGCTGCAGAGACCCAGGAGGAATCGAAGTTCTTGGAGTTGCGGTAGGACGTGAGGACCAGATAGCCCTGGTCGAAGGCATCGTTCATGATCTTCGTATAGTCAGGCGAGACGATGTTGTCGGCGTCGAAGACGAAGAAGCCGTCATACTTGTCGCCAGTCTCGTCGAGGATACGGTTGAACGCATAGTCGAGGACCCAGCTCTTGCCCTTGCGCACAAGGTCATTGCGCTCCCAGGTGATGGCACCGGCATCGAGCGCTTCCTTGTACGTGTTGTCCGTGCAGGCATCTGCCACGACATAGACGTCCATGAGCTCACGCGGATAGTTCTGCGAGAGGATGGAGCGCACGAGGTTGCCGATGACAGGCTCCTCGTTGTGGGCTGCAATCACGAAGGCATAGCAGTGCTGCTTCTTGGCAGGCGGTATCTTCACGTCGCCGCGTCTCCACACATGCAGGATATAGACGAACTGGTAGAAGTATGCCAGCGTGAAGAACAGCAGCATGATGAAGTTGAAGATTACGATGGGCGTCAGGCCCGCCTTGATCATCGTATATCCCACGAAGCAACCCCTCTTTCCTCAGGCGCACGTCGGGCGCTCTCACAGGGACAGGCCAAGCTCCGGGCACACCTCGCGTCCCCGCTCGGTCTGGCCCATCGAGGTACCTTGAAGTGATTCTAATACATTCAGAAGATCGTCTGGCAGTCTGTCAGCCAACTCTATGGTCTCTCCAGTACATGGATGGTCGAAGCGAATATGCCAGGAGTGGAGGAACTGCCGTGTGAGCCCCTTGTTCTGAAGGAGGCTGCCCTTTCCGTAGAGCGGATCTCCTACAACCGGGTGTCCGATATGGCGCATATGCACGCGGATCTGGTGCGTGCGCCCCGTATAGAGGTGGCACTCGAGGAGGCTGTAGCCTTCATCGCGCCTTCCTGCCTCGAAGCGCTCGAGCGTCTTGAACGTCGTAATCGCTTCGCGTGCCCCCGGATCGTCCGATACCGCCATGCGCAGGCGGTCCTTCGTGGACCTCGCAATGCCTGTCACGATCGTGCCGTCGTCAGGTGCCACATAGCCATGCACGAGCACGACATAGCGCCTGTCGAGGACACGGAGGCGGATGAGGTCCTGGAGCGCCTTCTGCGTCCTGTCATCCTTGGCGGCAACCATGAGGCCCGAGGTATCGCGGTCGAGCCTGTGCACGATGCCGGGGCGCTCCTCTCCCTGGAGCATGCCGAGATGTCCATAGCCGCAGTGAGCGACGAGCGCATTGGCAAGCGTATCATCCACGTGGCCCGGCGCCGGATGGCAGACAAGGCCCGCCTGCTTCGAGAGCACGATCAGATATTCGTCCTCGAAGCGGATATCGAGCGGTATATAGGGATTGGGGGCAAGAGGGCCGCCTACCTCTTCCGGCTCTTCGACTTCGGCCTGGATGCGGTCGCCCAAGCATACCTTCTCGCTCTTCGAGTCGGCATGCGTGCTGTTGATCGTGACGGCACCGGATTCGATGAGCTTGGCGCAGGCGCTCCTCGACGGCATATTGTCCTGAGATGCCAGAAAGCTGTCGAGACGTTCGCCGTCGCCTTCCGGCCCCACGAGAAATGTCCTGAGTGCACTAGCCACGCCTGTCCTCGCCTCCCTCACGGATAAGGCAGATGAGAACGCAGATGACGCCCAGCGTCACGAAGATGTCTGCGACATTGAAGACCGGAAAGTCCATGAACTGGGTCGCGAAGAAGTCTGTGACAGAGCCCTGGACGAGGCGGTCGATCATGTTGCCGATGCCGCCGCCTGCGACAGCGCCAAGCGCGAGTGCGAACGGCACCGAGAGTTCTTCCTTCCAGACGGCGAGAAGAGCCAGGATGAAGATGGCGACAGCTATTGCGACGAAGAAGAAGCCCTTGCCCTCGCCCATCGAGAAGGCAGCGCCTGTGTTCTCCACATGGAGAAGGCGCAGCACGCCGGGAATGAAGGGGGCAGTGTCTCCTGTCTTTGGGAGCGCGCTCCTCACCCAGGCCTTCACGATCTGGTCCAAGATGACAGCCACTGCCGCCATCGCCAGAAAGAGCGTGATCCTTGTCCTTCGTCCTGCCTTTGCCATCCATCCTCCTTCTTCATGAAAAGGCGGCCATGCCAAGCACGGCCGCCTCCTATTGTTGCACGGAATCGCTATGCGCGTGCGTTTGCCTCTTCGACGGCTGCGTGGCAGCGCGGGCAGAGGCCGTCTGCGCCGAGCGTGCGCCAGTTCCAGCAGCGCGGGCACTTCTCGCCCTCGGCCGGAAGCACGGTGCAGGCAAGCTCGTCGCCCTCGGAGAGCTTCACGTCAGAGCAGACGAACGGCTCGGCGAGATCGCAGCCAAGCGCGCCAGCGAGGAGTTCATACAAATCATGCGGCAGCACGAGCTCGGCACGAGCGGCCTGGGACGTCTTCTCGGAAATCGTCCCTGCTGCCTGCGCCTCCTCGTATGCCTTCGTGAAGGCGCTCCTGGCCTCGGTCATTGCGTTGTAGGCCGGCAGGTACTTCTCGAAGACCTCGTCTGCGACCGGATTCTCGAACCAGTCGAGAAGGGCGGCGAACGTCTGGCCGTCCTTGAGCGACTTCGGCAGGTATGCCATGGCCTCGTCGGTCGTGTAGGCAAGGATCGGCTGGAAGTCGTGGATGAGCATCGAGAGGATGTATGCCCAGGTCGTCTGTGCGCTCCTGCGCTCCTTCGAGTCCCTGCCGCCGCAGTACATGCGGTCCTTCGTCGCGTTCAGGTAGCCGTTCGAGAGCTCCGTCACGTAGTCGTAGAGGTTGCGGTAGACAACGTTGAAGCGATACTCGCCATACGCCTTCTCGACAGCCTTGTGGACCTCGCACATATGGGCAAGTGTCAGCTTGTCGTAGGCCGTGAGCTCCTCGAAGGGAAGTCCGTCGGCATCAAGCTCGAACTGGCCCTCGAGCTCGCCGAGGAGGAACCTGAACGTGTTCCTGATCTTGCGGTAGGCATCGCCGACGTGGTCCAGGATCGTGTCGTCGCAGGGGACATCGGTCGACGTATCGACAGAGGCCACCCAGAGACGCAGGACATCGGCACCGCGTGTGTTGCAGACCTTGTTCGGGTCGATGACATTGCCGAGGGACTTGGACATCTTGCGCCCTTTGCCGTCAAGCGTGAAGCCCTGGGAGACGACAGACTTGTAGGGAGCTACGCCGTAGGCGCCCACGCTTGTCATGAGCGAGCTCATGAACCAGCCGCGGTGCTGGTCGGAGCCCTCGAGGTACATGTCGGCCGGGAACTTGAGGTACGGACGGTGCTTGCAGACAGCAGTGTGCGAGACGCCAGAGTCCCACCAGACATCGAGGATGTCCTTGTTCGCCTTGAGGTTGTGGCTGCCGCACTTCGGGCAGACGCAGGCATCGCCGAGGTAGTCCTTCGGATCCTCCGTAAACCAGGCATCGGAACCCTTGGCACGGAAGAGGTCGATGACCTTGTCGAGCGTCTCGTCATTCAGCACGGTCTCGCCGCAGTCCTGGCAGGTGTGGGCAGGGATTGGCACGCCCCAGTTCCTCTGGCGCGAGATGCACCAGTCCGGGCGCTGCTCGACCATGGAGCCGATGCGCTTGATGGAATGGGCCGGATAGAAGCGGACGTGGCTGAGCGCGTCGAGCGCCTCCTTGCGAAGGCCGGTCTGGTCCATGGAGACGAACCACTGGCTCGTGGCACGGAAGATGACCGGCTGCTTGCAGCGCCAGCAGTGCGGATAGGAGTGCGTGATGTCCTCATGAAGGATGAGGGTGCCACGCTCCTGGAGCCACTCGATGATCTTCGGGTTGGCATCGTTCACGTTCATGCCGGACCAGGGGCCGCCTGTGCCCATGCCGTCGCCCTTGTAGAAGTTGCCGTCGTCGTCGACCGGCATCACGATCGGGATGTTGAAGCGCATGCCGGCATTGTAGTCGTCGACGCCGTGGCCGGGAGCGGTGTGGACGATGCCGGTGCCATCTTCGAGCGTGACGTAGTCAGCATAGATGAACTCGCCCTCGACGCCCTGGTCGCCGAAGATCGGCTGCTTGTACTTGTTGTGGCAGAGCTCGGTGCCCGTCATCTTCCAGACAGAGCCGTCAGCGGTGCGGGCAAGCTCGTAGTCGCTGTAGCCGAACTTCTCGCAGTCCTTCTCGACGAGCGCCTCTGCCATGAGCTCGCAGCGTCCGTCAACGACGACGCCGACGTACTCGGCTTCAGGATGGAGGATCACGGCGTCATCGGCAGGAAGGGTCCAGGGCGTCGTCGTCCAGATGTCGACCCAGAGATTTCCCTTGTAGGCCTCGAGTCCCTCCGGCACTGTCGTCATCTCGAAGCGCACGAAGATTGCCGGCGACACCTCGTCGCTGTACTCGATCTCCGCCTCGGCGAGAGCCGTATGGCAGTGCATGCACCAGTGCACCGGCTTCCTGCCACGGTAGATGGCGCCCTTGTCGAAGATGGCTTTGAAGATCTCGACGTCGGTCGCATCGTAGTCATGCGTGTAGGTCAGATACGGATTTGCCCACTCGCCGAGGACGCCGAGGCGCTTGAAGCCCTGGCGCTGCGTGTCGACCTGCTCGACAGCCATCTTGTTGCAGATCTCGCGGATCTTGACGGTCGGGAGCTGGTTGAACTTCTCCGTGCCGAGCTTCTCCTCGACCTTGTGCTCGATCGGCTGGCCGTGGCAGTCCCAGCCCGGAACATACGGCGTCTGATAGCCACGCATGGACCAGTAGCGGTTGATGATGTCCTTCGAGATCTTGTTCTGTGCATGTCCCAGATGGATCGGGCCGTTTGCATACGGAGGTCCGTCATGCAGCACGAACTTCTCGTGACCTTCGTTCTTCTTTAGAAGCAGGCCGTACACATCGTTCTGCTCCCACTGCTCGAGACGTTTGGGCTCATGCTGTGCAAGGCCTGCACGCATGGGGAACCCGGTCTTCGGCAGGTTCATCGTCTTCTTGAACTCGTTAGCCACCTTGAGACCCTCGCTTTCCGGAAAGCTTTAGGGCTTTCCCTCCCAAAGGACGCCTTGCATAAATAAAGCGCCCCGTCCCTCTTGCTGGGACGAAGCGCTGCTTTTGGCACACTTCGCTTGTAGACCACCCAGCGAGCGGAAACTCCGCCGTACTCGGCTGGCCTATGACGGCGGCCAATCCGGTGGTGCCTACTTGCAGGGCTTCTGCGTTCGGGCCACGGCTCCAAGGTGATATTCCCTTCCGCTCCGGTCACGGGATTCCAGCAGCCCCGCTCTCTGGCGGCCGTGCTTGGAAGGTACTCGTCCTCTTCATTGCCTCTGGCGACACATAGTAGCACTCATCGGCCGCCGAAGGCACCTGCTCATATATTCTGGACAGAGAAACGATGCCGCCCTGAAACAATTGCTGCCGGAACGCTCGTGGCGCATCTCTTATATATGCTCTTATATGCTCTTATGCCTTCCGCTCATGGATTTGTCGCATCCTTGCTCAATCTGGTATGCCAGTATGGTCACATCTATGTAGATATGACAAGAAGAAAGCAGAGCATGGGCGAACCAGAACCGGCCGACAGGCGCTATCTCGAGCTTCTCTCAGAGAAGTTCCCGACCGCCCAGACGGCATTCACCGAAATCATCAATCTCGAAGCCATCCTCAACCTGCCGAAGGCAACCGAGCACTTCGTCTCCGACATCCACGGAGAGTACGAGGCCTTCGAGCATATCCTCAACAACTGCTCGGGCGTCATCCGCGAAAGGGTGCGCTCGACGTTCTCTCTGGAGCTCACGACAAGCGAGCAGCAGGACCTCTGCACCCTCATCTATTATCCGCAGGAGAAGCTCCGCCGCATGAAGGAGGAGGGGCGCGCGACCGAGGAATGGTATGCCATCTCCCTTACGCGCCTCGTGCGTCTGGCACGCTACCTTTCGGGCTCCTACACGCGCTCGAAGGTCAGGAAGGCGATGCCCGTCGCCTATGCCTACATCATCGACGAGCTCCTTCACTTCACGCCGGACGAGCGCAAGGTGCGCCAGGTCTACCACGAGCGCATCATCACCTCGATCATCGACACGGGGTCTGCTGACGACTTCATCTGCTCTCTTGCCTCCTTGATCAAGCGCCTCGCGGTCGACACGCTCCATGTGGTCGGAGACATCTATGACCGTGGCCCTCACGCCGAGCTCATCATCGAGCGCCTCATGCGCTACCACTCGGTCGACATCCAGTGGGGAAACCACGATATCCTCTGGATGGGGGCAGCAGCAGGGTCTCCCGTCTGTCTTGCCGCCATCATCCGCAACAACATCCACTACGACGCTCTTGCCATCCTCGAGAACTCCTATGGGATAAGCCTGAGGGAGCTTGCCCTCTTCGCCGAACGCACCTACCAGAAGGACGACGTGCTCTCCCCCTTCGAGAAGGCCATTTCCGTCATCATGTTCAAGCTCGAAGGCCAGACGATCCAGCGTCATCCGAACTGGCAGATGGAAGGACGTCTCCTTCTCGGCAACATCGACAAGGAGCGCGGCTGTGTGCGCATCGGAGACAAGGAGTATGAGCTCGCGACGTCCGACTTCCCGACCGTCGATCCCGAGCACCCCTATCAGCTGAGCGTCGAGGAGTCCAAGGTCATGGCCCATCTCGTCGAGAGTGCACGCTCATCGGAGCGCCTGCAGCGCGACATCGGCTTCCTCTATGACCATGGATCCATGTATCTCGTGCACAACAGGAATGTCCTCTTCCATGCCTGTCTGCCGATGAAGCAGGATGGCTCCTTCAATCCCGTGAAGCACGGGGATACGCTCTATGCAGGCAAGGCCTACCTTGACTATGCAGAGCGTGTCGCAAGGACCGCCTGGCACCAGCATGACCAGCTCTCGCTCGACTGGATGTGGTATCTCTGGTGCGGCCGCTTCTCGCCGCTCTCGGGCCGCGAGGTCAGGACCTTCGAGCGCACCTATGTGAAGGATCAGACTACCTGGAAGGAGCCGAGAGACCCCTACTATGCGCTCGTGAGCAAGCCCGAGATCGCAGACCGCGTGCTTGCCGAGTTCGGCCTCACAGGACCGCACTGCCACATCGTGAACGGGCACACGCCGGTGCACGCCTCGGCGGGCGAGAGCCCCATCCGCGCAGACGGCAAGGTCCTCGTGATCGACGGCGGCTTCTGCCGCGCCTACCACCACACGACAGGCATTGCAGGATACACGCTCATCGCCGAGGCCACAGGCATGCGCATCAAGGCGCACCGCCCCTTCAGCTCCATCCATGATGTGCTCGACCTCAACGAGGACATCGTCTCCGATACCGACAAGTTCGAGTATGAGGAGAGGCCGCTCCTGATCGGCGACACGGACACCGGCGCTGAGATCCGGCAGCAGATAGCAGATCTCAGGGCGCTTCTCGATGCCTACCGATGCGGCCTACTTGTGGAGCACGCCGCACACTGACGGGACGATTTGCCGCATTCTCTCCAGAATTCGGAGATGTGTGTCTCTATTTCTGGCCTTAGGGTACATGTTCTGTCAATGCAGTTGGAAATGGGTGCTCAGGCGCCCGCAAGGAGAAGACGATGGACAACAAGAAGCAACGACAGTCGATGATCTTGTACCTGATCGTCGCTATCGCGCTGATCTTCGGCCTGAACTCGTACTTCAACCCCACCTTGTACCAGCAGGTGACGGATGTAAGCTACAGCACGTTCCTCGAGATGGTCGATGACAACCAGGTCTCCAAGGTCGACCTGGATACCAGCACGAACGAGATCACGTTCAAGGCAAAGGACTCCTCGGGTGTCGAGAAGACCTATTCGACGACCGCATTCCCGAACGATGACGGACTCGTGGACAGGCTCACCGAGCACAAAGTCGACATGTCGGCATCCATCCCGAACGAGAACCAGAACCTGCTCTACTATATGCTCCTGAGCTACATCCTGCCGCTTGCAATCGTGTTCTTCTTGGGCTGGCTCATCAACCGCCGCATGCGCAAGCAGATGGGCGACACGATGGACTTCTCGGGCGGATCGGGCTTTGGCGGCCTTGGAGGAGGCGGCCTCGGCAAGTCCTCTGCCAAGGAGGTCAAGGGCGAAGAGGTCCACACGACCTTCAAGGATGTCGCAGGCCAGGACGAGGCAAAGGAATCCCTGCAGGAGATCGTGAACTTCCTGCAGCACCCTGAGAAGTACAACGAGATCGGTGCACGCTGCCCCCGTGGCGCTCTGCTTGTCGGCCCTCCGGGCACAGGCAAGACCCTCCTCGCACGTGCTGTCGCAGGCGAGGCCGGCGTCACGTTCTTCCAGATCTCCGGCTCCGAGTTCGTCGAGATGTTCGTCGGCCGTGGTGCCGCAAAGGTCCGCGACCTCTTCAAGGAAGCGAACAAGAAGGCTCCCTGCATCGTCTTCATCGATGAGATCGATGCTGTCGGCAAGAGGCGCGACACCTCGATCAACTCCAATGACGAGCGCGAGCAGACACTGAACCAGCTCCTCTCCGAGATGGATGGCTTTGACAACCACAAGGGCATCGTCGTGCTTGCCGCCACGAACAGGCCCGAGACGCTCGACCCGGCACTGCTGCGCCCAGGCCGCTTCGACCGCCGCATCCCCGTCGAGCTCCCCGATCTTGCCGGCAGGAAGGCAATCCTTCAGCTCCACGCGAACGACGTGAAGATGGAACCGGGCATCGACCTCGATGTCATTGCCCGCTCGACCCCAGGCGCTTCCGGCGCTGACCTTGCCAACATCATCAATGAGGCAGCCCTCCGCGCAGTCCGCATGGGCAGGAAGCGCGTCTCCCAGGAAGACATCCAGGAATCCGTCGAGGTCGTCATCGCCGGCGAGAAGCGCAAGTCGACGGTGCTCTCCGAGCATGAGAAGCAGGTCGTCTCCTACCATGAGGTCGGCCACGCTATCGTCGCCGCCACCCAGCGCTCCGATGCTCCGGTCCAGAAGATCACGATCGTGCCGCGCACGTCGGGCGCTCTCGGCTATACGATGCAGGTCGACGAGAACGAGCATTTCCTGTCCACGAAGAAGGACATGGAAGAGCAGATTGCTGTCCTCTGCGGCGGCCGCGCTGCTGAGGAGCTCATCTTCGGCGAAGCCACGAACGGCGCCTCGAACGATATCGAGAAGGCGACGCAGATCGCCCGCGCCATGGTCACGCAGTACGGCATGACCGAAGAGCTCGGCATGGTCGCCCTGGGCCAGCAGAGGAACCGCTACCTCGGCGGCGGATCTGAGCTCACCTGCTCCGAAGGCACGGCCGAAAAGGTCGACGAGATGATCCAGAAGATTGTCGAGGAGGGCCACCAGACCGCCCTCAAGACGCTCCAGGACCACCGCTTCAAGCTCCATGAGATTGCCCGCTATCTCCAGAAGAAGGAGACCATCACGGGCGAGGAGTTCATGGCAATGTTCACGCGCGATGACGGCTTCGCTCCGCGCCCTGCACAGGCCCCGGCCCAGCAGTAGGACATCTGCTCTGCCGCAAGCAAGCGGGAGGCACTCACCAGTGCCTCCCGCTTTTTCATGTCAAGCTATTCTCTTTGCGCTCTCCCCTAGCGCCTGGCGCAGAGCTCCCAGAACGTGACTGCCGAGCTTGCTGCCACATTGAGCGAATCGACGCCGTGGCTCATCGGGATGATAGCGTGCCTGTCGCAGCGCGAGAGCACCTCATCGGAGAGTCCATAGCCTTCAGAGCCGAAGAAGAGCGCCTCATGGAGAGGTTCCTTCAGGGCCGGATCCGAAAGCGGCACCGCATCATCCGTGAGCGCCAATGCCACCGATGCGAAGCCCTTGCGTTCCAGGAGTGCGAAGAAGTCCCCAGGCCATCTGTCCTCCGCCTTTGCCCACGGCACCTGGAAGATCGTTCCCATGGATACCCTCACAGACCGCCTGTTCCAGGGATCGGCACAGCTAGGTGCCACGATCACGCCGTCCACGTCGAGCGCCGCGGCAGAGCGGAAGAGCGCCCCCACATTCGAGACATCGACGAGCCCTTCGAGCACCGCGAGGCGCACGCGCTCCTTCTCTGCGCAGAGGCGCTCCAGAAGCCCTTCTGCGGAAGGCAGCTGCGGGCGCTTCATCGCAGCGAGGACACCACGGTTGAGCCTATATCCTATGACCTTCTCCGACATGTTATGCGGAAGGAGAAGCACCGGCACATCGTCTGGCCAGACAGCCAGAAGGGATGAAATGCTTCCGACCTGCGATTCGTCTGCCAGAAGCGAGAGCGGACGCACGCCTTCCTTGAACGCTACCTCGATAGCGATCTGGGACTCGCAGATGAGAAGGGCACGTTCCGGCTCGAGCTCGCATCTCAGCTGATGGTTCGTGAGCCTCAGATACGGGTCGAGCCTTGGATCTTCGAGGTCTTCGATCAATTCTGGCTTCACGTTCTGGACCTTTCGTTTGAGCTCTGCCGTACGCCTTCCAATGCTGCTACGATAGCATCTCCGGAACCCAAGACAGGAAAGAGAGTCGAAGAGCAGTGTCCAGACATATGGAAAGCGATACGAGAAGGCCTGCCCGCAGCGCAGCGCATATATCGACCGCACAGGATGGGCAGAGCACCCCGAAGCATGAGGCAAGGCACAAGGCGCCCAGGCAGGAGCGTCCAGAACAGAGGAAGCAGAGGCGCAGGAAGGCCTCGAAGGCTCCCATCATCATCGCTGTCCTCGCTGCCATCTATCTTGTTGGCTCCGTCTTCTTCCTGAGCCATGCCCTTCCTGGCACCACGGCAGCAGGCAGAGACATTGCATTCGCAGGCTCCTCCAAGATCTCTGCCACCCTCAGGGATGCGTCTGATGGCTTCTCGGTCACCGTCACCGATGCGGATGGCACTGAGAGCTTCACGGTCTCGGGCGATAGTGCAGGCTTTGCTTACGATGCAGACAAGGCTGCTTCCGAGCTCCTCAAGGCCCAGAACGGCTTCGTGTGGCCTGTCGCAGCTGTGCGTTCCCTCTTCACGAAGACCGATATCGTGCTTCCGTCTGATGCCGTCACGCTCGACGAGGAAGCCCTCTCGGATGCCGTGAGCACGGCCGTCGAGAACGTGAACGAGACAGCCACGCCCTCTGAGGATGCTCATCTTGCCTACGACGCAAGCCAGTCAACCTTTGTCGTCGCTTCTGAGACGAGGGGCACCCAGCTTCACGAGGACATCGTCGAGAACGCCGTGCGGACATCTTTCCAGCATCTGGCAAGCTCCTGCAAGCTGAACGATGCTGCCTATATCGCGCCAGAGGTCCTCTCGACCGATGAGCGCCTCGCCACTGCCATCCCTGCCGCCAACTCCCTCATGGGCGCCCAGCTCACGATCACGCTCGACGGCACGACCGTAGCGACGCCTTCCGACAACGTCGTCGCTGACTGGATCGAACTCGATGATTCCTTCATGCCGCAGCTGACGCAGGATGCCATCGAGAAGTGGGCAGAGGACAATTTCGATACCGTGGGGACCACGCGTACATTCACGAACTATGCAGGCGAGACGAAGACTGTCTCCTGCAACACGAACCCCGAGTCGGAAAGCACCTATGGCCAGCTTGTGGATGCTGAGAGCTTCGCTCAAGAGGCCTATGCCGCCGCCATGGCAAAGGACACTGCGACAATCGATATCCACGTCACCCAGGAGGCAGATGGCTTCACGGAAGCCGGTGCGGCTGACTGGGGAGACCGCTACATCGACGTGGACATCACGAACCAGCATGCCGTGCTCGTGGATGCAGGACAGGTGCTCTGGGAATCCGATGTCGTGACCGGCAATGTCGCTGCCGGCAATGACACACCTCAGGGCGTCTTCACGATCCAGAACATGATGAACTCCATCACGCTCACGGGCGAGGATGCCTCCGAAAACTTCGTATACAACTGGATGGGCTTCATCAGCACGGTCTGGGGCCTCCATGATGCAACGTGGAGAACCGAGTTTGGCGGCGACATCTACAAGACAGACGGCAGCCACGGCTGCGTGAACCTGCCGCTCGATGCGGCCAACGAGCTCTACGATCTCGTGCATGTCGGCGACGTCGTGGTCGTGCACGAGTAGAGCCTCTTTCTCCGTTCGCACAGGACGGTCTGCCATTTGCCGCTCTAAGGGATGCATTCATCCATATCTGCTGCAAGATTTATGGCACTATCCGCACCCGAGCGAAAGGAGCCTCCATGGGCCAGTATGTTCTGAACGAGAAGGATGGCCGCTACCTCTTCAACCTGTGCTCCAGCAATGGCCACATCCTGGGCACGTCTCTTGTCTTCCCGTCGCGCGAGGAGTGCCTTGCCGGCATCGATGCCGTGCGCGAGGATGCACCGGCTGCTGCTGTCGAGGATTCGACCGTCGATGCCTTCAAGCGCGAGCCGGCACCGAAGTACCGCATCTACGAGACGCTCTCGGGCAACTACTTCTTCCGCTTCTTCACGAAGGACAACGGCGACATCTTCCAGTCGCACAGCTACGAGAAAAAGGAGAGCCTCCTTCGGCGCATAGAGCGCATGCGCAATGAATGCGATTCCTCCATCGCTGCTGACGATATGTAGACATCAGCCGATAGCTGTGAACTCATATACATGAAAGCCCTCCCACGCCTGAGCATGGGAGGGCTTCTTTGTGTCTATGAATGCTGTTCTAGACGAGGTACTCGGCAATCTGGACGGCGTTCGTTGCAGCGCCCTTGCGGATCTGGTCGCCGCAGCAGAAGAACGTGAGGCCGTTGACGCCATCTGCAGCGGAGAGGTCGCGGCGGATCCTGCCGACGAAGACGAGGTCCTGGTCGGAGGTATCGAGCGGCATCGGGTAGCGCAGGTTCGCAGGGTCATCGACGACCTTGACGCCGGGAGCCGTGGAAAGGATCTCGCGTGCCTCATCCGGCGAGAGCGGGTTCTCGAACTCGAGCGTGATGGACTCGGAGTGGGAGCGCATGATGGGGACGCGGACGCAGGTGCAGTTCACGCGGACCTCCGGCAGGTGCATGATCTTCCTGCCTTCGTTCTGCATCTTCCACTCCTCGGACGTGTAGCCCTCGTCCTTGAAGCTGCCGATCTGCGGAATCAGGTTCATGGCAAGCTGGTAGGCGAAGGGGCTTGTATCCCCTACCTCGCCACCCTCGGCGAGCACCTTGAGCTCGCGTGTGAGCTCTGTGAGGCCCGGCATGCCAGCGCCGGATGCTGCCTGGTAGGTAGAGACAATCATGCGCTTCAGGCCTGCCGCCTTGTGGAGCGGATAGGTCGGCACAAGGCCGATGATCGTTGCGCAGTTGGGATTCGCAATGATGTTGCGGGGATGGTTCTGGATGTCTTCCGGATTGATCTCGGGAACGACCAGCGGCACATCCGGATCGAGACGGAAGGCATGCGAGTTGTCGACGCAGACCGCACCACGTGCTGCCGCCTCGGGCAGAAGTGCCTTGGCAATGCCGTCTCCTGCTGCGCCGAGGACGATATCGATGCCGTCAAAGGCCTCAGGCTTTGCTTCCTTGACCTCGACTTCCTCGCCCTTGAACTTCAAGGTCTTGCCGGCGCTCTTCGCGCTGGCAAGCGGCACCAGCTCGCTTACCGGGAAGTTGCGCTCTTCGAGGCACTGCCTCATCTGGGTTCCGACGACGCCCGTGGCGCCGAGAATGGCTACACGCTTTCCTGCCATGGTTCTTGCTCCTATTCCACCATCTCATCAGCGAATGCCAGGTAGATGGTACGTATTGCACGTTCGAATTCGGCGTTGTCCACGCCGAAGATGATGTTGATCTCCTGAGAGCTCTGCGTGATCAGGCGGATGTTGATGCCGTTCTCGCCGAGCGTGGAGAAGATGCGGCCCGAGGTGCCGACGCGCTTCGACATGTTGCGGCCGACGACCGTGATGAGAGCCAGGCCATCGATGACACGGACCTCATCCGGCTGGACCTCTTCCTGGATGTCGCCCACAATCGAGTAGAGGCAGTCATGCACATCGGCTGCATTCACGACGACGCCGAAGGAGTCGATGCCGGTCGGCACATGCTCGATCGAGACGCCGTAGCGCTCGAAGATGGAGAGCACGCGGCGAAGCACGCCCACAGCCGTCGACATATGGTTCTGCTTCACGTAGACGCAGAGGAAGTCCTTCTTGCCAGCGATGCCTGTGATCAGGTGCTCGACAGAGTCATCCGTCGCTTCCTCGGAGATGATGGTGCCCTCGGCATGCGGGTCGTTCGTATTCTTGATTGCAATAGGGATGCCGACCTCACGTACCGGGAATATCGCCTCCTCGTGGAGGACCGAAGCTCCCATGTAGGAGAGCTCGCGCATCTCGTCGAACGTGATGCGGTGGATGGGGCGGGGATGCTCGACAATGCGCGGGTCGCAGGACAGGAACCCTGACACATCGGTCCAGTTCTCATAGAGGTCGACGCCTATGGCACGCGCGACGATAGCGCCGGTGATGTCGCCGCCGCCGCGGTCGAAGAGGCGGATCTCGCCTTCGGGCGTCGCACCATAGAAGCCCGGAATCAGGAACGGGCCTATCTTCTTTGCCATCTCGTGGATGTTGTGCGTCGCCTTTGTCATGCTCACTTTGCCATTGCGGTGGAAGCGCATGACGTCAGCAGCATCGACGAAAGGAAGGCCAAGGTATTCAGCCATGAGCTGGCCCGTGAAGTACTCGCCACGGGAGACGATGTACTCAGGCGAATACTCGGTCACATGAGCCTCGAACTCGTCGAACTCCTCCTCGATCGGATAGGCAAGGCCGAGCTCGCGTGCGATCTCGACGAAGCGGGCCTTGATCTGCTCCATGAGAGGCGTTGCATCCACGTGGTACTTCACATGTGCGCAGACGAGATAGAGCAGGTCGGTAACCTTGTCGTCGTCCTTCGAGCGGCGTCCTGCTGCAGAGACGACGATGAACTGGCGGGCAGGGTCTGCCTCGACGATGCTCTTGACCTTCCTGAACTGGTCTGCCGAAGCGACGCTGGAGCCGCCGAATTTTGCAACCTTGAGCACGTTATGCCTCCTGCGGGAATGCTGCCATGAAGGCAGCAGGGTCTTTTTCAAGCTGCTTCTCATAGAGCGCACGGGCGGCCTCGACATTCAGGCCGTCGAGGCGCCAGTAGCCCTCGAGATAGGGCTTGGCACCTTCCGGCGCATCTGCCTTCGTGCGCAGAAGGTAGCTGCCCTTGAGAAGGGCAGGATCCCAGGCAAGCGGCTCGTCGAACCGGTAGGTGGGCTCGGCGCCCTCGGCGCAGTCGAGGAGATCCTGGACGATTGCGTTGCCAGTCGGCAGGCTTCCTGCACCCTGGCCATAGAACTTGAGCGTGCCGATCGTCGCACCGTCGAGCGTCACGAGGTTGAAGTTCGAGGGGACATCCGCCTCGAGCGTGCGCAGCGGCATGCAGACCGGCTCGACTGCTGCGGCGTAGCGGCCATCCTGCTGAGTCGCGCGGCCGAGAAGCTTCACGACGTATCCCCTGCTCTCGAGGAACGTGAGGTCCGCAATCTTCAAGTTCCTGATGCCGGTTGTAGGAATGTCCTTCTGGCAGGCACAGCCGAAGGCAACCGACGTGCCGATGATCGTCTTGTTCTTCACGTCGATGCCGTCGATGTCGGCCGTGGGGTCGCGCTCGGCATATCCCAGGCGCTGTGCCTCGGCAAGAGCGACATCGAAGTCGACCGCGTCATCGCGCATCTTCTCGATGATGTAGTTCGTCGTGCCGTTCATGATGCCGGAGATGGCAGAGATCTTGTCGATGCGCTTCGCCTTCAGGATAGAGGCGATCCAGGGAATGCCACCGCCGCAGGTAGCCTCGATGAAGAGGCGGGCACCGCTCTTTGCGGCATGCTCGACGAACTCCTGGAAGCAGGCTGCGACGACTGCCTTGTTGGACGTGACGACAGACTTGCCAGCATCGAGGGCACGCAGGATATAGGTATGTGCCGGCTCGAGGCCGCCCATGCACTCGACGACGGCAGTTATTTCAGGGTCGTTCGCGATATCATCGAAGTTCGAAGTCATGCGCGGTTCCGTGCAGCGGTCCGGCAGCTCGAGGATGCGCGTGACCTTGAGGGTGGGTACCGAGCTTTCGATGATCTGGACAACGCCACGACCGACCGTACCGTGGCCAAGCAGGGCTACGTTCATATATCATCCAATCTTTCCAACGTGTGACGGAAGCCCGTCTTCCTGATGAACACCGCTATCATGGACCACAAGCGCCCGTAAAACCCAGACGCAAGGGGCAATCAAATGGTGAACACTTTCTACCACAGTACACGCAGCTGTGCGCAAACCGTAACAAGCAAGCAAGCAATCCTTCAAGGTCTTGCCCCAGATGGAGGCCTCTATGTCTCCGATGAGCTTGGCAAGAACAAGATTTCGCTCTCCGATATGGTGGCTGGCACCTACCACGAGAATGCGAAGAAGGTGCTTGGCGCCCTCCTCACCGACTACACGGAAGAGGAGCTTTCGCAGTGCGTCGAGAACGCATATGGCAAGAAGTTCGATACAGCAGCCGTGACGCCGGTGACCAAGCTGGGAGCTGACTGGCTCCTCGAGCTCTTCCATGGACCGACCTGCGCCTTCAAGGATGTCGCGCTCCAGATGCTTCCGCAGCTCATGAGCGTCGCGCGCGAAGGAGATGGCCGCAATGTCATGATTGTGACCGCCACCTCGGGCGATACCGGAAAGGCTGCCCTTGAAGGCTTTGCTGATGTGCCAGGCTGCGGCGTCACGGTCTTCTATCCTGATGGGAAGGTCTCGGACATCCAGTATCTCCAGATGGTCTGCCAGAAGGGCGCCAATGTCTGCGTCTCGGGCATCCGCGGCACGTTCGATGATGCCCAGACCGGCGTGAAGCGCATCTTCTCCGACACGTCCCTCAAGGAGCGCCTGGCGAAGAAGAATATCGTGCTCTCGAGCGCGAACTCGATCAATGTCGGCCGCCTTGTCCCGCAGGTCACCTACTACTTCGATGCCTATGCCCAGCTTGTGCGCAGAGGCGCCCTCAAGGAAGGCGACACGATCGACTTCTGCGTCCCGACCGGAAACTTCGGCGATGTCCTGGCTGGCTGGTTCGCAAAGCAGCTTGGTCTTCCCGTACGCCACCTCATCGTCGCTTCGAACACGAACAAGGTCCTGACCGACTTCATCGAGACCGGCACCTATGACCGCCGCCGCGACTTCGTGAAGACGATCTCCCCTTCGATGGACATCCTCGTGTCCTCGAACCTCGAGCGCCTGCTCTACTACCTGTCGGACGGCGACTGCGACTACATCGCTTCCCTCATGAACGACCTCAATGAAAAGGGCCTCTATACCGTGAAGCCGGAAATCCTTGCACGCATCCAGGAGACGTTCCGTGCTGGCTTTGCAACGGATGCCGAGACCCGTGCCACGATCAAGAGCACCTATGAGAAGGACCAGGTCCTGATCGATACGCACACCGCAGTCGCGAAGTGCGTGCTCGACCGCATCCCCAAGGATGGCACTGAGCGTGTCTGCCTCTCGACAGCAAGCCCCTACAAGTTCTGCTCCGACGTGCTCCAGGCGCTCGGCGAGCCGACCGAAGGCATGAACGACTTTGCCTGCATGGACGCGCTCGAGGCTGCGACACACACGGTAGCGCCCGTGCAGCTCTCATCGCTTCGCTTCTCCGAGAAGCTCCACACGGGCGTCTGCGACATCGAGGGCATGGGTGCCGTCGTCGAGGATGCCTCTCTCAAGATCTTTGCGAGGAGCTAGCATGGCAGACAGCGTATGGGTGGGCGTTCCTGCCACATCTGCCAATGTCGGCGTCGGCTTTGACTGCCTGGGGCTTGCCCTCGATCTCGAGGCACGCTTCGGCTTCGAGAAGTCGGACCATCTCGAGATCTTGGGCTGCGAGGAGCGCTTCCGGGGCGACGACAACCTCGTGCTCGCAAGCTACCGCGGCGCTACCAGAAGGCTCGGTCTCGAGCCGGTGCCGCTGCGTCTCACGATCGAGTCCCCCATCCCGCTCTCAGGCGGCCTGGGATCGAGCTCTGCCTGCGTCGTTGCCGGCATCCTGGCTGCACAGGCGCTTGCCGACAGGCCCTACGACGAGCGGTTCACGCTCGATCTGGCAACGCATCTCGAAGGTCACCCGGACAATGTGGCTCCTGCCATCCTCGGAGGCCTTGTCTCGAGCTTTGTCGACGGCAAGGACACGGTATCTCTCCACTTCCCCGTTGCAGACAAGCTCCGCTTCGTCGCAATCGCCCCTCCCTACGAGGTGAGGACGGCAGATGCGAGGCGCGTGCTGCCCCACGAGGTGGCGCTCTCGACCTGCGTCTGGCAGATGGGCCGCATCGTCGCCCTCGTCCGCGCGCTCGAGTGTGGAGACATGGACCTTCTTGCCAAGGCGGCACAGGACAAGCTCCATGAGCCATACCGTGCAAAGCTCATCCCCGACTATGCGCTTCTGCGCGAGCGTGCGCTCGAGGCAGGCGCCTCCGCGTTCGTGATCTCCGGCTCTGGCTCGACGATGCTTGCGATCTGCGGCTCAGACTCGGCAGCGCACGACGTCGTGGACGCTGTCAGAGGCTCCGCAGAAGGCTTCTGGATCCGTATCTGCTCTGCTAGCGGACAAGGAGCCCGCTACCTCGAGGCATAAGGCTCAGACAGGCCCTCAGAAGCTCCTGCGCTATAGATGGAATGCAGAAGGCGTTCAGCTCAGCTGTGCGCCTTCTTCGCTCTATGGCAGAAGAAGAGCGCCGCAATCAGAAGGCCTGTCGCAGCCCCGGCGAGATCGATGAAGACATCGCGCACGGCACTCGAGCGGCCCGGCACGAAAATCTGGATCGTCTCGTCGAGCGATGGCACACAGACGATGAAGAGAAGCATCGCCGCAAGACGCGTGGTCATATGCGACCAGTCCGGACGTGCAGCATGATGCACGAGCAGGCCGAGCACGAGATATTCGGAGAAATGTCCGCACTTGCGGACGATGAATGATTGGGTCGTTGGATCTCTCACACCGATTGCTTCGAGGAACGGACGTACGAGCGTCACGAAGACGCCGCTTTCTGCCTGCGAGGTCCCTCCCTGGACAAGCGAGTGGCCCCAGATGAAGAGGACCCAGAGAAAGACGGCGAGGAAAGCTCCCCGCCGTCTCTTGATGTCTTCCAGCACGCTATGCTTCATTGGCCGAGCGGCCCCTGTTCCCGCGTGGCTTCAGATGCTTGAGCTTCGTGGAACGCTTCTTTGCCTTGGCAGACGAATCATCCTTCTTCTGGCTGCCGCCCTCGATCACCTTGAGGTAGTCGCGCGAGGTCCTTGCATAGGACGGATTCTTCGACATCTCGTCGCTGATCAGGTAGTCGACATAGGACTCCGTGTCGATGGGCGAAGGAGCATCCGGCACCTGCGGTGCAAGAGATGCTGTCGGCTCATCGAACACCTCATCGTCGTCGAGCCCGGCAGGAGCTGCCACGACCGGCGTGAAGCCTGCCTGCGGGGCATCGGTATCGTTCTCGGCGAGCGCATCGAGCGCTGCCTTCCACATTGCGTCCTTGTCTTCCCCGTCCTTCTCCTTCTCGGGATAGAGACCGGAGTCGATCTCTGCGATGCGCGAGGAGATCTCGGAGCGGTCAGGGTGCGGTCGCGTCGTGGCAGCTGCGATATCCTCTGCTGCAAAGCTCCTCTGGGAGGAGGTCACGCTCGCAGCGAACGGCATATCGTCGATGGTCGGCTGGACAACCGAGTAGTCATCA
Source organism: Olsenella kribbiana (assembly GCF_036408795.1). Lineage (NCBI taxonomy): Bacteria > Bacillati > Actinomycetota > Coriobacteriia > Coriobacteriales > Atopobiaceae > Olsenella > Olsenella kribbiana. Next base: position 307,457 of record NZ_JAZGJP010000001.1, read on the forward strand.
GATATAGGAATCGAGAGGTCGCGCGAGATGTCCTTGCCGTGCTCGCGCTCCCACCAGTCGGTGCCCACATCGCCGACCGTGCCATCGGCACGGGTGATGACGGGAAGATCGTCCATCGAGTCCTTCGCAAGACGCTCTGAGAGGACCGAACGCACGCCACGGGCACGCTTGCTCATGCGCTCTGCCCAGTTCAGGCGCTGGACATAGTTCTCTGCGATATCGCCGTAGTCTTCAGTCTCATGCGCTCCTGCACCAGGCTGGGCCGTACGGGCATTCTTCCTGGACGCTTCCTTCTTCTGCACTTCCTGGAGGAAGACCGTCGTCTCGTCCGGGCTGGCAGATGCTGCAATGTCAGGGATGCGCGAGGCGATGCTGCTGTAAGGCATGCTCTCGGCTGTCTGCACCGGGAAGCCTCCCGTCATCGTCGTGGAGACCGATGCCGTCTCAGACGGCGATACACGCGGCCTTGAAGGCGGTGTCGGCGGCTTCGGCTCGTCGTCTGCATCCACAGCCGGAATCGTCGGCACGGAGCGCAGACGCGGTCCTTCTGTCGCGACGCGCTCCTGCTTCTTCTCTTCCTCGCGGTCGAGCTCGAGCGTGCGGCCAGCATCCTGCTCTTCCTCCTCGAAGAAGGGATGCGCCTCCTCGCCGGGAGCGCGCAGATGCTGCGGCACGTAGGAAGGGCTCTCCTCGGTACCGAACCAGGCATCCTCGGCACGGGCAATGGACTCTGCCTCGAGCTGCTTCTTCGAGCGATGCCAGGCAATCGCAGAGACGGTGCCAGCAAGCGCTATGCCGCAGCCGAGACCGGCTGCAAACGGAACAAGCATGGTCTGGGGATCCAGGTCCTGGCCTGCGGTCTGTGCGAATGCTGTCTGGGGAACGGCCCACATGGCCGGCCCCATGAGCCCTGCATAGACGCAAGGATTGACCCTCTTTGGCTTCATCTGCATAACCTCCCTGGTGCGCCTGCACCTAGGACATTGAGCGAAGAGCTGCCTCGGCTCCCGGGATCCCTCGTCTTTGGGAGGCCCTGCGTGCGGAAGGCAACGGTCTGCTACGTATCGAGTGTATGTGCCGTCGCCGTACGGACACTGGCCCGTACCAGCTACACCTACTTTACCGGTTGCAGCGCCTGATGCAAGGCAGACCATGAATTGAATTTCGAAAAGCGATACGCGTGCACCGAGCTATCCAGAGCAGACGGGCGCCAGAATGCCTTTTCTGGCAACTTGCATATTCTCGCGCGAGAATCGCATCTCTTCTGCTATAGTATCTTTCGCCCAAGGGGAATTAGCTCAGTTGGGAGAGCGCGTGACTGGCAGTCACGAGGTCAGGGGTTCGAATCCCCTATTCTCCACCATGAATGTTCAGGCCTGCAGATTATGCTGCAGGCCTTTTTTGTTGCCTCGGTGCGCTGGCTCTTCAAAGCAAGAGGGACCGCACCTTCCGGCACGGTCCCTCTGGCAGTTCTCTCTTCGGCCTTACAGCGCGTCCACGTATTCGCTCTGTGCAGCCTTCTTCGCGGAACGAATCAGGAACTCCTCGTTCGACGAGGTGGCCTTGAGGCTCTTCACGAGCGCCATCTCGGCACGTTCCGTGTTGTTCATGTTCGCCAGGATGCGGCGGATGCCCCAGACGAACGGCTGGAGCTCCGGATCGATCAGAAGCTCCTCGTTCCTCGTGCCGGATGCAACCGGATCGATGGCCGGGAAGATGCGCTTGTCCGCAAGCTCGCGGTCGAGCTTGAGCTCCATGTTGCCGGTGCCCTTGAACTCCTCGAAGATGACCTCATCCATCTTGGAGCCCGTATCGACGAGGGCGGAGGCAAGAATCGTGAGCGAGCCGCCATTCTCGATGTTTCGGGCAGCGCCCAAAAACTTCTTCGGCGGATAGAGGGCGGCAGAATCGACGCCACCGGAAAGGATGCGTCCGCTTGCCGGCATTGCAAGGTTGTAGGCACGGGCAAGACGGGTGATGGAGTCGAGCACGACCACGACATCCTGGCCAAGCTCCACGAGACGCTTGGCGCGCTCGATGACAAGCTCGGAGACCGCTGTATGGTTAGAAGCAGGCATATCGAAGGTCGAGGCGACGACCTCGCCCTTGATGGAGCGCTGCATGTCCGTGACTTCCTCAGGACGCTCGTCGACGAGCAGGCAGATCAGATGCACTTCGGGATTGTTGGCCGCGATGGATTCGCAGACCTTCTTGAGCACGGTCGTCTTGCCTGCCTTCGGCGGCGAGACGATAAGTCCTCGCTGGCCCTTGCCGATAGGAGACACGATATCGATGGCACGGCCTGTGATCGAGTCCTTGCCATGCTCCATCTTGAGGCACTCGTTCGGATAGATAGGTGTGAGGTCGCGGAAGCGCGGACGGTGCCTGAGCTCCTCGACGGTCATGCCGTCAACAGTGTCGATGGAGATGAGGGGCGGGAATTTCGAGTTGTTGCGGTTCGGACCCACGGTGCCTGAGACCTCGTCGCCGGTCCTGAGGCCGTTCTGCTTGATCATCTGCTGGAAGACGAAGGCATCGTCGTCGCCCTGCATGTAGTTGCCGGTGCGGATGAAGCCATAGCCTTCGGGCTGAATCTCGAGGATGCCCGTGACGGGGCGGAAGCCCTCGGCCTTCGCTGCTGCCTCGAAGATGCTCTCGACAAGATCGGCCTTGCGCAGGCCCACATACTCGACGCCGAGCTCTGCTGCCTTGCTCCTGAGCTCGGCAACCTTCATCTCCTTGAGCTCGTCGCGCGTGAGGCTCGGCTCCGGAACCTCCTGGCGCCTGTTGTTGCGGCGGCGGTTCTGGCCATTCTGGCGGCTGTTGCGCTGATTGAAGCGGTCATTGCGCTGGTTGAAGCGGCCATGCTCCTGTCGCTCGCCGTTGCGCTCGCCGTTCTGGCCACCCTGATGCTCGGACCCGTTGCGCTCGAAGCGGCGGTTCTGCCTCCTGCGGCCACGGCCACGCTCCTCGTGCTCATGCTCGTGCTCGGAAGCGCTGCCTTCCTGCTGCTCGGAGGAGGACCCGACTGCAGGCTCAGCCTCGTGCTCCTGCTTCTCTGCAGCCGGAGCAGCCTCTTCTGCATGCTCCGCGCGGCCTTCATGCTCTCGGCGCTGCTCATGCTCTGCAGGTGCCTCTGCGCTCTCATGCTCTGCATGCACGGCAGGCTCCTGGGGAGCAGTCTCAGAAGGTGCAGGCTCGGCAGGTGCAGCTTCAGCGCTTGCCTGCTTTCTTGTGCGACGGCGACGCTGCGGCTTCGGTGCCTCTTCTGCTGCGGCCTCTGCCTTCGGAGCCTCGGCTGCAGGTGCCTCTGCACTTTCAGCCTCTGCTGCCTTCTTGCGTGTACGGCGCCTGCGAACAGGCTTTTCTGCCTGCTCTGCAGATTCTGCAGACACATCTGCGGCTGCGGATGCATCCTCTGCATCCTTCTTCCTGCGCGTCGTGCGGCGGCGCTTCGGCTTCGGCGCTTCCTCGTTCTCGCCTGGGACCGGCTGAGCGGACACCTCGGGTACCGAGGCTCCGCCCTCGTTCATGTCGTCCGACAAAATGTTCCTGCTTTCTCGCTCATAGGAGCAGATATGTATGAATCCCCTGCCATGCCGGGATGTATGAGCTGCGTTTGCATGTCGGGGTAGCTGCAGCACCGCAGCAAGGGCAGAAGCCTTCTATGTGATGCCAGCTGCTTTTGAGGTATGGATGCACGCATAGGCGTGCCGAAACAACGTGACTATAACACAAGCATGTCTGCCGCCGCTCAAAAACGAAGAAATGCAGCCATTTTTGCCACTGAGGGGACACAGAACGCATCAAAAGGCGCTCTCTTGAGCATTTCAGGGTGCTCAGGATACACGGGAGCGTGCAGGAGCCATCTTCCGCACCTCTTCTTCGAGCTCATGGGCACGGCTCTTCCCTTCCTCGGTGAGCGCGACCGTGACAGAGCGCGTATCGCGCGTTCCTTGGCGGCGGATGACATAGCCATGCTCTTCGAGCGCCGCTATCGACATCGATACGGTCGGCTGGAGAAGCCCCAGGAGCTTCACGAGATCTGAGATCGTGGCCTCTTCCTCAGGCATCCCGGAAAGGCCCAGAATCATGAGGTCGCCTGCATGGAAGGCATGCGTGCCCATCGCCTCGACCAGCCGCACGATGCGGTCCTTCGAGAGACGCCTTGACGGGGCATCGGCTATGATCTGGTGCCTCATCGCCTCTGCGCGCTCCTCCACGAATGCAGCCCCTTCATCGGTCAGCGCACACCATACATTGCGGCGGTCCTCGAGGCCAAAAGCTCTGCTCACGAAGCCGAGCTTCACGAGATGGTTCATCCTGTGCGTCATCGTCGGCCTAAGCGAGCTCTGGTAGGTGGCGATATCGGATGTCTTCATGTGCTCGCCTGCACTGCGCAGGTGGCAGAGAACGGCAAATTCCTCGAAAGTGAGCCTCGGCGCCTGAGTGCTCGCTCTCCTCTCCAGGCTGTAGGCCCTCCTGAGAGCTATGTATTCCTTGAGCTCCAAGAAGTGCCTCCAAACATCCTGGCTTCCGGATTCCCGGAATTCATTTGCTGCATGAAAACAGTATATGGATGCACCGCAGACGCTCGGAGCGTCGGAACCTATACGTATTAAGCTTTTAATCGATTCGCACATCTTCCTGAAACAAAAGCGCACCCTCCCCTGCAAAGGAAAGGGTGCGCAGAGAAGCTGCCTGATGCAGCTGCTACATGTGGGTCGGTGCGCTCACGCCGATGAGGGAAAGCGTGAGGGCAAGGACGCGTCTCACCGCATCGCAGGCTGCAAGGCGGGCACGCGAGAGCTCAGGATCGACCGGACGTCCCTCGCTCGGAAGCACCTGGCAGACGCCGTAGAACGCGTGGAAGTCTCCTGCAAGCTCCTCGGCGTAGTGCGTGAGGCGGAACGGCGCCCTGTCGCGCGCGCATCCTGCCACGAGCTCCGGAAACTCGGAGAGCTTGCGGGAAAGCGCAAGCTCGGTCGGGTCGGACAGGAGCGAGAGGTCGTAGTCGGTACCGATCGAGCGCTCTGCCACGGCGTCCATGCCAAGAGGCTCGGCCTCTTCGAGCTCGAGGCCTGCAGCACGCCTGAGGATCGAGCAGATGCGGGCATGTGCATACTGCACGTAGTAGACCGGGTTGTCGTTGCTCTTCCTCTTCACGGCCTCGATATCGAAGTCGATTGTCTGGTTCGAGCTCTTGGAGATGAGCGTATAGCGCACGGCATCAGCGCCGACCTCGTCCAGAAGCTCGCGGAACGTGACCATGACACCCTTGCGCTTCGAGAGGCGGATGGCCTGGCCATTCCTGAGCAGGTTCACGAGCTGGCCCAGGAGCACCTCAAACTCGCCCGGATATCCCAGTGCCTCGCAGGCGGCATTCACGCGGGCAATGTAGCCGTGGTGGTCTGCACCCCAGATATCGATCACATGGTCGACGCGCTGGAACTTGTTCCAGTGGTAGGCGATGTCAGAGGCGAAGTAGGTGTACTCGCCGTTCGTCTTCACGAGGACACGGTCCTTATCGTCGCCGAACTCGGTCGAGCGGAACCAGAGGGCACCGTCGTCCGTGCGGTAGAGATAGCCGCGCTTGTCAAGTGCAGCAAAGGCACGCTCGACCGCATTCGTGCCGGTCTCGTCCTTCTCATAGAGGCTGCGCTCGCTGAACCAGACATCGAAGTCGCAGCGGGCATCATGGCAGGTCTGGCGGATCGTCTCGAGCATTGCCTTGTAGCCGCGCTCGCGGAACTCTGCCACACGTGCATCTGCCTCTGCCTCGACCCAGCGGTCGCCGTCGGTCTCTGCGAACCTGCGCGCAAGCTCGATGATGTAGTCTCCGCCATAGGCATTGCCGCCGAGATCGGTATTGAATTCGTCCATGTAGGGATGGGTCTCAGGGGCTTCATCCTCTTCGTCTTCCACATAGCGGGCACGGTCGGCAAAGAGCGCCTCGGCAGCGCCATCGAGGCCGCAGGAGTCCTTCTCCATGATCTCGAAGAGCTGGAGATAGCGCTTCGAGACAGAGCGGCCGAACACGTCCATCTGGGAGCCGTGATCGTTGATGTAATACTCGCGCTCGACCTGGTAGTTCGTGTGCTCGAGGACGCGGCAGAGCGAGTCTCCGAGTGCGACCCAGCGGCCATGGCCCACATGCATGGGGCCGGTGGGGTTTGCAGACACGAATTCGACCTGGACCTTCTGGCCATGTCCCACATCGGACTTGCCGAAGTCGGCACCCTGTTCGATGACCGTGCGGAAGATCTCGTTGTTCGCACCGGTCGAGAGATAGAAGTTGATGAAGCCGGGGCCGGCGATCTCGACCTTGTCGATCTCCTTCGAACCCTCGATATGCTTCGCGATGGCAGAGGCGATATCGCGCGGCTTCATGTGGGCAAGCTTTGCAGAGCGCAGAGCCACGGTCGAGGTCCAGTCGCCGTGGGACGTATCGTTCGGACGCTCGAGGCCCACATCTCCCACTTCGAATGCAGGAAGGTCTCCCTGCTCCTGAGCCGCGCTGATAGCGGCACGCACCAGCTGATCGAGGTTCTCGGGCATCTCCGACAGCTCCTTTTCTGATATAGGCGCATGTGCGCCCGTTGTATGCAACAGAAGAAAAGATACCACCCTGCCCATCTGAGCAGGGTGGCATCGCCACTTTACGTGAAATATGCAGCCTTAGGCAAGCGTATGGCGGCCAGAGCCGGCGCGCTCCTCGCGGGCAAGGTCACTCCTGAGCTTGGCGAGGCCTGGCTCCATGCCCACCGGATAGAACTGGGGGTTCAGGAAACGCTTGACGGCCGGATCGAGGTGCATGAGGGCCTCGCGGCAGCGGTGCTTCGACTGCTCGAGCGTCTGCTGCTCGCCGAAGCGCCTGCCATCCTCCACAAGCTGGACGAGGAGCTCATGGGACTCATAGCCGGAAACATCATAGGTGTAGTCGGGATCCATGATATCGACGATGGTCGAGGTCGTATCCCGTGCGACGGAGTCGTCGACGATCATGTCGCCCACCGGCACGCCCTCAGCATCGGTGAAGCGAAGGATATGCTGGATGCCCGGAATCGTGCGCTTGTAGCTCATCTCGGATAGCTTGATGACAGGGGTCCACTTGTCGGCACCCTGCGCCTTCGTGGCAGAGAGCTTGTAGACACCGCCCAGAGACGGCTGCGGGTCGCAGGTGGCAAGCTTCGTGCCGACGCCGAAGGAATCGAGCGGCGCTCCCTGCGCGAAGAGCGACTGGATCGTGTATTCGTCGAGGTCGTTCGAGACGGAGATCTTCACATATGGAAGCCCTGCCTCATCAAACTCCTTGCGTGCAAGCTTCGAGAGCTTTGCAAGGTCGCCGGAATCGATGCGGATGGCAGCGAGGCGCTCGCCCTTTGCCTCCATCTCCTTCGCAACCGTGATCGCGTTCTGGATGCCCTTCTTCACGTCGTAGGTATCGACAAGAAGGACGCAGTTCTTCGGGCTCGACTTCGCGAAGGCACGGAAGGCCTCAAGCTCGGACGGGAATGCCATGACCCAGGAGTGGGCATGGGTGCCGAAGACGGGGATGCCGTAGATCTTGCCGGCAAGGACATTCGAGGTCGAGGAGGCGCCGCCCACATAGGAGGCACGGGCGACCGCAAGGCCGCCGTCAGGACCCTGGGCACGGCGGAGGCCGAAGTCAGACACAGGATGTCCCTGGGCAGACTGGACGACGCGGGCAGTCTTCGTGGCCACGAGCGTCTGGAAGTTCACGAGGTTCAGAAGCGCTGTCTCCATGAGCTGGCAGTCGATGATCGGTCCCTCGACCCTGACCATAGGCTCGCGCGGGAAGACGATGTCGCCTTCTGGAACTGCCCACACGCTCACATGGAGACGGAAGTCCCTGAGATAGTCGATGAAGCCCTGCTTGAACATCTTGCCGCCGCCCGGTGCCGGAAGAGATCCGAGATAGGAAAGCGCATCATCGTCGAACACGAAGTTCTCGACGAGGTCTGCAATCTGGCCCATGCCGCAGGCAACGGCGTAGCCACCTCCGAACGGATTCTCGCGGAAGAAGACATTGAAGCATGCCTGGGTATCGGCAAGTCCCGACTCCCAGAATCCCTGAGCCATCGTGAGCTCATAGAGATCGGTGTTGAGCGCGACGTCAGTCGGCTTCGTCCTATCGGTCAGCGACATAAAGGAAGACCCCCCTGTACTGTCAGCCTGATATGCAAGCAGGTAAAGGGTACCACTTTTCCTGCATATCCCCTCAGCAACGCGCAACTAGTGGGAGAAGATGTTGACAAGAAGAAAGATGATTGCGAGGCCGACGACAGCTACAATCGTGATCTTCTGGCCGAACGGCATCTTGAGGTCGTCGTCGGGCTCCATGAGCTTGCGTCCGCGCTCGCGCTGTGCCTGCTCGCGCCTGATCTCTTCCTGCTCCTTTGCGGCCACGGCCTTCTCGGACCTCAGGTGCTCGAGCTCGGCGCGCTCCTGTGCTGCCTTGGCAGCTTCCTGGCGCTTTGCCTTCTCGGCCCTCAGCTCCTCGAGCTCGCGCCTCTCATCATCAGTGAGCTCCGTGCCCTTGTTCTCATCCATTTCCTTCGCCAATCTATTGGTAGATATCTGCATTGCCTTGATGTGCTTATTCCCTCAGCGGCGCTCTTCCATCAGAGCTCCGGGCCTTCCACGCCGGTTGCATCGAAGGCAGGCACGAAGCTCTCCGAGACCGTGCCGCCCTGCTGCCACCAGAGGCGCTCGAAGCCGAGCTCGTCCGAATGGTCAAGCACCTTTTCATACTCCGCATCCGTGACAGCGCCTGCAAGAGGGCCGCCCATCTTCCGGCAGCGCTCGTTTGCCGTGTACTGGTTCATGACAGAGATGTCGACATCGTTGCCGCAGAGCTCCCAGACGCGGTCAAGCACATGGCAGGAGTCATCGGCGTGCGACGGCAGTACAAGGTGTCGGACGATGATGCCCTGGAGCATCCGTCCGTCTGCATCCTCAATCCTTCCGCCTTTTGCCGTGAGCGCATCATGCATATGCCGCAGCGCTTCATGGGCCACAGCCGGGTAGTCCTTGGCCCCAGAGAGCTTGCCAGAAAGCTGTGCTGATGCGTACTTATAGTCCGTAAGCCAGATATCGATATCGTCTGCAAAGGCATCGACGAGCTCTGGCAGCTCGTAGCCCGACGTGTTCGCGACGATCGGAAGCGTGAGGCCGGCTTCCTTTGCAAGCAGGAGCGCCTCATGCACATAGGGTGCATAGTGGAAAGGCGTCACGAGATTGATGTTCAGGGCTCCCTGGTCCTGGAGCTCGAGCATGATCTTTGCCAAGCGCCTGACCGTAATCTTGTGGCCGAAGCCTTCCTGCGAGATGTTGTGGTTCTGGCAGAAGATGCAGCGCAGAGGGCAGCCAGTGAAGAAGATGGCACCCGACCCCGCCTCTCCCGATATCGGCGGCTCCTCCCAGAAATGGAGTGCGGCACGTGCGATCCTGAGATCTGCCGTGGCACCACAGAGCCCTGCCTTGCCGGCTGCGCGTACAGCGCCGCAGTGCCTGGGGCAGAGCGTGCAGGAAGCGAATGCATCCTCTGAGAGGAAATCCATAAGTCTCCTTCATGAAAGAAGACCCGGATGCAGAAGCATCCGGGTCCGATAGACGAATGGTGGAGATGAAGGGATTCGAACCCTCGGCCTCTGCCTTGCGAAGGCAGCGCTCTCCCAGCTGAGCTACATCCCCGTCTGGGCAGTGCGTTAGATATTCTCGCAATTCGAGCAGGTCGTGTCAATGCCCAATTTCTGGCTGCACATAGTAAAGGCAGCAGCAGCACGATGCAATAGATGCCGCCTCCTGCAGAACGTTTATGAACCCACCTTGCTAAGGTGGGTGTCCTCGTCGCCTGTTCCAGCTTCCTTAACACCGAAGGATACCTGTACTGGGAACGAGATATGGACTCCCTGTAAATACGTGTCGGTTCACCCAGTTTGTGCTGCAGGGGGACGGCACCACTCATGATAGGAAATGTCTCGTGCCTTGCACAGTCTTGACTTGTGGCTTGCAAACGGGAAATACTTGAGGTTGGCTGCAGCAAGCTAATACTTCTGCCTGCTTTGTGGCAGGCGTGAGTGCTCTGTTTTCCTTGCCTTCTCTTTCCGGTATGATTGAGAGGTTCTATCTCATTCACAGCTGATCCGAAGCAGGAGGTGTGGCGTGCATATCGAGCACTGGGTGCCCTATATCCTGCTCTTTCTGAGCGCACTCGTCACGACGCTTCTGACGACGCCTCTCGCTTCGAAGATTGCCTGGAAGGTCGGCGCTATCGACTACCCGGAGAAGCGCCGCATCAACAAGACGCCGATTCCCCGCATGGGCGGCATTGCAGTCTTCTTGGGTCTTTTCGTCGCGCTGCTTCTCCAGGTCTTCGGCTACCGCTATCTGGGCTGGCCCTTCTCGATCATGCCGCCCAGAAGCCGCGCCATCAGCTATCCGCTTCTGGGCTTGGCTATGCTCACGATCTTCGTGACAGGCCTTCTCGATGACAAGTTCTCCTTGAAGCCCCACCAGAAGCTATTCGGCCAGGTGCTCGCTGCAACCTTCGCCGCCTGCTCGGGCCTTGTTATCGGCAATATCGTGAGCCCCTTTACAGGCGAGTTCATCGAGCTCGGCATCTGGACCTACCCGATCACCGTCATCTATCTCGTTGCCTACGTGAACATCTTCAATCTGATCGATGGTCTCGACGGCCTTGCCTCAGGCATTGCCGTCATCGCAAGCTTCACGATGTTCATCATCGCCTTCGGCGGCGGCCGCTTCGATGCCGCAGGGCTCTCCATTGCCCTTGCCGGCGCCTGCCTCGGATTCCTGAAGTACAACTTCCACCCAGCATCAATCTTCCTCGGCGATTCGGGATCGATGCTCATAGGATTTGCCCTGGGCACAATCTCTCTTCTGAACGTCACGCGCATTGCCGGCCTCACGACGATCATCGTCCCACTTGTCATTGCCGGCATCCCCATCATCGATACCTTCTCTGCCATCGTCCGGCGCATGCGTGGCCATGTGAGCATCGGACAGGCTGACCGCGGCCACATCCATCACCGCCTCATTGCAGAAGGCTTCAACCAGCGCCAGGCCGTGCTTCTCATGTATGCCTGGACAAGCGTCCTCTGCATAGGCTCGTACGTCATGACGCAAGTGACTCTGTGGCCCCGCATCGCAATCTTCTTCCTGCTCTTCGTGATCTCAGCGCTTTTCTGCCGCCATCTCCACCTCTTCGAGCCGGTGCTTCTGCACCACCAGGACCCAGACACGGGAGACGATACCCTCATCACGCCGGACGACCCTGCCTTCAAGGCAGAAGAGGACAAGCTCGAGCATCACAGCCACCATCACCTGCACTGAGACTGGCACATCAAGACGCACAAGGAGCCTTCGCCTATGAAAGACGGAGGCTCCAATCTTTGTATGCAATGCAGCGTCGCTTTGCCTGATATTTATAGATCCTGTCTCGATCGCTCCTCAGGGGAGTCCCCTGGCCAGCGCCTCCAGAATCGACCTCAGCGCTTCCAGTATTGCATGTGAACAGGGAGCCATGAGTCTTCAGACATGAGCTCATATGCGCTCTGAGAGCGTCTGGGATGCAGGCCATCCTGCAGGGGTGAACAGGCTGCGTGCCTCCATACATGCAGGCATGATGCCTGGCACTGCGCTCTCCCCCTTTCGTGCTCAGCAAAAAAGCGCCCCCGCACATCTGTGCAGGGACGCTCATTCATTCACCTAGCGAGACGGCTTAGGCAGCAGCGAGGGCCTTCTTGGCAACCTCAGCGAGCTTTGCGAAGGCCTCGGCGTCGTCGTAGGCAATCTGTGCGAGGACCTTGCGGTCGAGATCGACGCCGGCGAGCTTGAGGCCGTGCATGAAGTTCGAGTAGTTCAGATCGTTCATGCGGGCAGCAGCATTGATGCGCTGGATCCAGAGAGCGCGGATGTCGCGCTTCTTGTTGCGGCGATCGCGGTACTGGTACTGGAGGGAGTGGGCAACCTGCTCCTTCATGCCGCGGAAGGTGCGGGAGGATGTACCGTAGTAGCCCTTGGAAAGCTTCTTCAGGGTCTGGCGCTTCTTGCGGCCAGTGACTGCGCGCTTGACACGTGCCATATATAATCAACTCCTATTAGCTGGATGCAATGCTTACTTGCCCATGCGGGCGGAAATAACCTTCACGTCTGCAGGAGCGACGGTGGTCTCCTGGCGGAAGCCACGGATGCGCTTCGGGGACTTCTTGGTCAGGATGTGGCTCTTGTAAGCCTTGGCACGCATGATCTTGCCAGTACCCGTACGGCGGAAGCGCTTTGCCGTACCCTTGTGCGTCTTCATCTTAGGCATACTCAGTTCTCCTTCTCTGTCTCGCTATCTTCTCCCGTGTCTACGTTGTCGAAGGCACCCTTGATGGGAGAAAGCAGCATGTGCATGTTACGGCCTTCCATCTTCGGCTGCGAATCAACCGTAGCGAAAGGCTTGAGCTCGTCCGCAAGCTTCTCGAGAACCATGAGACCCTGCTCAGGATGCGCCATCTCGCGGCCGCGGAACATGATCGTGACCTTGACACGGGCGCCCTTCTTCAGGAAGCGGAGCACGTGGTTCTTCTTGGTCTCGTAGTCGCCCTTGTCGATCTTCGGGCGGAACTTCATTTCCTTGACTTCGATCTTGGCCTGGTTCTTGCGGGCCTGCTTGGCCTTGCGGGCCTGGTCGTACTTGTACTTGCTGTAGTCCATGACCTTGCAGACGGGAGGCTCTGCGTTGGGGGCAATCTCCACGAGGTCCATATTCTGTTCCTCGGCAATGCGCAGGGCATCGCGGACGCCAAACAGACCAAGCTGCGAGCCATCCACACCAATCAGACGGCAAGTACGAGCAGAAATCTCCCCGTTGATGCGGGGCTCATCGGACTTAGCTATCGCCGACACCTTCCTCTCTCTGGCAGTTGCCTGCCATATAAAAGAAAATCTCCCGGCACGCGAAGCAGCAGCCAGAAGACATGGGCCCAAAAGGGTGAACTCATATTGTCTGACCAGACAGCTGCTCAAGGCGCCGCAAGGTGGGGACGCATGCGCATCCCACTTCGTTAACACGAAAAGACAGTGTACGCCTCAGACCGCATGCATGCAAGTCGGAGCCGCTCTTCGCTATCTCTTCACAGCACATCATAGCAGAAGGGCCCTCAGCTCGTACGCTGCTTTGTGGGAAACGTTTATCCCTGCAAACATTCGCTGCCCAGCTGCCTGCCACTTGCTACACTAGTCGATGCACATTCGCACGGACCGAGGAGCTGTACCTCATGCAGGAATTCGAACTTAGCGTCAATGGCCTCAAGGTCAAGGCCGCCTATGACTCGGCTACGATCGATGGAGTGCTCACACCTCTCGTGAAGCGCTGGTCGAACCTCGCCCGCGGCCTCGGCAGGCGCATGATCGTCTTCATGGCAGGAGCGCCCGGCACCGGCAAGTCATGCTGCGCGCAGACGCTTGAAGAGCTTTCGCTTTCGGTCGAAGGGGCACTGCCCTTGACGGCTGTAAGCCTCGACGGCTTCCACTACCCCAACTCCTATCTGAGATCGAATGTGGCCGACGTCGATGGCCGCGAAGTGCGCCTCTCTGACATCAAGGGCGCACCCGAGACCTTCGATCTCAATGCCTTCCGCGCAAAGCTCATCGAACTCAAGCGTGGCAAGCGCGTCCTCATGCCTGCCTACAGCAGGAAGACCCACGAGGTCGAGGAGAACGCTATTGCCGTCGACACGAGGATCGTCCTCATCGAGGGCAACTACCTGCTTCTCGACGAGCGGGGCTGGAGAGGCCTCTGCGCCTACTGCAACGATTCCGTCTTCATCGAGGCCACGCCCTCCGAGCTCAAGGCACGCCTCGTTGAGCGCAAGGTCGAGGGCGGCATGAAGAAGGCAGAAGCCGAGGCATTCTACGCGAAGAGCGACAGGAGAAACGTCGAGCGTGTTCTGGCGCACCGTGTCCCCTGTGCCGTTACGCTCGAGCAGTCAGGCATCAACCATCTCTCCAAGAAGACAGCACCTTCAAACCCAGAGGACCAGCTCCGCTAGCCGAAAACACATCTCAGCAAGAAAGAAGGCCGGAAGCGTGCTTCCGGCCTTCCTTCATCTTTTGATGTCCTATCGCTATCAGATACGTCTGCACGTACGTCATGCTTCCCGATCCAGTTGCCTGTCCTGGCCGACTCCATAACGCACCATCAAAGATAGGCATCTGCTATGCGCTGAGCATTCGTGCGAAACAGCGCTTCAGTCTCGTCTGTCTCCACATACATATCGGTATCCATCGCCTCGGCATAGCTCTGTTCCTCCAGCATCGCTTCAGCCTGTGCATATGCGTTCTCATACGCTTCATCCCGCACAGATTGGGTCCGCGTATTCAGGGACGAGGCTTCTGTCGCCTCATAGGGCGATTCAGGAAAGCAGCCATTCAAGATATTGAGATCGAGGTTCAGCCTGCCATCCACGTCACCGAGCGGCAGCACGCTGTAGACCGTTGGAGCAAACATGAACCTGCATTCAGATGGATTGCTCGTACCATCCGACGGGAGGCAGCAAAGAAACACGAGATACTGGCGTCCGGCACATGTCGGCGTGAGATAGCCCGTATAGGGGCTGCGCGTCGAGCTCGCACCTATCCGAAGACCGCTTCCGCCATCGTTCTGTCCATCCTTGCTGACTGCAAATTCCTGATAGACGGAAATCTCATCGCCTGGCACGAGCTGCACGCCAGGAAGGGCATAGGCTGCTCCATCAGCCAGAAGGCGAGATTCCTTTCCAAGGCCGCGAATCACACGGTCTACCCTATAGCTGCTCGCAAAAGCCCGGTACCCATAATGCGACTCATCCGTAGCCGTAACAATCATGATTGCATCGGCATACTCGCCCGGATCTGCCAGCTGGAGACCCAAAGCTGCAGACTTCTGCGCTGGAGTGAGCGAAGCATCCCCATCGGATCCATAGCGCACTCTCCATGCCTGCTCCACCTCGTCTGCATCTGACAGAGCAGCGTATCGCTTGGGCAGATAGTGCACTTCATAGACCGCAGACGAGAGTCTGTCTGCATCCTTTCCATCGACATTGGTGAGGCTCGTCCTGAACAGAACCGCAATTACGACAATGAATGCCGCTGCAGCAGCGATTGCGACAAGAGCCAGGCGCCTATGCCCATGTCTGCAATGCATCTTCATCGCCGCTCCTTCCCAACAATCCTTCCATCCTGCAGATGGACATGGAGATCAAACAGGTCTTCAAGCTGTGGCTGGTTATGGCAGGAAATGAGGAGTGTCACTCCAGACGCATGCATCTTCCGAACAATGTTGAGCACCAGCTCTATACCATCCGTATCAAGCGCATTGGTGGGCTCGTCCATGATCAGGAGCTCAGGTTCTTCCATGATGGCTTGGGCAAGGTTGAGCCGCTGCTTCATGCCGAGGCTGTATTCAGATACTGGCCGCCCGTCATCAGCATCCAGCCCAACCAGCTCGAGCGTTTTTGCAATCTCTCCGGGGCCAATCAGCTTCCTGATGCCAGCAAGAATCTCGAGATTGCCTTTCCCTGATCGGTATTCCCAGAACCCTGTGCCATCAGCCATGTATCCAAGACGCACTGGATAGGCTTTCATGCGGTCGAGCAGCTTGCCGCCGACAAGTATCTGTCCTCCGTTGATGCGCACGAGACCAGCGACAGCCCGGAACAGCATCGATTTGCCGGACCCATTGACGCCAGTGAAGCCCACGACTGAGCCGTCAGGAATCTCGAGGTCTATATCATCCAGAACAGCGCGCCCGTGTATCTTCTTCGTGACATGCTCGATCTTTACTGCAGCCATGGCACTCCAATCAGGCTTCGACGTGAGGAAAAAGCAGCAGAAACGTGGCAATAGCAGCAAGGAGCCAGACATCCAGACACAATACGGCCTGAAGCAATGCAGCAAGATTCGTCTCGAGGCCAGCCACAAGAGCATTGGCGCTGAATCCCCAGCATGCAGGGAGCAGCCTTAAGACAAGGGAATCGGATGGCAGCGACGCGACAGCCATGCAGGATACGATATAGAGAAGGACAGATACGCCAGCAGAAGAGCGGCTCTGTCCATCTCTTGCAAGGAGCGAGCCTATCAAGTTATACACAGCTGCAGACAAGCATGACAGCAATGCCGAGAAAGAGATGAAGGTTATGAACGAGCCATCATCAAGCTGCCATCCCATCAGGAATCCGGCCAATAGCTCTGACACTGCACTGAGACACGCAACGAGCATTTCCGCAGCAAGAAGGCTCGCAGCACCCTGCAGCAGCATGCCACGAGGATTCTTCATGCGGAACCTGATGAGCGGGCCATGCTGAAAGGAAGGATCTGTCGCCACATCTGACAGCAAGAAGATGTTGAGAGCAGCCGGTGCCATGCTGCCGAACTGCCAAAGAATTGCATTGCCCTGCTCCCCTGCATCGACAATGCTTGCCCCTCCCACAATCTCAGCCATCAGGTAATCCGATGTGTTCGCAAGCGGTGCGAGCGCACACAGGAGCGCTGCGCCTGCACAAATCATGCAGCGTATCATCTGGCCCTTTTCAAGGAGAGGATAGCCTGTCATCTGCCTTCGCCCCCTGATGGCACATCGCACAATTCCGCCATCAATCTGATAGATGAAAGGATTGCAATGCAGATGAATAGCTGGCGCAGAAGGACAGCCAGCGCATTTCCGACACCGTTCTGCATGTCCTGCACTATCATCCAGCCAAAATGCAGCATGTCGATCGATCGCAGCGGCGATGCACCGAGAAAATAGCCAAAGAAGCCATAGCCCAGAGCCACGAGCACCGCAGCCCTCTCGCCGGCTGCAATGCAAACCGCTACAAGCAGCAGCGCACAGCTGATGAAGTATGAGCAGGCTGCCAATGTCCAGAGAAGCCAGAACAGGCTGCCCGCTGCATCCATGCAGCCAATGAATGCTGCTTCCAGAGCCAGCCCTATCGAGACGGCCATTCCTGCCACAAGCGCCAGAAGAAGGCAGTCCCGCAGAGTACACTTCACTGCATCCGCAAAGCCGTTTCGCCTCACTATCAGCATGGAAGATGTGATGCCAGCAAGCGATGGCACAAGCAGGACAATGCAGGCTGGCGTATAGAAGAGAGCATTCAGAAGTTCGTGGGAATAGGTCCCATAGAGCTTCATGAAGGATTCGGATGGAAGAGCCTGCCGAGAGGGGCTTCCGTACATGGCGAGCATGACAGGGACGGATGCGATATAGAGAGCAACGCTCAAAAGCAATTGCTTTATCCCTGGGACCATGAGCCGGCCAGCGCCTTTCATTGCGGATCACCCTTGAGCAGAAACTCGGATACTGCAGCCAGCAGTACTGCTGCTGCAAGCACCAGCAAAGGTACAGAGAACATCCCTACAAGAGAGAGATCTTCTGCCCGAGAGATGGTCAGGGTAAGATTGACGAGAGGATTCCACTCGGGTGGAGCAATCTGCGTCGCAACAATCACGAATGCCATCGGAAACGCGAGCACCAGAAGCGACTGCTTTGGCAGATAAAGCGAAAGGGCTGCGGCAAACATGACCAGCGCTGAGATGTAGAACGCGTCATATGCCAGATAAGCCAGATTCAGCAGGTAAGGGCTCAGGGAGGCCAGCGCCCCAAAAGGGAGCCGTGCCGCGTAGTCGGAGTATTTCAGCATCGAAGCCGCATTGCTGCCGAATCCTATCTGGAATGCATCTATGCTCGAGTCATAAGGAAATACCAGCAGCTCCAAAATCTGAGAAGCCGCAATCATTGCAGCTACATAGACGAAGCATCCAATGAATGCAGCTAGAAGGAATGAAGCGAAATAGGTTCGCCTGCCCATCCTTGTTGCCAGAATTGCGTATCTTCCAGAACGAAGATCGCGGCAGAAGGAATCTCCTGCAGCCATGCAGCCAAGCGTCGGAATAACGAAACCAAGCATATAGACCCAGAGATACGAATACATGCTTTCATAATTGCCCATCCACCCGATAGCGGCCGAGGGCAGGGAGCCGACATCGCTTCCCCAGAATCTGACAAGGCCTTCAGCGAAGACTACCGCAATGCCCAGCGCTGCAAGTGCAACGGCAGCAAGATACCGAGGCGATTCGAAGACATTCCTGAGCTGGAAACGTATGGCCGGAAGCATCCTCATGAACACGTCCCTCCCCTGTAGCATGCCAAGTACATGAGGGGGCATTTCACAATGCCCCCTCGAGTAGCCGATGCTAGCCGTTCAGATTTTGCCAGCCTTTCACGTTGTCCACAATTGGTCCATAGCCAAGCTCTCGACCGTATAGAGTTGCATAGCCGCTATAGCTTCTGCCGCTATCTTGGTAGGCTCCCCAAGCATGCTCTCCGCGATTCAAATCGATTGCAGCTCCAATATAAGTGCCGTCTGCATTATCAACCCAGAAATGTCCGCCGGCAGATGAATCGCTTGCCACTTCAACGTAATATGCCTGAGATGAACTGTATTTGGTTCCAGATGCAATCCAAGTTCTACCTTGCCACGCTGCTAGGTTCGCTTCAAAATAAGCACCCGCAGCAGGAGCAGCAACTGCCAGTACCATCGATGCGGCAACAATGCCGCCAGTTAATAATTCCTTGACTTTCTGATTCATGATGCGTCCTCTCCTCGCCTCTGACCTTTACAGCCCATGTCGAAGACGCTTAATCTGTCCAAACAATAGATATCGTTTCAGAAGATGAGCTCTTCTGTGCATTGAGATTCCTATTGATTGGGTACTGCAGCCGAATCCATTCCTCATTTTTTACACATCCAAATATTCGACTTCAGAAATTGTAATGTCAGTTTACCTTTTATTTCTTTGAAATTTCATGATTGTATAAGCACTCAGCAAGTGGCAGCATTTCAGCGACCAATGGTTTCGTCCAGAGGTTTTGCAAAGCATAGACAGCAGAAGGACGTAATAGTCTTCCTAACGAAACTGCCTCTTCAGGCTGAAAGGAGCTCCGCTTTCAAAAAGCGCATCTCAACAAGAAAGAAGGCCGGAAGCATGAGCTTCCGGCCTCATCCATATCGCTGGTGCCCGAGGTGGGACTCGAACCCACACGGCATTGCTGCCAACGGATTTTGAGTCCGTCACGTCTACCAATTCCATCACTCGGGCATATGTGCCTTCATCAGGCTCCCAAACTATACCAGATGCCAGGCATCCAGAACAGCCCATTTCTCTGTCTCTATATGAAGAGAGCCCCTATCCGGGGCTCTCAGGACACTCGATGGTGTCGGAGGCGGGACTTGAACCCGCACGACCTTTTAGTCAGTCACTAGCACCTCAAGCTAGCGCGTCTGCCAATTCCGCCACTCCGACATGCGTTGTGCGCAAGTGGTACTTTAGCATACTTCCCAAGCCACACAGCCGACTATTTTCGGAAGTTCTTGGCGCTGCACATTTGGCACAGCCTAGTGCATGCCATCAGATGCATGTTCCCCGTCCTGGAGCCAGGGGTTGTGCGCCAGCTCCTCTGCCATCGTCGTCTCGGGACCATGGCCGCAGAAGAGCGTATAGGAGGCGGGGATGCGGCGCTTGAGCTTGGCAAGCGTCTCCATGAGCTCTGCATGGCTGCCGCCAGGAAGGTCGGTCCTGCCGCAGGAGAGATGGAAGAGCGTATCTCCCACGAAGGCAAAGCCTTCTCCCAGAAGCACCATGCCGCCCGGCGTATGGCCCGGCGCAGCTATAGCCTCGAAGGAGAGCTCATCGAGCTTCCATGTGTCCCCGTCATGCAGCAGCTCATCGGCATCGGGAATCTGCTCTCCGTATGCCATGCCCGAGCCGTCCACCTTGCCGGAGTGCTCCTTTGCCCACGCATAGTCCGCCTCAGGCATCATGAACCTGGCACCGGTAGCCTCCTTCAGGGCACGCACGCCCGACACATGGTCGTTGTGGCCATGCGTGCAGACGATGAGGTCGACCGTGACATCTTTGAGCTCCTGGGCGATGCGTGCGCCCTGGTCTCCTGGATCGACCACCATGCAGTGGTCATTCGATATCACGGCGTAGCAGTTCGTCTGGAAGGGGCTTACCACGAACTGTCTGAGCTCTGCCATCTAGAGCCTCCTCTTCATCTGGCTCGACCCTTCGCCCGGCATGATGCGGCGGGCATCGAAGACCGATGGCACACGGCTCACGTTTGCGAGAAGCGGCATGAGCAGGCTCGCGTCGGAGATTGCGATGAGGAAACGCAGGCGTGCCACGCCCTGGGCAGACGTCTGGGTCGCAGCGGACAGGATATTGCCGCCAGAATCGTTGATTGCGATCGTGACATCCTTGAGAAGCCCCATGCGGTCCGATGCTTCGACGACGATCTCGACCTGGAACTCGGTAGCACCCGACGTATCCCACTCGACGTCGATCATGCGCTCAGGATGCTCCATGAGGCCCTTCACGTTCGGGCAGTTCGCGCGGTGGACCGAGACGCCGCGTCCACGTGTCACGAAGCCCACGATATCGTCGCCTGCAACAGGGTTGCAGCAGTGGGCAAGGTGGACCATCAGGTCCGGATCGCCCTTCACGATCACGCCGCAGCTCGAGCGCTTCTTTCTCTCCTCGCGGGTCGGCTTCGACGGCTTGATGAGGGGCCGGTCCTCCATGATGGCACGGCGCATCTCCTCTTCGCGGTCTGCCTGGGCCTGTGCCTGGGCATTGGCTTCAGGAGAGCCCTCGAGCATGACCTCTTCGAGGCGGTTCGCGACGATCTTCGGCGTGTACTTGCCGGCACCGATCGATGCCATGAGGTCGTCAACGGTATGGACATCGAACTGCGGCAGGACCTTCTCGCAGGCCTTCTGCACGCGCGGCGTGGAGATGCCGTAGCCGCGCTTCCTGAGCTCGTGGGCAAGGTCGTTCCTGCCGGTCTCCATATCGTCGGCACGGGTGACGGAAGCGAAGTACTTCCTGATCTTGGCTCGGGCCGACGGCGTCGCGACGATGTTCACCCAGTCGCGTGACGGCTTGGCATTGTTGTTCGTCAGGATCTCGACGCGGTCGCCCATCTTGAGGCGATAGGTAAGCGGCACGACGGCGCCATTGACCTTGGCACCGACGCAGTGGTTGCCGACCTCCGTGTGCACAGCGTAGGCAAAGTCGAGAGGCGTCGAGTCACGCCGGAGGCTCATGACCTCGCCCTTCGGCGTGAAGACGAAGATCTCGTCCTCGAAGAGGTCGACCCTCAGGTTGTTCAGGAACTCATGGGCATCGTCGATGTCGCCCTCGGTCGTCCACTCGAGGTTCTTCCTGATGTAGTTGATGGCAGAATCGATGTTCTTGTCGTCTGCGCTCATGAGGCCCTGGGAGTTGCCGGCCTTCTTGTAGAGCCAGTGTGCTGCGATACCATATTCTGCCTGCTCGTGCATCTGCACGGTGCGGATCTGGATCTCGATCGGGCGGGCATCGGGACCGATGACGGTGGTATGGAGAGACTGGTAGAGATTTGCCTTCGGCGTCGCGATGTAGTCCTTGAAGCGTCCTGGCAGAGGATGCCAGAGCGAGTGAACGGCACCCAGGACAGAATAGCACTCGCCGACCGTATGCACGATCACGCGAAGTGCTATGAGGTCATAGATGTCAGAGAACTCGAGGTCCTTCCTGAGCATCTTCTGGTAGATGGACCACAGATGCTTCGGGCGTCCCGTGATCTGGAAGTTCTTGATGCCGGCACGCTTGAGCTCGTCGTCCAGGACCTTTATGGCCTCATCGGTATCCTGCTCGCGCTGGGCACGCGAGTCCTGGACCATGCGGGCGATCCTCTGGTACTCCTCAGGCTCGAGGTAGTAGAACGCAAGGTCTTCGAGCTCCCACTTGATGGAGCTGATGCCGAGACGATCTGCCAGCGGCGCATAGACATCCATCGTCTCATGCGCCTTGAAGATGCGCCGATCGGGCGGCAGTGCCGCGAGCGTCCTCATGTTGTGCAGGCGGTCTGCAAGCTTGATGATGATGACACGGATGTCCTTCGACATCGCCAAGAACATCTTGCGCAGATTCAGGGCCTGCTTCTCGTCCATCGACTCGACCTCGATCGAGGTGAGCTTCGTGACGCCGTCCACGAGCTCTGCCACCGTCTCGCCGAAGCGCTCAGAGATGTCAGAGAGCGTGGCAGGCGTGTCTTCGACCGTGTCATGCAGAAGCGCAGCACAGATCGAATCCTCATCCATATGGAGCTTGTCGGCGAGAATCAGCGCAACCTCGACCGGATGGTTGATGTAGGGCTCGCCAGAGCGCCTTTTCTGGTCCTTGTGGAACTCGGCTGCAAAGTGATAGGCCTCGTGAATCTTCGAGACCGCCTCTTCGTCCATGTAGCGGGAGCAGGTAACCTCGAGGAGGCGCCAGTTGTCTGCATTCGGAATGGCCTTTTCTGCCATGGTTCACTCCTCTCCGTCGACGATACGTCCCATATGCGGGATGATGGGCCTGCAGAGTGCGCAGGTGAGCTCCTGTGCCGTTGCCGTGAGGATCCAGTCCCGGAACCGGGCGAAATCCTCGCGTGCACGCATGCCCTCGAGATAGCGGATGGACTGCTCGAGGTCCATGCGGGAAGGAGCGTCTGCCATGAGTATACGACGCTGGGATCCCCAGCCGCTCGTCGACAGGAAGCCGAGCTCCTGGAATATCTGGATGCCGGCAGAGACCGATCCCTCGTCGATGTGCGCTCTGTCGTCCATGGAGAGGCACGCCTCGGCGATATCGGCATTCGCCGCGTCGAAGCTGCCATCTCCACCTTCTGCCTTTGCAGCTCTGCCAAGCTGCATGAGCGTGCGATAGAGCACGACGAGGTCAGAGCGTGCAGGGGCAGCAGAGGCGATGATGCGCTCATCGATTCTGGCATCCCTGCTGCTGAAGAGCAGGTGCACCTGGGCAGGCTTCCCATCCCTTCCGGCACGGCCGCACATCTGGTTGAACTCAATCTCCGAGAATGGCATATGGAAGAGGACCGCATGCCTGATATCAGGGATATCGACACCCTCGCCGAAGGCAGAGGTCGCAACGATGCAGGAAAGGTCTCCCTCGCGGAAGGCACGCTCGACGCGCGCACGGTCGCGGCGCGTGAGCCCTGCGTTATAGAAAGCGATGCGTCCCGCTTCATCCGGCACGGCGTGCCTGAGCATCCTCACGAGCGCCACCGACTGCTCGCGGGAGTTCACGTAGCAGACGCACTTCTCCCCTGCTGCCACGATATGCACAAGCGCCGCCTCGCGGTCGCGCAGCTCGCGAAGATCGTCGAGCACAAGGTTCGTCCTGCTCGTTCTGTCGATGAGGACATTCGATTTCGGAATCTGGAGAAGCCGGCAGAGCTCTTTTGCCACCGGATCGGGTGCCGTCGCGCTGACTGCGAGGCAGACCGGATGCCCCAGAGCCTCCAGGATCTTCGGGAAGTCGCTATAGGCGTCTCTCTTTGCAGGCCCTGCCTGCCCCGCATGGTGGGCTTCGTCGACGACGACAAAGCCGATGCGTCCGCCCTTTGCGAAGCGGCGTGCATGGGCTGCGAGGAACTCGGGCGTCGTGAGCACGACGTCGACCTCCCCTGCAGCAAGCGCAGCAAAGATGTCCTCCCGCTCTCCCTGGCCTGTGGCACCGGTCAGGACGCGCACGGTCATGCCGAGAGCGCCGAAGGCTTCCTCGAGGTGGCATCTCTGGTCTGCGACAAGGGCGCGGAGCGGATAGACGAATATCGATGCCTTGTGCTCCGCGAGCGCCATGCGCGCGGCGTGGACGTGGAAGATGAGGCTCTTGCCACGACCCGTAGCCATCACGCAGAAGCAGGATTTGCCCGCGCCAAGGAGCGCGAGCGCCTCCCGCTGTGCCGGCAGAAGGTCGTGGTCGCCGATGAAAAGATGCGAGAGACGCTCTGCAAGCGCCTCAGGCGCAAGCCCCGAGAGCTCCTGGCGCAGTGCCTGCACGCCCTTGGCCGTCGAAGCTGCTGCCTGCACCTCCTTCGGCTGCCGCATGACCTGGATATCGATGGCGGCATCCTGGCTCCTTGTGGTGCAGACGACCTTCAGCACCTCGGCACGATAGATCGCGCCGGCATCGATGGCGGGCACAAGCGCTGCTGCGATATGATGGCGCAGATGCCCCAAGACCGTGCCTTCCTTCGTCACGAGGGCAAGAGAGCACATCTCTGCCGTGCCGTCAGAGCAGACGGAGAGCTCCTCGCCTTCCGAAAGACGCGTGGGGTCGGTTCCTTCCGGCATCCTCACGACACGGGTCCTGAACTTGAGCGCCTCTGCTATGCCTGCATGTTCAGGGACCGAAAGCACCTCCGAGGCGTGCTCGAAGAGCTCGTCGGCAAGCGTCGGCTCCGCCTTCTTGCTGTCCTCGTCAGGGGTCCTGTAGATGATGTCCTTGACCATGAGCTTCGGCTTCGTGCGCCCCTGCCAGGTTTCGTTCACAGCCTCGAAGACGAGGTCCACGGCCCCGTCATAGCCTGATGCCTTCTCGATGTGGGGCGTCCGGAACATGATGGCAGGCACGGCGTGCGTGCCATCGCTTGCAACGAAGCGCAGATGGTCGCCGTTCGTGCCTACACGCGCCCTGCCCCTCATCGTGACGCCGCAGACGCCGAAGAGCGGCTTCTTGTTGCCCATACCGAAAGGCTGGAGGATCTCAAGCGAGGAGATTGTCGGACGGTCAATCTCTGCGAGGGAGACGATCGCTGCGACCTCGCCCCTGTCCTCGAACTGCTCTGCAGGCAGGGCATCCATGATGGCTTCCATGCGGTCGCGGAAGGCATCGAGATTGGCGGCATCGAGCGTGACGCCGACTGCTCCTGCATGGCCGCCAAAGCGGATCAGGAGGTCCGAGCACTGCTCGACCGCATGGAAGAGATCGACAGAACCCACGGAGCGGCCAGAGCCTCTGGCAACGCCGTCAGAGATCGTGAAGAGGAGGGCTGGCACATGGTATTTGTTCACCATGCGCGAGGCGACGATGCCCTTGACGCCCTCATGCCAGCCTTCGCCGCCGACGACGATGACGCGACCGCCCTCGTAGAGTGCATCCACCATTGCCATCGCTTCGTCGGTAAGCGCTGCCTCGATCTCGCGGCGCTCCGAGTTGATGGCCTCGAGCTGGCCCGCAAGACGGGTCGCCTCCTGCTTGTCATCCGTAAGCAGGAGCTGGAAGGCCACATCGGTCGAGCCCATGCGTCCTGCGGCATTGAGGCGAGGTATGAGCGAGAACGGCAGGCTGTCTGCCGTGACCGTCGAGAGGTCGGTGCCCGAGCTTGCGGCCAGAGCGATGATGCCCGGACGGTCCGTCTTCCTCATCCGCTCGAGGCCATCGGTCACAAGTGCCCTGTTCTCGCCGCACAGGTCCATCATGTCGGAAATCGTGCCGAGGGTCGCGACCTCCGTGTAGTGCCGCCAGAGGTCGGGGTTCCCAAGCCTCTCGCCCAGGACCTGCACAAGCTTCAAAGCCACACCGGCACCGGCAAGGTCTCTGCTCGGGCAGTCTTCCGTCATTTTCGGATCGGTCACCGGCACGCCTTCAGGCACGAGGTCTCCCGGCTCGTGGTGGTCGGTCACGACGACGTCGATGCCCTCTTCCTTGAGCCATGCGACTTCGTTCTTCGCTGCTATGCCGTTGTCTACCGTGACGATGAGGTCGGGCGATGCCTTCTCCTGCACACGCGCGAGCGCCTCGCGCGAAAGGCCATAGCCCTCGCCGAAGCGGTTCGGTATGAACGGAGCGACCTTGCCTCCGAGCGCCCTGAGGCCGAGCGTCAGAAGGCAGGTCGCACTCATGCCGTCGACATCGAAATCGCCGAAGACCGCTATCTGCTCGCCACGCTCGAGCGCTGCCTCGACCCTGTCTGCTGCTTCCTTCATGCCTGGAATCAGCAGAGGGTCCTGCCAGTCACGATCGAGCGAGGGTGTGAGGAAGCGCTTCGCTTCCTCCACGTCGCGTATGCCGCGGGCGCACATCACGCGTGCCACAAGGGGCGCCACGTCGAGTGCATTCGCCAGCTTGGAAGCGGCCTCGTCATCTTGAGGAAGGACATCCCAGCGTCTGCTTCCCTTGAGGCCTGCCATAAAGATCAGGCCTCCCGTGCGGGCGTTGCCGTATCACGGTACTTGGCGGCAATCTTTGCCCACTTGGGCTCCTTGCCCTTCCAGACACAGAGGATCTGGGAAGCGACCGCGAAGCTCGAATAGGTGCCGAGGAGCTCGCCAACGAACATGGCGAAGGCAAAGTCGCGCAGGGTCGAACCGCCAATAGCAAGCATGCAGATGACCGGCACGACCGACGTGATCGTCGTGTTGATGGTGCGGACGATGACCTCATTGATCGAGTAGTTCGCGATCTCGTCGTAGGTATGGTGCTTGCCGTCAGAAAGCTGCTTTGCGTTCTCGTCGAT
Source organism: Olsenella kribbiana (assembly GCF_036408795.1). Classification (NCBI taxonomy): domain Bacteria; kingdom Bacillati; phylum Actinomycetota; class Coriobacteriia; order Coriobacteriales; family Atopobiaceae; genus Olsenella; species Olsenella kribbiana. The sequence goes on from NZ_JAZGJP010000001.1 coordinate 333,879, forward strand.
GCGGTTGAACTCGACGACCGTGTCGTAGAGCGAATAGCCCATGATCGTCAGGAGCGCTGCTACGACATTCGGCGTGATCGGCATCTGCGTCCAGGCATAGACACCGATGGTGATGAGCAGGTCATGTACGAGGGCGATGACAGCAGAGATCGACATCTTGAACTCATAGCGGATCGAGACATAGACGATGATGGCGGCAATTGCGACGAAGAAGGCAAGAAGCGAAGAGCGGGTGACATCTGCTCCCCAGTCAGGGCCGATCGTCGTGACCTGATAGGAGGAATCCTCGAGGCCGAGCCTGTCTGCGACCTGGTTGGCATGGTCGGTGGCCGTCTGGGGATCCGTCGTGCCAGAACGCACGAGGAAGCCCGTCGCGCCATCCGTGACAGAGGTCTGGACCGTCGCTTCGCCCTCGCCTGCATCGGCAAGCGCATCGCGCATCTGCTCGATCGTGATCTCTCCCGTATCGCGGAAGTCGATCTCGGTGCCGCCGATGAACTCGATGCCGAAGACAAGGCCGCGGGCAAGGATGCCGACAACGGAAAGAGCGATGAGGACACCGGAGATGACGAAGAAGGCACGGCGGTGCTTCATGAACTGGATCTCGCCCTTGAAGTGGCTACGCATGGGCCACACCTCCCTTCACGCCCCGCTCGCTGCGGGCGCGTTCTGCCTCTTCCAGATCTTCCTCGATGCCCCAGAACTTTGGGTGCCTCTCAATCTGGTGCTGGGCCAGAAGGCGAAGTGCCGGTGCCTTGAAGCAGAACATCGTCACGATGTCGCAGGCAACGCCGAGCGCAAGCGTGAGGCCGAAGCCCTTGACCGTGCCGGAGGCGAAGGCGAAGAGGGCGATAGCGGAGACGAGCGTCACGATATCAGCGTCAAGCGAGGTCTTGATGCCGTGCTTCGTGCCGGAGATCGAGGCGTTCTTGACGCTCTTCCCCATCCTGATCTCCTCGCGGAAGCGCTCGAGCACGAGAATCGACGAGTCGGCAGCAGATCCTGTCGTCAAGACCATGCCGGCAAGTCCCGGAAGCGTCAGGCTGAAGAGGCCATTCTTCGAGAGGATGGCAAGAAGGCCGAGATAAAGGACAGCGAAGCAGGCAAGCGAACCCAGAGTCAGGATGCCCATGCCACGGTAGAAGAAGAAGAGATACACGACGACGATCGCGACACCGGTCGCAATGGCGAGGATGCCCTGCTGGAGGGAGTCCTGGCCAAGCGTCGGTCCGACAACACGGGACTCAGAGTATGTGAGCGTCACAGGAAGCGAGCCGGAGTCCAGGACCGTCTTCAGGCTCTTTGCCTCATCGAGCGTGAAGGAGCCCGATATGGAGACATTGCCATCCGTGATGGCGGATTGCACTGCTGGCGCAGACTTCACGACGCCGTCGAGCACGATAGCGATCTGGCCCTTCGTCGGGGCAAGCTCGGTCGTGACATCGCCGAAGATCCGGGCACCTTCGCTGTTGAACGAGACATTCACGACATATTCGCCCGTCGAGGACTGGGCGACAGAGGTCTTCGTGATATAGGAGCCATCCATGAAGGCGGTGTAGGAGCCATCAGCAAGCTCGACATCCTCCTGGCCATTCCTGATCTTCAGGAGCGCATCGGCGTCGCCGATATCGTCGAGGCGGACGAACTCGATATGTCCGGTCTGGCCGATGGTCTGGACGGCGGTCTCTGCATCCGTCGCACCCGGAATCTGGACGAGAATGGAATTTGCGCCCTGCTGCTGCACGGTCGCCTCGGAAGCGCCGAGCGAGTTCACGCGGTTCTGGACAATCGATGTAGCGGTAGCCATATCATCAGAGCTCGGCTGAGAGCCATCAGACTTCGAGGCCGTCAGGATGACGGAGACGCCGCCCTTGATATCGAGACCCTGATTGATGGAGGTGCCAAGCGGCGTGAAGGCAATCACGCAGGCAACGCAGACCGCTGCGAGAACGACGAGCGTCGATAACCAGCGGCGGGCATTTGCGCTCAGGCGTCGCTTCGAGCGTGATTTCGGGCGCTTCGGTGCCGTAGCCGATGCGCCTTCTGAGGCATTCCAGCGCGCGACACCCGATTCTTGGGGTGCTTGCCCCTTCTTGTTCTTAGCCATGTCCCTGCAACTTTCTAGAACCTATGGTCCCTCGTATCTGCAACAGAACCATTATAGGGACATGGCCAAGATTGACAAAATGCGGAAACGTTGGGCAATCAGAAGTCGCGCACTGCTTCCGATGCCATCCACTCGTCTTCGAACTGCTTGTAGGTGCCCGCAAAGATTGCAGCGCGTGCCTGGCGCATGAGCTCCAGGAGGAAGTAGATGTTGTGCATGGAGAGGAGGATGGCGCCGACCATCTCCTGCTGCTTCACAAGGTGATGGATGTAGGCACGCGTGAAGCCGCCTGTGCAGACAGGACACGTGCACTTGTCATCGAGCGGTCCGTGGTCGTGCGTATACTTCGCGTTCTTGAGGTTCATCCTTCCCTCATGGCTGAAGGCGGTGCCCATGCGAGCCGTGCGGGTCGGAAGCACGCAGTCGAACATATCGACACCACAGCCCACCTCATGCACAAGCGTCGTCGGATTGCCGACGCCCATGAGGTAGCGGGGCTTGTCCTTCGGCATGTACTCGCAGACCAAGGGATCGAGCGTCTCGCACATCGTCTCGAAGTCCTCGCCCACCGAGTAGCCGCCGATGCCGTAGCCGGGAAAATCGGCGCATTCCTCAAGATGGTGCAAGGACCGAAGGCGCAGGTCCATGTGCATGCCGCCCTGGACGATACCGAAGAGGGCCTGGTCCTCGCGGGTATGAGCCGCAAAGCAGCGCTCTGCCCAGGCGCTCGAGAGCTCGACCGCACGCTCGACGAAGGGACGCTCTGCCGGATAGGGCGGGCACTGGTCGAGCTGCATCACGATATCAGCACCGAGCTGCTCTGCGATGTGCATGTTGTCCTCAGGCGTCCAGTGGATATAGGAGCCGTCGTAGTCGACCGCACGGAACGTCACGCCCTCATCGGAGAGCTTCGTGAACTCGCCGTGGGAGAAGACCTGGAAGCCGCCCGAATCGGTAAGGATTGGACGGTGCCACTGCATGAACTCGTGAAGACCGCCCATCTCGTCCACAAGGTCTGCTCCCGGCCTGTTTGCGAGATGGTAGGTGTTCGCGAGGATGATCTTGGCACCAAGCTCCTCGAGCGTGGAGGGAAGGATGCCCTTCACGGTTGCCTTCGTGCCGACCGGCATGAAGATGGGCGTCGGGATGTCGCCGTGCTCGGTATGGATGAGGCCGGCACGTGCATGGGTCAGAGGATCTTCTGCCTGGACCGTGAACGTGAAATTCGGATTGCTGGCCACGTTATGCCTCCTTTGCAGCTGCGTGCGCCTCTTCGAGCGCAGCCTCTATCCAGACGGCGACGCCGTCCTCATCGATGCTTGGACAGACTTCGTCTGCAAGCGCCTTCACATCGTCCGATGCGTTGCCCATCGCGACGAAATGGCCGACATGCCCGATGAGCGGGATATCGTTTCCGCCGTCGCCGAAAGCGACGACAGCCTCTTTCGGGATGCCCAGATAGGCAGCAAGCGCATCGGCGCCCGTGCCCTTTGTGACACCCTTCTTCGTGATCTCGATCTGGGTCTTCTCCATCTCGGCCACTTCCCAGATGCCTTCACGCTCGAGGATGCGCTCTGCCACCTTCATGTTCTCGGGTACCGGGAAGGAGCAGTCGAGCTTCTCTATCCCATCCTCTGCACTCTTGAGCTTCGGAAGGACCGACAGGCAGTTGTGCCATCCTTTGAGACGGAATATCGGATGCGAGACGAAGCCCTTCAGAATATCGAGGGCTGACCCGCTCTTGCGCTCCGTCTGTCCTGCCATATAGGAGATGGCACCTACCTCGGCGTAGGTATCCATACCGAGATGGACATGCCAGGCGGCATGGAGCGGCCTGAACGCCTGGTAGATCCTGAGCGCGTCATCACGCTCGATGGGCCTGCGCACAAGCGGTGCAAGATTCCCGTCGGCGATGCAGGCTCCATTTGCTGTCACGTAATAATCCATGCACTCAGCATCGGTGGCCGGCCCTTCGATGAGGCCGCGCGGGCGCCCGCTGCAGACAGCCGTCGCGACACCGTGGTCCTGGAGCATCTTGATTGCCGCTACAACCCGAGGAGAGATTCCCTGATGATGCGCAAGAATCGTTCCATCGAGGTCAAAAAGGCACAGCCCGATGCCCTGAGGGCACCGGGCTGTTCCGGTCAATCCTTGCTTGAGTGCAGAGGGCTGACTACTTCTCGCCAAAGCCGTCGTCAATCAGAGCGACGAGGGTGTCGAGAGCTTCCTGCTCCTGGTCGCCGTCGCAGGCAACCTCGACCTTGGTGCCAGCAGCGAGGCCAGCAGCAAGAATCATCATGATGGACTTTGCGTTGACAGGAGCGGAGCCCTTCGTGAGGTCCTTGATCGTCACATTGCAGGGGAACTTCTTTGCGGCAGCAACAAACTGGGAAGCGGGACGTGCGTGAAGACCAGTAGCGTTGACAATGGTCGTCTGCTTGGAAACCATCTTTTTCTCCTTTGACACGACAATGGAGCGCGCGGGCTGCCCCGCAATGCGCATTTGCCATTACTGTAACAAAACTTGTGCACTTGTGACACACTTTCTTTTCACTACGCAGAATCCAGAATGTTCCAGCATATTCCCTCCATCTCGAAGCTCTGCAGCTGTCCGCGATGGCATGAAATGACACCCGCTTTCCTATTTCTGGGCAGCGGCGGGCGGAAATGCGCCAAAATGGTACATGTACATGCTGAAGCACCAAGGAGCTTGGAAACCATGCAGGACAACGCAGAAGAGCGCAGCGATACAAAGAAGCCCCGCCATGAGAGGCGCAAGGACAAGAAGCAGCAGAAGGACCAGAAGACACAGAAGAAGCCGAAGGGCTCCTCTGGCTTCACAGGCGGCTTTGCTGCCGTGAGGCAGGTGCACGCTGCCTCGAAGGAGCACTCGAATGCCCGCTCCGAGCTCAAGAAGGCAGAGTCCGCACTCGCCGAGGACAAGAAGGTGCTCGACCACAGGATCGATGTGACGAGAAGCTACGCCCAGATCGTCTCCGAGCAGACGAAGGCCAGGACGGATGCCGAGAAGGCGAAGGCTGCAGCAGAGCGCCGCATCGAGGTCCTGAAGGAAGAGCATGACAAGCTGGCTGGCGAGCTCGAAGCCATGCGCTCGGAGCATGCAGAAGCGCTCAAGCCTTTCCATAACGTCATGGAATCCACCCGTGGCCGCGCTGACGATACGGCAAAGCTCCTCTCCGAGGCGAAGAAAGCCGCCAAGGCTGCGCAGACCGAGGCAAACGATGCACAGGCACGCCGCGAGCAGAGGATCTCTGCCGCGAACAAGGCCTACGACAATGCCCAAGCACGTCTTCGCAAGCTCAACGCCGACTTCGAGGAGCTCAAAGGCAGGCCTGATACCGATGCTGGCGCCATCGCCCGCATGGAGCAGGAGATCTCTGCCGAGAAGGCACACCTCGAGAGCACGAAGGCAGACATCCCTCTGGTTACCGACGAGGCACAGAAGAATGTCGATGCCGCCCAGCGCCATCTCTGGAACCAGCAGCAGGCACTCGATTCCGCGCAGAAGGCAGCAGAGGAAGCAAGCACTGAAGCCAAGCGTCGGAAGGCCGAGTACGACGAGCGCTACCAGAGCTTCCAGACCGAGGAGGCAACGCTCGACAACGATGTCGTGCAGCGCGAGATGGGGATCCGCGATGCCTCGAAGGACCGCGACACGGCTCAGGCAAATATCGAGGCCGCCCAGAAGCTCCTCGATGAGGCAGAGGACATCCATGCCCACCCCGAGGTCACGAAGAAGCTCGCCGAATCCGTGGCAGAGAAGCAGCACCTCGTCGATATCCAGAAGCAGGAAGTGAGCTCGCTTGCCCGCTCCGAAAAGCAGCTCAGGAGCTCCACGAGAAAGCAGCGCATCACCTTCATCTCCCTCCTCATCGTAATCGCTGCCGTCATCCTCCTCATCATCTGGTTCCTGACGCACTGATATGTAGATCCTTCTGTCAAGAGGCATGATTGTCCCATCCCCGGATTCCGCTCCGAGGATGGGACCATTCTCTATATCGTCCTCCGGAAGCCCTGCGCCTTTGTGGCGTGTCTGATT